>JAJZCR010000008.1 GCA_021851715.1 Planctomycetota bacterium
CACGGCGTTTCGGCAAGCCTTTCTGCCATCGCACCACAATGCTCTGACGAACGGGGTTGCTTTGGCGATAGTCCGTGCGGTGAAATACCTTGGCCATGCCGCGGTGAACTGAGTATTGGTCCAACCGCCCGCTCCAGCCATGGGAGCGAATATACACCTTGGGCTGAATACGAATAACATAGTGAAAACCAATCCGTTGGCAGAAACGAGCCAGTTCTGCCCGGCCAAAGCCGCGATCGGCGAGAATCACCACCGACACCCATGAGGGAATCATGTTCCGCAATGCCAGCAACAACGATTCTTCAAAGGCGTTGCGGCTCCTATACCCCTGCCATACGCCACGCCAGCAGGTAGCCCAACACAATGGCACGGCACGATTGCGAACATTGGCCGCAGCGGTCAGGGTCTGAAATCCCCGAACATCCACCCAATCGAAACTCACCCACAGCGTCTTACGGCGACGCTTGAGCCATCGCCGCATGACCCCGGACATCGCCACGGCCGGTTCCACACGTTGGTTGGCGGTAAACCGCCAGCAACGTTTAATCTGCGAACGCACCGTGCCGGTCATGGCCCGCCCTATATTGGGCAGACTGATGCGTTGACACCGGACGGCTCCGGCAACCAATTCACTTAACGTTTTGGCTTGCGAATAGGCAAGACATGAGGCGCAGACCCAGAGCACCCATGCCACCGCATCCTTGCGATTCATGGCAGACTCCTTTCTTATGGCTGGTCCGGCGCGCCCGAACTCGTTTATCTATTACGCTACTACGAGCCAACCACGCTCTGGGTGCGATCTATGCCAAAACACAGGCGACAAAACTGGGTATGATTCAGAGAATCATACTATTGACAAGGCGTTACGGTGGGTTAAATTGCGGTCAAATACACAATCGACCCGTAAACCACGAAAACCGGAGGCGTGAAAATGGCTTACATGCGATTCTTTAGGCGCATCCAGATTGCGCCGGGCCTGACGATGAACTTAAGCAAAGGCGGTGCGTCACTTTCGTGCGGCGTGCGCGGCGCGCATATTACAATGGGCCGCACCGGTATAAGAAAAACCGTTGGCGTGCCGGGCACCGGCATTTTTTACACATCGCACTCGGGTTATCATACGGGCGTTCACACGGGCCGTCATTTTCAGAACGCCCAAGCCGCACCACCAACCGGACCGGCAACAAAAAGCACCTTGTTTTTGTTGCTGCTGTGTACACTGCTTGGCTACCTGGGTGTGCATCGTTTTTACGCTGGCCGATACCTGAGCGGCGCTATCATGCTGGTTCTGACGCTGACCCTTTACGGCTGGGTTATCGTGGTGCTGTGGTGGATTCTGGACTGGTGTGTAATTGTGGCCGGGCAATTTCACGACGGCCACGGCAATCGGATCCGCTGGTAAGGCGGCGTTGGCGTGGCAAAAATCGCTAAAACCAAAGAAACATTGAATGGCTAAAATCCAATGTTTACGGCCAATCCGAGGGGTGGGATTCGAACCCACGACCCGGAGATTATGAGTCCCCTGCTCTAACCGCTGAGCTACCCTCGGAGGGTTGTCCTGAGGCCGCAGCATAAGTATCGTGGCCGCAAGCCGGCAGTTCCGGCGACACTTGCGCATGGGCTGTTTGTAGCCGGAGTGGGCGTTAGATGCAACTCTATGGGTGGTACACAACTCCCGCTGGCTTGTGATAATCCCGGACTTGGATTACAAAATAGGCTGCACAGGCGGTCGCTTCGGGTTGACAAGCGTATTGCTCGCCCCCGTGCGAGCTTTGATGACGTGTCAACCGCAGACGATGTCCTGAAGATTTGGCTTCAGGACTGCCGGCAGTTAAGGCCGCCACGGAGCGTTTGGATGTCAGAAACCGCGTCAGTTTCGGGCCTTTCCTGTAATGTGCTGGTACTGAACCGGCTGTACATGCCTATTCGCGTGACCAGCGCACGGCGGGCATTTGCCATGCTGATCAAGGAGATGGCGGAAGTCATTTCCGTGGAAAATGACTGCTATCTTGCCTACAACATTGAAGGCTGGCTGGAAATTTCCGTGCTCAAGGCTCAGTACGAACGCGAAGCACATGATTTTGTACGCACCGTCCGGTATGAAATTGCGGTACCACGAATTATTCGTCTGCTCGGCTATGACCGGTTGCCCAAACAGGATGTTAAACTTACACGGCGCAACATCTATGCGCGGGATAATTCGCTGTGCCAATATTGCGGCAAAAAATTTACCACCCATGAGCTATCGCTGGACCACGTGATTCCAAGATCCCTGGGCGGCAAAACCACCTGGGAAAACCTGGTGTGCGCGTGCGTTTACTGCAATGCCAAAAAGGGCGGGCGCACTCCGACACAGGCTTCTATGCACCTAAGCCGTACGCCGCACAAACCGAAGCGCAATCCCGTCATCAATATCCGGCTGGGATCCGACAAATATTCCTCATGGAAGCATTTCTTAGACCATGCTTATTGGAATGTAGAACTGAAATAGCCTCCAGCCCAGGCTTAAGGCCGGTATGATACCCGCCCATGCGGTTGTGCGACGCGGATCAAGGCCAAGTTCGCCGATGGTCGGATGACTGGAAAGGATGGACTTGAAGCTTCTCGTCGAGTCAGAGGATGGTGGTCAAAATCCCATCGCAGGCAACCGCAGCCGCGGCTTGTACTGCGATGACTGTCGAATCGTCCTGCAGAACTCCAGGCCCGGCAGCATTGATTTTATTTATATTGATCCACCTTATTACACCAAGCGCAAGTTCCATGGCCATGGGCGGCAGGAAGCAACGCGGCAGATGGCTTTGCACTTTGATGACCGCTGGAAGGACGGGCATGTTGCCTATTTGGAATTTCTGGAGCAGCGTGTGCGGCTGATGCATAGCGTGCTTCGCCCGGAGGGAGTGCTGCTGGTGCACCTGGACTGGCATATTGTGCATTATGTGAAGGTGATGCTGGATCAGATTTTTGGTATTGATGGACTGATCAATGAACTGATCTGGCATTACCAGACCGGAGGGGCTTCCAGACGGCACTTTTCGCGTAAGCACGATACTATTTTAGTGTATGGGCGTGGCAACACGTATTATTTTAACGCGGCTGTTGTGGCCGCGCCGCGCAGCCCCAAGGCCCTGCACCGGGCCCAGTGGTCAAAAGGGTCGCGGATAGCAGTGCATCATACGCACAAAAATCCTGATGATGTCATTGCCATACCGGCGCTGAACCCGATGGCCGGGGAACGTACAGGATTTCCGACACAAAAGCCGCTGGCGTTGCTGGAGCTTTTGATTTCGGCTTTTTGCCCGCCAGGAGGCATGGTCGCGGATTATTTTTGCGGATCGGGCACGACTCTGGCGGCAGCCAGGCGGCTGGGGCGATTCTATACCGGCTGCGATATTTCCGCAGCGGCGGTGCAGATGGTCCGTAAAAGGCTACGCGAAACCTAAGAGCAGCAGCCGGTCGGGAAGGTGTGGTGTCAAGGCCGTCGCCTGGCTGCGGACTGTTTGGCAGGCTTCATTCGGGGGATCGGCTTGCGCCGGGCGGGCTGGCGATGGGAACCGTTCGGCGGGCAAAGCATGGCGCTGCGGTAGTTGTCGCGGCTATCCAAAAGATCTGCAACCGTGGCGTTTTTGAGCGCCGTTTCAACACCGGCAATGGCATCATCGAGCCGACGATGGAGCGGACAGATATCTTGCCCGTGCCAGGCCAAAGCCAGAGGACACGATTCAATGCGGCGAATGGGATCAATCACCTGAATGACATCGTAAAGACTAAGATCATGCGGATCCCGATTCAGCACAGAGCCACCGTGAAGGCCACGGCGAGATCTAACCAGATTGGCGCGGTTTAATATCTGGACAATTTTAGCCAGATAACCTGCGGGCACGAGTGTCGCCTCGGCGATTTGAGAGTTGGTGGCAGGCTGATTGCCGCGCGCAGCCAAGAAGACGATCACGCGGAGCGCATATTCACTCGTTTGACCAAAAAGCATAGGAATTCCTTCAATTTAAAAAGTGCACCTTGCTATCCTCATATCCAATAATTAGGATTGTAAGGGCGAAGGCGGCTGGACGCCACCTGCCTGGGGAGACGCGCGGGCGGCACAGTGGACTTGTTACCACACGCTGTCGGACGTGAAAGAGGTTGATCCATGAATACGCTGTGGCTTTCCCGCGTGCAGTTCGGTCTGACCATTTCTTTTCATTACTTATTTCCACCATTAAGTATCGGCCTGGGCGTGATGATGGTGACCATGGAGGCGATGTATCTTAAAACCCGCAATAAGGTTTACGAGAGCATGGCCCGATTCTGGACCAGAATATTCGCCCTGACGTTCGGCTTGGGAGTGGCGACGGGTATTGTGATGGAATTTGAATTTGGCACCAATTGGGCCAATTATTCGCGCTTTGTCGGAGACGTATTTGGGGCCCCTCTGGCTTCGGAAGGAATTTTCGCGTTTTTTCTGGAATCCGGGTTCCTGGCCATTTTGCTGTTTGGCTGGGATCGGGTAGGACCAAAAACCCACTTTTTTTCCACCATCATGGTGGCTTTCGGTTCCATTTTCAGTGCGTTGTGGATTAATGTTGCCAATTCCTGGATGCAAACTCCCGCCGGATTTCACCTGGTGCTGCACCATGGGGTGCTGCGGGCGCAGATTACCAACTTCTGGCAGGTGGTGTTTAATCCATCCACGATGGATCGGCTGGTGCATGTACTGCTGGGGGCGTTCTTATCCGGAGCCTTTCTGGTTCTGAGCGTAGGGGCATATTATGTACTTAAACGTCGCCACGAAGATATTGGCCGGCGCTGTGTGAAAATGGCCTTGGTTGCGGCGATTATCGGGGCGACAGCGCAGTTGGTATCCGGCGATTTTAACGCCAAGATGGTCGGCAAATATCAACCGGCAAAACTGGCCGCATTTGAAGGACACTTTCCTGCGGACGCCCCCGCGGGCATACGCCTTTTCGGCTGGGTAGACAGCAAAACCCAAATGGTCTACGGACCGCGGATACCAGGCATGCTCAGTTGGCTGATGTACTACAACACCAAGGCATCGGTTATTGGCTTGGATCATTTTCCTCCGGCGCTGCGGCCGCCGGTGAATCCGGTATTTCAATCGTATCATGCGATGGTGGCCATTGGGATGGCTCTTATCCTCATCAGCCTGCTGGGCGTGTTTTACTGGTGGAGGGGAACGCTGTTTCAAAAACGCTGGCTGCTGTGGATCTTTGTAATTTCCGTGATTGGGCCGGAACTGGCCAATGAATTGGGCTGGTTTTCCGCAGAAGTCGGCCGGCAACCATGGATCGTGTATGGCATGATGAAGACTTCGCAGGCGGTATCGCCGCATCTACCCGCCGGAGAGGTGCTTGCGTCGATGATGATGTTTGGAATTATGTACGTGTTGTTGGGGGCACTGTTCATATTCCTGATGAACCGGAAAATTCAGCAGGGGCCGGAAGAACCCACCGTGCGGCCGTCGATGCCTCCCCCAATCGTTGAGGGGCACGGCAGATTGGATGCGTAACGCGGCCGATGAGCCAGGCAACAAACTTGAGGTATTGGCATCATGCATCATGAATTCAATGTGGTCTGGTTTGTGCTTCTGGGCATTTTATTCGCCGGTTATGCCATCCTCGATGGTTTCGATTTTGGCGTTGGAATGTTGTATCTGCTGGTCAAGGATGATGCCGAGCGACGGCTGCTGCTCAACTCCATCGGTCCGGTATGGGATGGCAATGAAGTATGGCTGGTAACCGGTGGGGGGGCTATGTTTGCGGCATTTCCGAATGTATATGCGAGCCTGTTTTCAGGCTTTTATCCGGTGTTCATGCTGCTGTTGCTGGCCCTGATCTTTCGCGGAGTATCCATTGAATTTCGGTCCAAGGAACCCATGCGCTGGTGGCGTAATTTATGGGATACCAACTTTTTTATCGGCAGTATTTTGGCATCGCTGCTTCTGGGGGCGTTTGCCGGCAATCTGGCTTACGGTGTCGCGCTTAATGCCCGCGGGACCTATACCGGAGGATTCTGGGCGCTGCTCAACCCGTATGCCTTGCTGGTGGGCATCACCACTGTGGCCCTATTTATGATGCATGGGTCGATTTACCTGGTCATGAAAACAGAAGGGAATTTGCACGATCGCCTGCGCGGCTGGGTGAATAATTCGATCATCTTTTTCATTATCTGCTATGCCGCCACCACCATGGCCACATTGTTGTACGACCGGCATCTCACCAGTGAAATACGCAAACATCCGGTCTTTTTTGTGGTGGCCATTCTGAATATGCTGGCGATTGCCAATATTCCGCGGGAAATATTTCACAAACGAGACTTCCGCGCGTTTTTGTCCAGTTGCTTTGCAATTGTGGCACTCTTGTCACTTCTGGCCATCGGCTTGTTTCCCAATATCGTGTATGCTCGCAATAATCCGGCCAACAGCCTGACCATTTACAACGCATCGTCATCGCCCTATACGCTCAAAATTATGTGCATCATCGCACTGATAGGCATGCCCATTGTGCTGGCCTATACCACTTACGTGTATTGGTTGTTTCGCGGCAAGGTGCGAATGGATAGGCATAGTTATTAATGATCTGATTTACTCTGAACAATAACCCAGCATGGGAAAGTTTCGGCCTTGGGGCTATCAACGGCTACCAGAGTCATTGCCGCCGGAATTTGACTCTGCCGGCCTGCTGCGACCTATACTTTAAGCAGTCAGCAGGTTGGGACCAGTGCCGGTCTTAGCCGTGATTGCCGGCTTGTAGCTGGAATGGCAATAGGAAAGGCGTTTTGTGATAAGACCAGTAAATCAACGCAATGATCAGGAGCCGCCGGACGGCGGTGAATCCATTGAAACGGCAGGTCGGAAATTTGCCGCTGCCGATGACGAGCCGATGGATGCCTATTCTCAGGCGGTAACGCGAGCGGTTGAGAAAGTTGGGCCGAGCGTGGTGAAACTTGAATTTACCTGCGGTGAACAGATCAATGGTGATGGTCGCGCGGGGCGCGGCAGCGGGTCAGGATTTGCTTTGACGCCGGATGGTTTTATTCTGACCAACAGCCATGTGGTGCATGGGGCCGAATCGCTGCGGGTTTTGACAACGGATGGCCGGAATGTATCGGCCCGGTTGATCGGTGATGATCCGCATACCGACCTAGCGGTGATTCGTGTGGAGGCCGACGATCTGCCCACAGCCGAACTCGGCGACTCTTCCCGGTTGAAAGTCGGCCAACTGGCCATTGCGATCGGCAGTCCGCTGGGATTTGGAGCCACGGTCACCGCCGGCGTGGTCAGCGCGTTGGGGCGATCCTTTCGAGCAGTGTCCGGCCGGCTCATTGAGAACGTGATTCAAACCGACGCTGCGCTGAACCCCGGTAATTCCGGTGGCCCCTTGGTATCGGGCAAAGGTGAGGTGATCGGTGTAAATACCGCCGTTCTTTTGCCCGGCCAGGGACTATGCTTTGCCATTTCCTCCAACACCGCCCGTTATGTGGCATCGCATCTGATACGCGACGGCAGAGTGGCACGAAGCTATATTGGCGTAATCGGGCGAAATGCGCCTATTCCGCGGCGGCTGGCACGCTTTTATAAGTTGCCGGTGGAAACCGGGGTTTTGGTAGCGACGGTGGAAGAAGCCAGTCCGGCGGATCAAGCTGGTTTGGTACCATCGGATGTTATCATCGCCATGGCCGGGTGCACTATCGCCGCGATTGATGATCTTCATCGCGTACTCACGGAGGACTTAATCTCACGGCCTACGGGGATGGTGATCTTGCGCAGTTACGAGAGGGTGGAACTGCTGATTGAGCCGACAGCCATGCGGGAATAAGTGAATCGCGAGCCGGGCAAAGCCGTAACCTCCGCCACTGGCCTTTATCGTGTCCTTGCGGTATTTATGGTTGGGGCCGCGTGGGCCGTTATTTGGAGTGCAAACGTGAAAAAAGTCATGGTTCTGTCCGTTGTGCTGCTGCTGACGGCAATGTTTTCCTGGGCCGCGGGGCACCAGGCGTGGAATCCGCGCCCCAACACGATTAATCTGCGCGACACGCTGATTGTGCAAGTAGTCAAGCGGCGAGGCCCGGCGGTGGTCAGCATTACGGCAAAACGACTGGTAAGGCAGCGGGTAAATCCATTTCCAAACAATTTTTTCTGGCGGCAGTTCAATGTGGGGCCGGTGGTGCAGGTACCCGCTGATTTTCTCGGCAGCGGATTTATTATCCAACATGATGGCTATGTGATTACCAACAACCATGTGGTGGATCAGGCCCAGGAAATTCATATCACTCTAGCGAACGGAAAAAGGCTTTCCGCGCATGTCGTCGGCAGTGATCCGAGAGCAGATCTTGCCGTTTTGAAAATCGACGGCAAAGGCACATTTCCCACCATTCCCCTGGGGTTGTCCTCCAATTTAATGATCGGGGAACCGACCATTGCGATCGGCAACCCGTTTGGCTATTCGCAAAGTGTGAGTTCAGGCATTGTGTCAGCTATTCATCGGAAAATCATGGAACCCAATAATCCCAAGCCGCTGACCAATCTCATTCAGACGGACGCGGCGATTAATCCGGGCAATTCCGGCGGCCCTTTACTGAACATCTATGGCCAGGTCATCGGAATCAACACCGCTATCCGCGGGAATGCTCAAAACATCGGCTTTGCCATCGGGGTGGACCGCCTTTCAACCTTGATTCCGCGTTTGATGAATCCGGCCACGGTAAACAAAATTGATATCCCTGTGCACCTGGTCGCCATCCGGACCATGACCGGTCCGGATCATGTGCATCAAAAAATAGTGGTGGCAGGAACGTCAGGCCCTGCGGTAGAAAGCATTGACAACAACCGCACACCCACGCTGATGGATGCTTATGCGACCCTGCTGAAAGTAACGCTGGCGCAAAAGGAGGTAACCGTAAAATTCCGCAATGGCACGGTGCGCGAATATCAAGTCAAACCAGCGCCTCCGCCGGCGGTGGTACTCGCCTCGGAAAAGATATTGGGGATGGGACTGGATCAGGTAACACCGGCGCTGGCCAAAAAATATCATTTGGTCGCCCAAAGCGGCCTGCTGGTTACACAGATCAATCCAGGTTCCGTGGCGGCGAAAGCTGGAATAAAACCGGGCGACGTAGTCGTGCAGATCGGCCCATATCGCGTGCGAACCTTAAACGACCTGGCGGCACTGCTGCCGTATATGCCCAAAGCTAAAGTGGTGCGCATTGTGGTGGTGCGCAAAGGAAGATTCGGCGTCGGCTACCTGCGATTCCCGTAAACGCCGCGCCGGCGACCAGGGAAGTGCGTGGGCGGAGGTGCGCACATTTTTTTGCCAGGCGAAAGAACTTGCGTGACAATGGGCTGTGGCTCTGGTTGCGGGCTTTTGCCTGAGCGTACGGCCGTGCCCGAAGTGAGTGCAGGCCGGCCCTGCAAAAAGAAAAAAGGGGCGGCAAGCTGATAACTTGCCGCCCCTTACAGGTCTTCATCGAAACATCAGGTTACCGGTGCAGCAGCGGAGGATTGTAATAACCGATCATGGCGAGAAACCGATTGGCATTCAGGATCGGTACTGACAATCGTTGGGCCTCCGCCGCAAGCCGATTGTATGTGCTTTGCTCCGCCTGCCGGGCGGCAATTAAGGCCTGATTTTGTGGGAGGGCCGCGGCGGCACCGCTCAGCGATGGTGATGCGGGTTCCGCACCAAGCACGAGAAAATCGGTCTGGCTGGTAAGGTGACGGTCGATCACCCCACCCCATTTTTTGATCAAGCGAACGATTTCCAGACGGCCTTGAGCGGTGGCAACATCGTTGCCATTGACTGCAAAATCGCCGTAGACATAGAAATGAAATTCTCGGCCCTTTTTCTGGAAAACCGGATTGCCTATTAGATCGCCAGTGAAGATGGACTGCCCGGTATGAACATGGTTGATGCGGCAAAGCGACGCGAAGCGGCCCACATGCGTGACCACGATGGATCCTTTTCCGCCACCAGAAATGCCGGAACCCACACCCAACTGGGGATTATAGACAGCAAATGTCAGACCAACCGGCACCTTTTGAAACTGGCCCAGGTTGATATATACCTGATTTTCGCCCGGACCAACGCCGATGATCTTTCCCTGAGCCTGAGAGAGTATAGCACCCGCTCCTTCGGATGGAGCCTTGAATCCCGCCAATTGCTTGCGCAGATCTGAAACGACCAGATTGAGAGAGGCGAGATTCTGCTGCAGTTGCTGGTTTTTCACCACTTGAGTTTCCAGATCCCGGACTGATTTTTGTTGTCCGGCGGTTATTTGTTTTTGGAAAACCGCGGCCTGCGCAGCCAGATTCCCATTGGCAGCCGCCAACTGGGTTCTTAATTTGGCAATTTCGTCGTGGGCGGACTTGAGCTTCTGGGAAATAGTTTCAATATTATCGTTGAAGGTAGTTTGCGCCGTAGCAAAGGATGTCCGTTGCCCCTTCATGCGGCTTTGCAGATGTTTGATGCGAGCCTGCTGGCTTTGCACTTTGGCGGCCAAGTCTGTTACCGCTACGACCAGCGATTTACCTGAAAGATGAGCCTGGTGCAGCGCGGTTGCCGCCGGTCCTGAAATCGAAGTGAGCTGTCGAATCGGCTGTTTGGAAACGTGGCCGATCATCTGGTTTTCCAGCGAATCAATGCCGGAGAGCAACATGCCAACAACAGAATGGCTTTCATTGGCATTGGCGAGCATGGTTTGAATCATGGGGCTTTGCATTTCCGAAGGCAAAATCACCTGATTAAGCTTGCGCGAATCCGTGACGACGGTACGCTGGGCTTTTCCCACGTGCAGATACAAAAGGACTGCAACCGTGGTTGATAACACCCAAAGAACCACAAAGACAATCAGTGCCCAAGGGGGCGTGGACCGAGCGGTGCGAACTACTGCCATGGCATTATGCCTCCGTCAAGCAAGAAGGTTTCAAGCGCCGCCACCGGGGTCCACACCCACGGCTGCAGCGGTCCGCCTGTGAACCTCTACAACTATAGAATATCGCCTGCTTTGCCTGCCGGGTCAAGGGAAAACTTTCCGTGACCGCCGATGGAGCCAACATCGGGAGGCACCTGGGCACCCCGCAAGTGGCCCACACAGGTAGTTTATCAGGGCAAATTGGTTGGTTTTGAGCCATCGCCCCAACTTTATTCAGTCTCCATGACCGGTTTGTATTGAGCGGCGAGTTTAGCCTGAAGTTGTGGTGGAACGGCGTCATAGTGAGAAAACTCCATCACAAAACTACCTTGCCCTGCAGTAAGGCTCCGCAGTTGACTATCATACTGTGTTACCTCGGCTAATGGTGCTGTGGCCCGGACAATCGCGATGGATGGTACGGGCAAGTCCGTGTGGGTAATGCGGCCGCGGCGGGTGTTAAGATCGCTGGTAATCACCCCAAGAAAACATTCGGGGCTGGTAATTTCCAGGGTGACAATAGGTTCGATAAGGGCCGGTCTGGCCTTCAAAATGGCGTCGCGCACGGCGAATTTCCCAGCAATGCGAAAAGCAATGTCCTTGGAATCCACAGGATGACTTTTACCGTCATGCACAATAACCCGTAAATCCTGTACCGGATATCCAGCCAGCGGGCCGTGCTCAATCGCGTCGTATACACCCTTTTCTACAGACGCGATGTACTGAGATGGAATAGCCCCGCCGAAAACCTCGTTCACGAATTCCAGGCCGCTGCCGCGCTCGAGCGGTTCCACCCGCAAGTAAACCTCGCCAAACTGGCCGGCACCGCCAGTCTGTTTTTTGTGGCGATAATGGCCCTCAGCCTTAAGGCTGATCGTTTCCCGATAGGCAATCCGCGGAGGCTGCGTGGCCACTTCAATGCCGAAGCGATTTTTCATCTTTTCCAGCATCACCCGCACGTGCATATCGCCGAGTCCGTGTACGATGATCTCATGCGTCTGCGGATCGTGGGAAACCCGAAACGTTGGATCCTCCTCCACCAGTTTAGCCAGGGCAACGGAAAGCTTGGCCTCATCACCACGGGATTTGGGCACAATGGCCATGGAAAACATGGGCGTGGGATATTTCGGCGGCAGGGGCTTGAATTCGTCATGAAGCGTCACGGCATGGATGATCTGATCCACCTGCAAGTCTTCAATTTTTGAAACCGCCACCATATCTCCGGCGTAAGCCACACCCGATTCCGGATGATCGCGACCCTCCACTTTGAGCACGTGGCCGGCCTTGTGAGTCTTTTTCTGTGTGCCACAGACAAAAGCCGTATTCGATTCCAGCTTGCCGCTAAGCACGCGCAGCATCGCCAGTTTTCCGACATACGGATCGGTGGTGACCTTAAATACATGGGCCAGCAATGGCGCAGCCGGATCGGCGGGGCATTCGATAATTTCTTCCGGCGTCGATCCGCTGGCAGCAATCTTTCGTAACCGCTTGGCCCGGCCGGTCACGGGCGACGGTACGTCTTCAATGAGAATGTGCAGCAAATCATCGATCCCCACTTCCTGCCGGGCGGCAGTGAAGACAATGGGCACCACGTGGCCGACATTCATCGCCCGGATGAAGCAACTGCGCAGCTCCGCCAGATCCACAGGTTGTCCGGCGAGATAGCGTTCGAGCTGGGCATCATCGATTTCAACCGTGGATTCCACCATTTCCCGATGAATGTCGGCAACGTTTCCGAAATCTGCACGACCAGCGGCCTGGTCAAAACAGTCGATAACATCGGTGGCATTTTTACACGGGAGATTGATGCAATGAACCTCCGGCCCGAAACTGGCCTTGACCTGTTCCACCAAAGCCGGCAGATCCACGGCCTGATCTATCTTATTAATGACGATCATGCGGGCCAACCCCATTTCGCCGGCGGCGTGATACAGCCGGCGACTGTTGAATTCAATGCCGCTTTGCGCGTTGATGACGATAACCGCCGTTTCCACCGCCGGCATGGCGGCCAGGGCTTGACCGACAAAATCGGGATAACCGGGAGTGTCGATTAAATTGATCTGATGGCCCTGATGAGTCGCGTACATGAGGACGGAATTGGTGGAGTGTTTGTGCAGTCGGGCTTCCGGCTCAAAGTCTGAAAGGGTATTGGCCTGCTCCACACTTCCCATCCGCGAGATTACGCCGCAGCGATGTGCAATGGCTTCCGCCAATGTAGTCTTCCCAGCTCCGGTATGACCCAGCAGGACAATATTGCGAATTTCTTCGGGCCGATAGCTACGAGCCTGATCCATACAGTTTCCCCTTCAGAGTAGATTTTGCCGACCGCTGGCTGAGATTGTAGCAAAAGGAGCAAAAATGACCATCAGCAGCCGGAGTTGCCTCTGCGATGTCAGCCGCTTTGAACAGGGGGGGTAAAGTTGACTTGCAATTGCCAACGAGGTGTGTATGCTATAACCTGCCTGTGGGCTGTAGCGCCGTGTTCGAGTTTGGCTGAAGCCACTCCCGCAACCGCCCATCGCCGAGTTCCTCATTTTCTGGTGTTCCCAGGGAGTATATTATGCCTTACGAGGACAAAACCATTGTATGCGTCGACTGTGGCGCGGAATTTACGTTCACTGCTGATGAACAGCAACGTTTCGCTGAACGTGGATTTACTAATGAACCAAAACGTTGCAAAACTTGTCGCGAGAACCGCAAAGCCCAACAGGGTGATAGCGGTGGTCGGGGCGGTCGCGGATCCAGTTCTGTCGGTCGTTCTGGCGGCGGCGGTGGTCGTGGTTATTCAGCCGGTCCCCGGCAGATGTTCCCGGCGACCTGTGCCACTTGCGGTCAACCGACGGAAGTGCCATTTAAGCCATCTGGAAATCGTCCGGTTTATTGCCGGGATTGTTTCCAAGCTCAGAAGGCCGGCGGTCGCTGAATTTAATCCATTAGCTGACGGCGGACGAATCTGCAAAGGTTTATCTGCTGGTCAGCGTCCTAGTATTCTTCTATGTGGGTGACACGGTGTCACCCTCGATGTGCGATCTGATCCGGCAGTATCAAGATCAGACGAGCTTCACGGAACCACAGGCAAAAACGGGCCGGTCAGTCAAATGACCGGCCCGTGGTTTTTTACCAGCGAACGGGGGCACTTTGGAGGGGAGGCCGCAGGCGGTACACTAGGCTCTATGAAATCCAAAGCCCTATTATCCAAATTGCTGGCCATATTTCAGTTGACCCGAGCCGCCCTGATTTTCACCGCCGTCGCCGACTCGTGTACACTGGTCCTGTTACGCTTTCCGGATGAGAAAACGCCGCATCATCGTTGGCTGTTGTTGAGCATGACCGGCTTGGCATCGGCTTGCTTGTATGCGTTTGGCATGTCGCTTAACGATCTTCTAGATACCCGGCGGGACCGCCTATTTGCCCAGTGGAGACCGCTGCCCAGCGGGCGTTTATCACAGCACAGCGCCATGGTCATTGCGCTGCTGCTGCTGATGCTGGGCCTGTTTTTCGGAGCGATGGTGGGTGTCGTGCGGGGAGAAGCCGATGTGCCCTGGTCACTTCTCTTATGCCTGACGACGGCCATGCTGATCGTCTTTTATAACGCCACGGGAAAATATCTTGGAGCGGTCGGACTTTTAAGCCTCGGTGCAATTCGCGGGCTGAACTGTATGATTGGATTTCCCCGCAGCCATGGCCTGTTGCTGCCGCTGATTCTTTTCACTCATGTCACGCTTATCAGCACCGCGGCTTATCACTTGGAACACAAACGGCCGCGGCTGAAAAGCCGTGATTTGCTGCTGGTTACTTTCAGTTTGCTTGGTGTTGATGGCCTGTTGCTGGATCTGGCTTTTTGGAAGAACCTCTCCCTGGTATCGCATCTGTCGCTGTTCATTGGACCACTCCTGGCCACCGCCATTTACTGGAGCTTTGTGTTGGCGACGCTGCGCACAAAAAAAATCTCGCTACGGGCTAAAGGCCCCAGGATTATGCTGGTCGGTTTGTTTTGGTTGTTCGTTTTGGATGCAAGCCTGCTGGCCGCCAATGGCCAATGGTCCGCCACAGCCTTTATCGGTGGATTGGGAGTTTTGGCGTGGATGGCATTTTGGCTGCTGCGACGATGGGGACGCGGCGTGACGGTTGAACGGCTGCACTATCGGTTTGCCCGCCAGGGCGTGTGATTGAAGATTTGCCGACAATAGATGGGCCGTCTGGCCGTTGAACCTGATGCTAAAGGAGCTTATCACCCATGAAAGTACTGATCATCGGCGGAACTGGACTGATTTCCACAGGCATCGTCAAGGCTTTGGCCGGGACGGCTTCCATCACCGTCCTGAACCGCGGCAAAACCCACTGCCGCCTGCCCGGCGATGTGCGCCGCATGACCGGAGATCGCAATGAAGCGGGAACATTGGCCAAATGCTTCGGCCCAGACTCCGTGGAAACCTTTGACGCGGTCATTGACATGATCTGCTTTCAGAGTGCTCAAGCTATGGAAGATGTGGAAGTTTTTGCGGGCAGGACCGGCCATTTTATTTTCTGTTCCACCGTATGTGCATACGGTAACACTCAAACGCAAATTCCCACGGCAGAATCAGCCGTGCCTCATCCGGAGAGCAACTATGGGCGCAACAAACTGGAATGCGAGAAGATATTTCTGCAGGCTCACGCCGCCGGACGACTTCCGGTTACTATTTTCAGGCCTTCGCACACCTTTGGTCCCGGAGCCAACCTCATCAACAATCTGGGCTGGCAGAATGAGTTTATTTCCCGGCTTCGCCAGGGCCGGCCGATTCTGGTCAGCGGTGACGGCCATGGGCTCTGGCAGAGCGCATTTTGTGATGACGTGGGAGTTGGGTTTGCCAAAGCCATCGGACGGTCTAAAACCATGGGGGAAATATACAACATCGTCGGCGGCGATGTTTTCACGTGGGATCAGTATACACAGCGCATCGCCGCCGCCCTGAACGCTCCACCTCCGCGGCTGGTCCACGTTGCCACGGAAACCCTGTTGGAAATGCAGCCACAACGCTATGGCGGACTGGCTGAAATATTCCGCTATCATGGTGTGTACAGCAACGACAAAATTAACCGTGATATTCCTGAATATCGCCATGCCACCCCCTTCGCTGAGGCCGTTCGACAAACAGTGGCATGGATGGATGCGCAGCCGGCGCAGGCCAATGGGGCGTCTCCAGAGGACCGCATTATCGCGGCGATTTCTGAAATGACCACGCAACTCAAAAAAACTTTTACCTGATGTCCGGTACAAGAGAGTGGTGCCCGCAATCAGGCGATCTCATGACCAGCAAGGATGACTTCGATGCACAAAACCCGTTTGTTTTTCATGGCCATCTTCTTATGTTTACTCATGAGTGCGGCCGGGCCACACCTGACACGTGCGGCTGTTCTGGGCAACGGCTGGCCGTACCGGTTGCCTTTAAAGGTGCAGGTATTGCGTTGTGGGGCACCCGGGAAAAATATCGCCTGGGCCAGGTTTTATACCAACTCCACCCGGCTGCCTGACGGCAGGGATTTGCGCGTGACGACGGCGGGACATTTAATTTTGCCCATGCGCATCATGCGTATATCCCGGCATGATGATCGCGTGCGACTGGCGTTTGAAACTCCTTCGAGTGGTACATACTACGTATGGTGGGGAAATCCGCATCCAGGGCCGGCTGCGCCAATTCTTAAGATTGATCGTGGAGTATGGCTGCGTCTATTTCATTTCCGGGCGGGCGGAAGCAACTCCTGGCAGATTCTGGCGGATCGTATTGGCCGGGCCCAAGCGTACGCATCATATTTTGTTCCCCGTATTTTCATCGGATTCAATCCCGCCGGTCAAAATGGACGAGCGATGTCGCTTTGCGAGTCGTGGCTGAAAATACCCAAGGCCGGCAGCTATAATTTTGCCTTTGATGCCAATGGGGTTGGATACTTTAATCTGGATGGGCATAACATCCTGCTCAAACCCTGGCGCAGCGGGATGTATGGCCGAGTCCGCTTTAATCGCCGGATGAAGCTCCAAGTCGGTTGGCACCGCGTGGTCATAGGGGCGATCAATTACTGGGGACAGATCGGCATGGCGCTGGATTGGATGCCGCCCGGCACCAGGGCGTACAGCCCGGTGCCGAAAAATCTTTACGCGCCGATCGGCCGGGCCAGCGTGGAGCGGCTGCAAAAGATTGGGCAGACCTATGCGGCGGATTTTGCGATTCATCCCGAGGCACAGGTATTTGTACCGCCGGCCTATTACTTTCAGCGATTTGCTTTTCAAGCCCTGGTACCCGCCTCCTTTTCGCCTCAGGTGAAATGGAGATTTTCCGACGGGCAAATCGCCACTGGCCTGCGTGTGGAACATGAGTTTCTAACTCCAGGAATCTATACGATTCAGATGACCGTGCAACAGGGTGCCCGGGAGTTCACGGCTACTCGGCGCATTCGCATTCGCAGTGTTCTTTATCAGATGTATCCATTCCCTCCGGCCGATCCACTGGTGGTGGTGGCCCGGATTCTCAAGAGCTATAACTTGGCCGGCCTTGATGCCCGACAACTCGCCCGCGGTGTGCGATTTTATCGACGGTATAACAGCTTTCCCGGACTGGGACGCTGGGGCCGCGCCTGGGCCAAAAATCACCGGCCGGAGGCAGATAGATCCGCCTTGCGGATTGCTGGAATTCTGGTCAAAGCGGCATTGGCCAAGAGAAAATATTCCTGGGCTGCACAGGTGGACCTGTTGGCCAGCCAAAAGCCCCTCAGTCCTCAAGCCAAGGCCCACCTGTTGGCCAACTACGTAATAACAACCTGTAATTACACCACCCGTACGTCCAGAGCGTATGCCGCCGCCAGAAAATTTTTGGATCAGAACGTCAATCTGTCCGCTGCGGTCCGTCACGTGGTCTTCACCGCAATGGCATACGCCGCGGTGGCCAATGGCAATGGTGCACTGGCGGTCAGGCTGGCTAAACAGGCTGGCCCAGGGGTGGATAAGCCGTATCGACAACAGGAAATTCAGGAAGGGGTCCTCGCCCGAAATATCGAAAGCTATATTCTGACGGGCCATTTTGATACCGCCCGCCAACTGATCAATCAATGGGAGCTTGATTACCCCCGCGCCATTATCAAAGGATACACGCGATTGCTGCGCATGAAACTGCTGGTAGCCGAGGGCCGTCCGCTCATCGCCGCCAAAATTGGGGTGCAATATGTGAACGCCCTGCCGGCATCATTCTACAGTGCCGAGCTTTTGTACCGGGCGGCCTTAGCCCTGAAGCTGGGCGGAAAAACCGGTGCCGCCAACAGTATCATGGTCCGCTTAAAACATGCTTATCCCGAATCACCTTACGGGCTGAAACTTGCCAAACAACTTGGCGAATGAAGCCAAGGTGCCGGAGCGGGCAAACTGGCCATCGTCCGCAGTGGGTGCGTCGACGCACGGAGGTGGGGCGGTTAAAATAAAGACATGACACAGGGAAATTTAATTAACCAGACTTGGGAAATCGGTCGGAGCAATGCCCAATGCGGCAGCTGCATGACGGCGCTGGCTGCGGGTACAGCGTGTTGGGCTACGCTGGTCGAAATTGACGCGGCATCTGCTGAAAAGTCCACGAGCCGGGGGCCGCTGGGGCGTTTTGCCCGGCGGGACTTTTGCGAAGCCTGCTGGCAGGCAGGACGGCGCCCGGAGGCCCCGGTGGTGATGTTTTCCTACTGGAAAACCACGATTCCGGAGGCAGAACAGAAGAAAAAGCTTTTTGTCGATGATGGCGTTTTATTGGACTTATTCAATCGACTTGAATCGCGCACCGAATCGGCGGACATTCAATTCCGATTTGTGCTGGCCTTGCTGCTGATGCGTAAAAGGCTTATCAAATATGAGGGCACTGAACCGCCCGCAGAAACCGATAGCACCGCGAATGGCACCGTTGCGGAAATCTGGCGAATGGTGCTGCGCAGCTCCGGTCAGGCCGTGCGGGTGATAAATCCGCATTTGACCACGGAACAGATCGGTGAAGTATCCGAACAGCTTTCCTCCATCCTGGCGGAGGAAGTATAGCCTGCGGCCGGCAATGCAGACGCGGTGGAATTGACCGATCCCATCTGGCCGCGGGACAACATCTCAAGCGGTCATTGCAACCCGATCCGACAGACTGCGGTATTGCCATCAGGCTTGATCACAACGAAGACCACATCGCCGCCGGCGGCTTTTTGAACGGCTGCGTGCAGCTGATTTTGGAAGCTTGCGGCGTTAATCACCGGTTGATCGTTTATTTTGGTGATGATGTAACCCACCCTCAAAGGTGTGCTGCCGAGCGAAACTGGTGCTCCACTTTTTATGAGGGCCACCATGACTCCGAGCTGTTTAGCGGGCAACTTACGGATGTAGGTGTCATCAAATACCAGGTTTCGTGTCACCAATCCAAGCTGGTGGTTGTAGTAATGCTTTTTTTGGGATGCCAAGACCGGCATCACACCAATGGTCGCATGCAGGGTGAGAGCTTTGGTTCCGTTGCGGAGGATGCCCAAGGTAATTTTTTCCCCAGGGTGCATCCACCGCATGCACCTCTCAAACTGGGCCAGCATCAAATCGGGTACCGGAGAGGTACTGAAGGCTTTCCCGTCAATGGTTAAAATAATATCCTGACCTTTCAGCCCCGCTTTTGCGGCTGGCATCCCGGGAATCACCGATCCGATCACCACGCCGCCGGCTTGTTTAATCTTATAGAGTCGGCGGAGCGCCGGCTTCAGACCAACCAGTCCCACCACACCGAGCCAGGGACGCCGAACATGAAAACGCTTGTCGGGCACTGCTGTCAGTGCAGTTTTGATGTCGGAATACGTAACAAATAGTGGATCTTGTTCAGGATCGTTGATGCTCACGGGTGCGGCATGACCGGCAATGTTCAATTCCACGGCCGTGCCCTGGCTGGGAAACGTGATGCCGACGAGCCGCCCCGTGTGATAGTCGAACACCGGACTGTTGGCGCAGGTCAGTCCAAAAGTTTCAGTATCGCATACTTGGTGAATAAGGGTGACCTTGGCCTTGATGCGGCTGATGCCTATATAAGGATCATAACCCAGCTTTTTGGAGAGCAGCCCGACCGAAAAGACCTGTTCGGCCAGAGCGGGGGTGCCACCATCGGCCACGGGCAATGGAGGCAGGTTCAGCGGCTTGAGCGCCTTAATGTAACAGAAGCTGTCATCAGAGGTACGCCCCAGGAATTCCGCCGGAATTTTGCGGAGCGTTCCCCGCGGCATACGGATGACCAGATGACGAACATAAGCCAACGGCAGTTCATCAGGCAGCAGGCTTCCGGAAACAAGCACAACACCGCTCTTGGTAAGCACAATTCCCTGCCCGGAAACCTTGCTGGTTTTGTGCAGCTCATTTTCAGCGGTATATTCCACCACAACCAGACTTTTAGATATCCTGCCAACCGCGGTCGCCATGTCGGGATGAACCGCCCCGAAACTCACTGCTGCCCCTGCCCAGAATGTCAAAATGGCGGGCACGGCGATGGTGAGCATACACTTCAACCATGTCTTAACAGGGCTGACCAATAAAATTTTAAGCATAAAAGTCCTTCACAATATTGGGATCACCATTCGTTTGGTATCTCACACCACTTACCTTGTCGACGAAAAACTGATGACCAGAGTTCTTTCACTGCGGCCACGGCGGATAAGCACCGCTGCAGCCTGTTTCTTTTTTTTCAGAACTTTGACCATGGTTTGAAGTTGCCGACTGCCCTTAATGGCAATGCCGTTCACGCGTTCGATGATATCGCCGGCTTGAAGATCCGCATTGTCCGCAGGCGAGCTTGGTCGCACCCCGGTTACCAGAACTCCCTGAATCATGGGTAACCGCTGATTGCGCAGGAAAGGCTTGGTGAGATTGCGTACCGCGATACCCCAACCTTCAATGCCGTGTTGCGGGGAAACGGCACTTTCCAGGCGCTGCGTTTTCAGAGTGATGTCCATCAATTTTCCACTGGAACCGGAAACAGGGCGGTCAATAAGCAGGGTAAGCGTGGAATGTACTTTCTGCTCCGCAATGAATCGGCGGATGGCCGCAAGTTGTTCCGGAAAACGACAATTGGTGGGATGGCCGTTGACGGAAAGCAAAATGTCCTGCGGCTGCAAGCCAGCCTTGGCCGCCGGCGAATTGGGATCAACCGAGCGGATCAAGACGCCGGCATGCCCGCTGATTTTATAAAAATGGTTCAGGTCGCGCAGGGGTTGCAACTCCACACCAATATAACTGCGGGTTACCCGATGATATTTAAGCAGCGATGGAATGACCGACCTGGCGACATTAATCGGAATGGCAAAGCCCAGATCTGTGGCGGTAGGATCGCCACGCGTGTTAATGCCTATCACCTGTCCCTTGAGGTTAATCAGCGGACCGCCGGAATTGCCGGGATTAATGCCCGCATCAGTTTGTAACCAATTGTTGAACCAACCGGTTTCGTAACCATCGATGGTGCTGGCGTTAAAGTAACGGTCGGTATTGGAGATAATGCCGCGGGTAACGGTGCGAGCAAGGCCGTAAGGCGTGCCCAACGCCATGACGGGTTCGCCCAACTGCACCCGGGAGGAATTACCGAGGCTGGCCCATCGGAAGCTCAGATGTTTGGCGGCTATTTCCTTCATGTCCATCTGCACCAACGCCAAATCCGTCCAATGATCAGACCCAATGAGTTTTCCATGAACGTGTTCCTGATCGGCCAGGGTTATTTCGATGCGACGAGCCCTGCCGGCAACGTGAAAATTAGTCAGCACCCGACCCTGACGATCGATGATGACGCCACTGCCAATGGCCCGGAAGGATTCCGGCACGCCATTATTAAAGGTTCGCATGACCACATCAATCCGGACGACTGTCGGCGAAACCAGCGAAAGAGCCCGGCTTACCCGCGATGATGGCCCGGCGTGTATATTCCAGGCCGTGGAGCATCCGGTTAGCGTGGAAAGCAGGAACATGCAGGTTGCCGCCACCAGGAGGCGCAGGGTAACCGTACCGGGCAGGCCAGCGCAAAATCGCCCACAAAGGAGATGTTTTTGCGCCGCGACTTGGTTTGAATTAAATATCATGTTAAAACCATTTCTCCATTTTTGAGGACCACCCGAATACAGACCGCTGCGAAGCCTTCGACATAATACCTGGCATATTTTCATTTTTGCGCGGCATTGCAACTCCATCCTCCGGAAGCGCAGTTACTTATTGTTGCCGGAAAGCCGAAAAGCTTTCACCGGCTTGTTACAACCATCTACGATCAGCACGTTGGCTTCGTGGCTGGCGGCCTCTTCCGGAGTCATCATGGCAAATGCCATAATGATGAGTTTTTCGCCTGGTTTCACCAGATGGGCTGCCGCTCCGTTTATGCCTATGATGCCGGTCCCCGCGGCACCGACGATAACGTAGGTCTCGAAACGCACACCATTATTGATATCGACTACCAGCACTTTTTCGTTGGCCAGCAGGCCACTTTGGGTCAAAAGGTCACGATCTATCGTGATACTGCCAACGTAATCACGATTGGCTTGCGTGACGATCGCCCCATGAATTTTGCACCTAAGCAAGGTTAAAAGCATGTTCATTCCCGCAGCCCGACCGAGGCGAGCCAGTCATTCATCTCTTCAAATAGCACGCCCACAACCGCAATAGTTTACTGGTTCGGCACGGATATTCCAGTGGCGAAACTTTCCGTTGGTCACTGGCCGGATGAAATGAACCCATGGCGGATCAATGTTTGGGTGGCAGCCCATTCGCGAGTAAGATGGTTGCGTCTAGCAGTGGGGGGGGCACCATGGAATGCAATGGAGTTCATATGCAGCGCAATGAGGCGGATGGAATTATTATTTCCTGCGACTTTTGTGGGACTGATTGGGATGGTCAGGCCGCAATGGTCGAGGGTCATCATGGATCGGTCATCTGCCTGGATTGCGTAAAAAAAGCATTGAAAGCTGCGATGGTGGGCGAGGATAAATACAAATGCACCTTGTGTCTGCGGCATAACATTCCAGCATCGCTGCCGCGATGGATTAATGTGCTAAGGCCGGAAGCCGTGATTTGCCAGGAATGTTTACATCAAGCAGCCAAGGCTTTAAGCAAGGCACCCCATGCCGAATGGAAATGGCAGGGAGGTACCGAATAATGAAATTGACATAGCGCTGCAGCGGCTATAATCTACAAAAGTTATCTTTCAACAAGGAGATTAAAATGAGTCGGCTTTTTCCAGACATTACCTCCACGATGGGCAATACACCCTTGGTACGAATCAATCGTTTGATTCCTGCCGGTCAGGCGATGGTATACGCCAAATGCGAGTTTTTTAATCCGCTGGGTAGCGTCAAAGACCGCATTGGCGTGGCAATGATCGCGGCAGCTGAAAAGGCTGGGCAAATTAACAAAGAAACGCACATCATGGAAGCTACCAGCGGCAACACTGGTATCGCCTTGGCATTTGTGTGTGCGGCCAAAGGCTACAAACTTACGCTGTTCATGCCGGAAAGCATGTCACTTGAACGGCGCAAACTATTGCGAATTCTGGGTGCCAACCTGGTATTGACACCTGCTACGGAAGGAATGCCTGGGGCCATTCGTCGCTGCTCGGAAGCGGCGGAACATGATAAGAACTCTCTGATCGCCCGGCAATTTGAAAATCCTGCCAATGTTGAAATTCACCAGAAAACCACCGCAGAAGAAATTTGGCGCGATACCGATGGCAAAGTGGATGCCTTGATTTCTGCGGTGGGCACCGGGGGAACAATTTCAGGCGTGGCTTCGGTGATTAAAAAGCGGAATCCGAAGTTTCGGGCCATTGCCGTAGAACCATCCAATTCTCCAGTGATAACACAAACGAAAGCCGGCCAGCCCATCAAGCCCGGCCCACATAAGATTCAAGGTGCCGGTGCGGGATTTATTCCCAAGAATTTACACATGGATCTTGTGGATGAAGTAATCCAATGCACCAATGAAGATGCTTTCACCTGGGCGCGGCGTTTAGCGGCGGAAGAAGGAATTTTGGCGGGTATCAGTTCCGGAGCAAATATGTGGGCGGCGGCCCAGGTAGCGGCCAGGCCGGAAATGAAGGGTAAGGTGATTGTGACTATTATGTGTTCCACAGGCGAACGCTACCTGAGCACAGCAATGTTTGAAGGCTTGGAGGCATAAGGCTTCGAAACCACGCTCCAAAGGAGGAGGGGCTAATTTTCATGCTGGGCGATTGTCTAAGCACTCAATTTAACATAACGTATATTATAGGACGTTATTTAAATTGTAAAAAAAGCCAGTGACGTCCGGCTCCACGAGAAAATTGCGTCGGGAGCCATCTCCGCATATCCTTATTCAGGTCGCGCTCGTAGCTCAGTTGGATAGAGCGGCGGTTTCCTAAACCGCAGGTCGCAGGTTCGATCCCTGTCGGGCGCAGTGGATAGAGCAGTTCTCATCAATAATGTCGCATGTTTTAAGGTGATGTGTTGTTCCTTATGTACAAATATACACCACACCATGCAACAAGACTTTTGAGAACCGCTCTAAACCTCGGTTTTCGCGAGGTTTACTTAGGTTTTCTCCGCACGTCTGTTCTGAACCGGCGGAATCCGCTTGGGCTGCAATGGAGAGCGACTATAATGGGTTTATGGCATTAAAATCCGACGATACGGTTTGCTTTTGTTTTCATGTTCCGCTACGGAAGATTGAAACATTTTGCCGCGTGGAAAAGCCGCGGTCGCCGTCACAAATTTCCGATTGTCTCTCCGCCGGCACTGGCTGCGGATGGTGCGTTCCCATACTTAAGCAGATTCACGGCCGCATTTGCGGGCCGCAGAAGCCATGGTGGCAGCAATATAGCCAGGAAAATCAACGAAATCCGACGTTGACTGAAAATGCCCCGAAAAATTTTGAGGAAAAAAAGGACGATCTTTCCAGCTTGACCGCAGATGAATATGCCGCCGGGCGAAGACAATATATCGCCGAAGGCAAAGGCCACCCCCCACCGGAAAACGATACTGAAGCCCCCCACTGCGACACCCCGTAGGCGATTCCCTTGCGAATCGTGCCGCTTTTTATCAAAGCCGAGAAAAGGCCGCTCAAGGTTTCTCCAGCTTGCCGACAAAATCGGCTTTAACGATTATCATCCACCATCGGTGCGGCGGAAGAGATGTGGAAAGCCCTGGAGAACTTATGATTGATGTCGTTTTATTGCCGGAAATGCTGGATACCAAATTACTGCCACAATCACAGGTGGTGGTGCTGGATGTACTGCGAGCTACATCCAGCGTGGTAACAGCCTTGGCGAATGGCGCCAAAGAAGTGCGGTTGTTAGGAACGGTTGAGGAGGTGACCGCGGCCGTGGTAACCACCCCACCGCCGGTGATAACTGCAGGTGAGCGTGGTTGCCTGAAAGTACCCGGGTTTGATCTGGGCAATTCGCCAGCAGAGTTTAAAACAGATCGCATCAGCGGAACCACGGTTCTGCTTAGCACCACCAACGGAACCCGTGCCGCCATCGCGGCGCGAGACGCTCACACCCTTTGTCTGGCATGCCTGTTAAATGCTTCCGCCACCGCGAAAGCCTTGACGCGGGAACTTGACAGCCTGCACACCATTTTCGTTCTCGCAGGCACGAATGGTCGCATTGCCCATGAAGATATGATCGGAGCCGGGGCGATTCTCTGGAGCCTTTTAGGCGACAGCTATCGCGTGGACCTCCCATTTACCGATACAGCCTGGCTGGCTTACAACGCCTTCTCCGCCACACGCAACCGTCTGGGGGCAGCTTTACGCCTGGGACAGGGCGGAATTAACCTGATGGAAAACGGCTTTGAGGAGGATATCGACTTTTGTGCCGCTATCGACTCCACGCCTATCACCGTCAGTGTAGAAAAGCAACCGCTCGCAGCGCGAATCCACCAAGAGGTGTAATGCTGCACATGCTCGACGGCCTGCTACGCACGCACAAAACCTTCCACAGCTTCGTATTCGGCCAGACCAAGGGCATTGTAGATTTCCGCGGTGGCACGATTGCGCGATTCGCTGCGCTGCCAGAATTCACGCTGGTCCGTTCCCGGAAACATCGCTTTATCTTTCTGGGACTGGTGGCGGAAAATCGCGTTGCGTTTGCGCATCAACTCCTGCGGTGAAAGCGGCACGGCCATATCAATGCGTTCAGGCTCCCATTCCTGCCAGGCTCCGCGATACAGCCATACCTCCGTATGCTTAAACCAGCTCTGCGATTTTACGTGTTCCAAGGCCTGCATAATTGCGGCCAGACAGACGCGGTGTGTTCCGTGCGGATCGGAAAGATCTCCGGCTGCGTATATCTGGTGTGGCTGTAATTTTTCTAGAATGTCCACAAGGATCTGCACATCCGCAGGGCTTAAGCTTTTTTTGCGAATGGTGCCGGTTTCATAAAATGGCATGTCCAGAAAATGCAGGTTCTCCCGTTTAACGCCGCACACCAGCCCCGCTGACCTAGCTTCTCCACGGCGAATCATGGCCTTGATCTGCTGAACCTGCGCGGAATCGACATGGCCCGGCTTTTTGGTTTCCAAACTCCGCCGAATATGTTGCTCCACCTCCGTGGCTCCGGCACCATAAAACTTGAATAGATGCATAAAATCAACGGCAAAGTCGGTAAATCGAATGGCATCGGTGTCAAAGACCGCAATGTTGCCGGAAGTTTGATAAGCCACATGTACATCATGGCCCTGATCCACCAGTCGAATCAGGGTGCCGCCCATGGAAATAACATCATCATCGGGATGCGGTGAAAAAATCAGCACGCGTTTTGGGAATATGGCATCGGTGGGCCGGTCAATATCACCCGGCCGCTTCCGCTCCTGCGGTTTTCCACCCGGCCAGCCCGTGATCGTTTCCGTGAGGCCGCGAAATACCTCAATATTCAGCGTGTAGGCGTGTCCATGCTCCGCGAGCAAATCTTGCAAGCCGCCGCTGTTATAATCCTCATCGGTCAATTTCAGGATGGCTTTTTGGGATTGCTGCGCCAGCCAGATCACGGCCTTGCGAATTAAGGCCTTGTCCCACTTCACCGTTCCAACCAGCCAGGGAGCCACGCGACGCGTCAACCGGCTGGCAGCCGCCTCATCCAGCATGATCTGGGCATTCGGATGCTCCTGCAAAAAGCTGGCCGCCACGGTGTCTGTCACCGGCCCTTCGATAGCCTCGGCTACAATCTGGGCCTTGCCCTCGCCAAAAGCCATCAGCACCACGCGTCGCGCTGCCAGAATAGTGCCAACGCCCATGGTAATGGCCCGCCGGGGAACGTACTCTTCTCCAAAAAAATCTGATGCCGCATCCTGACGCGTAACGCGATCCAGGGTAATTAACCGCGTTCGGCTGTCACGGCCTGAGCCAGGCTCGTTAAATCCAATATGTCCGGTCCGGCCAATACCCAGCAATTGCAGATCCAAGCCGCCGGCATCCGCAATCGCCTTTTCGTAGGCTTCGCAATATCCGGCCATCTTTTCCAGAGGGATGGAGCCATCCGGAATATGCACCTGCGATTTGGGGATGTCTATATGATCAAAGAGGTGTTCCTGCATAAAGCGGCGGTAGCTCTGCAGTTCCGTCGGTTGCATGGGGTAGTATTCGTCGAGATTAAAGGTGGACACATTCCTGAAGCTCAAACCTTCCTGTTGATGCATGCGCACCAATTCAGCATACACCGACACCGGGGTGGAACCGGTGGCCAGCCCCAGCAGGCAGGAACGATTTTCTGCGGCCCGTTGACGAATAAGATCCGCAATTTCCCGGGCAACTGCGCAACTGACATCCCGGGCTGAAGAAAGAACTCTCGTTGGCACGTGTTCCCGCCGTTGAATACTGGTCTGCATGATATCTCCAATAATCCGTCAACCCGCAGTTTCTACCACCAACGCCAAAAATCGTCAACGGCGTAGCCACCATGGACCTGCCGATTGCAATCCGTCCTGGCCCAGGGCCCGGCCGCTTGCCAAATTGGCTGACTACCTTAGAATTATTGAAATTCACCCTCCCAAGGGCAATGAGGCCGTAGCTCAGCTGGTAGAGCAACAGACTTTTAATCTGTGGGTCCTGGGTTCGATCCCCAGCGGCCTCATTTTTCCCGCAGAGTGCAACGTGGCGCAATTTCGTTCATTTTCCTGCGAAATATGCGGTTTTTTGGCGTTACCGGTTTTTTCCAGCGATGCAGGTAAATGCGAATTTAGGCACCCAAAAGCAAGGTCCATGGTGCTACCTTTGGTGCGACAAAGACCTGTATTGGCCGTTTGGCCACTGGGTTCCATGGCGGCCTTCCCAGTGGCCTTCGGCTGCGCATTATCAAATCGTGGCAGTCGAGCCATGGCGTCCAACGTTGGCAGTTGCGTAACGTCCGTATAGACGACATTGGTAAGCCGTTGGTCAGAATGGCGCATGATTTCTTGTGCCGTTCGCGGGGATACGCCGGACCGTGCCAGCAATGTGGCGGTTGTATGGCGCATGGAATGCCAGTCGATTATCCTGCCTTGTGCGTCCACACGGGGTATTCCTGCGGATTTCAGGTCGGCGTTGAACTTCCGCATCTTATGTGGTTCCATCACGCCCTTAAAAACTGGCGCTGTGGGCTCCGCTTCATCAGGTTTGATCCGGTGGAGTTCCGCGGCCAAGTCGTCTCGCAACCAAAGCACCGCCCGCTTGCCATTCTTGGTCGTGCTGGCCCTTAACTCCACGAACGGATCGGGACAATCAAGATGAACATCGCCCCATTGCAGTTGGCGCATTTCTCCCCGGCGAGCGCCGGTAAGAATGGCGAACAAATATGCCACTTTGCGCGACCCGGCAACGGCTAACAGTCGTTCAATCTCTTCGATCGTTAAAGCCCGGCGCTGCCGTCGGACGTCGCCGTTTATTTTCACTTCAGAAATATTAGCAAGTGGATCTTGCGGCAGCCGATTGAGGCGCATGCACCAGCGGCAAAAAGCTCGTGCTGTGCCAAGGTAGTGGTTTAACGTCTTGGGAGCGGCTTCGCTCTGCCCTTCGCGCCAGCGAACGAAGGAGTTGGCCGTGATGTCAGGCAAACGAGTCCAATTACAGTTCACGGCCAGTTTTTCCAATCGCTTTTCGTTGATATAAATATGTGCCTTATCGCGACCAGCCGCTTTCAAATCGGCAAGGTATTCCCGAACATGTTCACTCAATGGCTTCTTGCGGTGCTCGGCAAAGTGATCAATGAGCCCCTGCTCTCCCCGGGCCAGCCGTTTCTCATGTTCGGCGGCCTTGGCCGTAGTGGCGGTTTTGTCGGTGTAGCCGGGATAGCTTCGTTTATCGCCGATGACCTTGTAATACCAAATCCGGCTGCGGGCGTGTTTCGCGCCGAGAGTGTCCTTCCGGCAAGACTTGCCGGTTGTGGGATTCAGCCATATCGAACGCTTGAATACGCTGGCCATGGTCGGCCTCCTCAATTTACAAAGCTTCTGATGGGAAATATATCTCGCCGAGATAGACAAGACACGGTCCATCTCAGGTTGATAACACCAATCAAAGTCGTCAATTCCGATGAATTGCCATTTCTTGGAGTCGTTTCACGAATTCTTCAATTTCGGATTCCAGAATCCGCGTACTGCGCGAGCCGAGATGGACAGCGTGAAGCTGGCCTTCCGAAATCAATTGCCACATTTTACGTGTGCTGATGCCGAGCCGCTGCGCCGCTTCCGGCACGGTCAACAATTGGGCATGCTGTTTTGTCTCGGTGATCGTCTTCATGGGCGTGTCCTCATAGGTGGTTACTGCTTCATTGTGCTTATGATAGCATATTGGTATAACTAAAGTCAATACAGTCATTCATGGTGATGGCCTTGCAGGTTTCATGGTCCTGGCATAAGGTAGGTGCATTATGGCAAAGCAAAGTAAATCGTCGAAATCTTCGGAATCGGCCCGCAAGCGGCCGACGATGCAGCGAACATATCGGTTCAACACCGAACTCTTCGAGTCCTTTGAAGAGGATTGCGCCCGGCATCTGGCCAATCCCAAGCTGGTGCTGGAAGCTCTCATTCTCCATTGGCTTGAACAGGGG
The DNA here is from genome assembly GCA_021851715.1 of Planctomycetota bacterium. Classification (GTDB taxonomy): domain Bacteria; phylum Planctomycetota; class Phycisphaerae; order WQYP01; family WQYP01; genus JABEVA01. The sequence goes on from JAJZCR010000008.1 coordinate 29,964, forward strand.
GCCGACGCTCGCGGCAGTATCGCCATGCGGCACCGCGAACGCTTTGGTAATGTCACGGGCGAATAAGTCAGGTTGCAATTCCGACCAGTTCAAAACGCCCCTCGCTTCTTTTTGTCAAAACGGGTGATTTTCGCGGCTACATAACTCATTCGGACAATATGCTCCTTGGGCACGATCATGGGCTTGTAGATCGTGTTGTCGGCCCGCAGTTCCACCCGGCCGTCCTGAAGGTCGTAAACGCGCTTAAAAGTGCATTCGCTGTCACGTTCGGGACTGAAGCGTACATAAACGGCATCGCCGTCTTCGATGGGTGTGTTGGGGGAACAGAGGCACACTTCCCCCGGCGCAAATGCCGGGAGCATGGAATCTCCGACGACTTCAAAGGCAAAGACCAGGGGATCATCTATGCCAGTGCCTATAACGGACACATAGTCACGGCCTATGCCATTATCTCCGTCCAATTCAGAATAATCCGCGGCATGGCCGGCCGGTGCTCGGTTGATCACCGGGGCTTTGCGGTCCAACGTGGCGCGATATTGCTCAATGCGTGATGCCCGCCAGAGACCGTCAAGTTCTTCAACAGTTAAGCCGAAGGCCTCGGCAATACGTCGATAGGTTCCCTGTTGAGGCAGGTTCTTCTGGGCTTCCAGGCGTGCGACATGCTCGCGCGCAATACCCACCTTCTCGGCAAGGTATTCCTGCTTCCATCCGGCCTTATGCCGTAACTCTTTGAGAATGTCACCAAACGCTGGCATAACACCTATATTTAACCACTAATTCACGGTAAAAGTCAAGCAAGTGATAATATGCGTGATCTTATGCTTGACTCCGCCTTCGTTTGTTCGTAGTATGTTAGGTATTGGTTCGCCCTGTGGCAAATGGACTTTTACTGGGGTTCAAGGCCATCTGCCCAATGAATTATTGAAATGCCCGCCATGACGAAAGGAGTTTTTTACCATGAAACTGCAAGCCCCCACCCGTTTGTTCGCCTACGACCAGCCTGGCCAGAGAATCTGCCGGTTGTGTTTCGGGTCGCCAATATCCCAACGCCAGGTACAACATAGTGATTATGTCGAAACAATCCATGATTTTCTGCCTACCCAGAGATTTGGCGTGGTGTGGTGGAACAGACGCGGCGACGGTAATCAGCATCGTGTTCTGGCCGTGCTGGAAGCTCTGGAAACAGCCAAAATTGGGGTAAAGGTGCCGGATGTCTCGGCCAAGGTACTGGTACATGCCTTGATTGAACAGGAAGGACCAGCGGGTGAGGACGGTCCGGTGGATGGATTTCTTCTGCTGTTGGACCAGATTCGTGATGGCGGCAGCGCGCCGGAGAAGCTGCCATCGTTGATATTCAGGATGTTGGGGCACCATATCCAAATTACCCGGTGTTTTCATGAAGGCCGGGTTGGAAGCCCACATGGTTGGAGCAAGGTGTGCCTCAATTGAAGACCATACGAAAACTGGCCTGGCCGCTGGGACTGTTGATTGCTTGGATCGCAGTTTCACTGCTGCTGGCAAATAGGCAGATTGTGATCAACACCTCACCCAGCGTGGCGCCGGGAATTTATCTGCGTGTGGATGAACGGCCCGCCCTCGGGCGGATCGTGGATTTCCGGATCCCGGCCAGGGCGTGGCCTTACATCCGGGAACGCACCGGGCACACGGGCCAGCACTGGTATATTCTCAAACCCATCGCCGCCGGCCCAGGCGACCGTGTCGATACCATGGGGCACTGGCTTTATATCAATGGCCGGAAAATTGCGCCCATTTACACGCACGATGAACAAGGCCGCTTGTTGCCGCATTGGCGGGCCGATTGTGTGCTTGGGCCACACGAATATTTCGTCTATTCCAGCCGAATCTGGAATAGTTTTGACAGCCGGTACTATGGCCCGATTCGGCATAGCCGGATCGCTGCGGTACGCGTGCCCTTGCTGACGTGGTAAAGGCAATCAAGTGTGAACCCCAGTCACCGACAGTAGATCAAAAAAGAAAACATGCACCGTTACGATTCGTTGTTCATCGACTGGTTGCTTGAACCGGAATCGCCATTCCCCCGCTTGTGATGGCGAAATTTCGCAAACAAAAAGTGCGTGACCGGCCATTGCAGACGCCAAGTTACGCTGAGCAAGAGAGAAATTCGCTATTTTTGTGTTAAAGAAAACAAGCGAGCACTTGCAATCTCGCCAAGTCAGGTACGATAATAACTGATCCACCGCTTGCGTGCACTCTTTCGGACCACGCCATACTTTGCACTCGGCAATAAATGCGGCGCGATTTTCAGCCTCAATGCAGATATCTGTTTTCCCTTTCTTTCGAAAGCGTTCGCCAGTAGCGTCGCCATGGTAATGACCATTCAGGTGGGCCAGAATAATGTCGCGCAATTCCTCTTCATCATGTTTTGCGAACGTTGCCGGTGTCGTTTCGAACGATCTTCCTTCATGGCGGATTACGCTCAAAATATGCTCGTAATCTTCGTCGCGAACGCCTGGTTCCGGTTTTGTGTCGGGAGGGGGCGGTAGTGGGCGAATCAATTTACGTGGCACCGCCAATGGCTGGACTTCCGGTGCTCCCGGACGACGAGCCAACGGGATATTGAGGATGTTGCGAACTTGGTTTTGTTTTTCCAGGCGGCTGCGGCGGGCTTGCACGAATCCTCGAATTTGCGCAGGGAGTTGCTGATTGTATGTCGCAATATTTCTCGTCTGGTTTGTGATAAAAGTTTCAATGAGGGTTAGTTGTTCATCGAAGCGAGTCTTAAACTTGCTCGGCTCTTCGCCAGTCGGCATATGAATTTCTAGCGATAAAATTCCAGCATCTTGACCACATCTGGTTTGAATGATTCCTCGTGGGGAATTCAGAAGAAATGGGTTGGGCTTTATTCGCCAGAGCGACTTATCGCCAAAGTATGGTATGGAAATTATGACTTTCACGCTGGGGACAACACATCGCTCACCCGGGAAAGTGGCATATTGCGAATTATGTGTGACATCAATATGAGATTCTTGTTCGGTCATTTCAGCGCGGTCTCGATAGAGTTTAAGCGGAGTGACCTCCAGTCGTGAGCGTACATGTTCAATGATCTGGTCGTCGGTGGAGGCCTGAAACTGCGAAGGTGGAATATCATCAACAGCTTTTTTGGCTTGATTTGTACGGTCTGTAAAGAATTTATGCACATCGGTATCGCAAAACAGCAAGGTATGATCGTTCATTATTTTCGCCTTTCTGACATCGTACAGGTGATTCGTCCGCTGCCTCACAATTCGACCTATCACAGCAGGCCGCCGAATAGGACAGCGTGTCGTTCCACCGTATGGAACCTCTTGCATTCACATCATGGTGAAGCTCTGTGTTTTTGTCCACGTTGCCACTGTATTGGGGTTCTCAGCTGCCCGAATAATAAATGGTCATATGCGATATGTGACATATCAGTTTGCCGATGTGACTGGTACGCCGTTTGTTTGAAGCACTTTTTGAGGGGTTGTGGGTACGGCTGACTTTGGTCCTCGGCGACCAACGACGGCTGTTTGGCGGTTTTTGAAGATTTGGAACTGGGGATCCGAATCCATGAATCGCCGGGTCATTTCACGGATCAGGTCGGCCTCAGTGACTTCGGCCCCGTAGGCTTGCTTGTAATACTGGCGATAAAGCCGCAAATCCTGTCCGAGCCGGTAATCAATCTTGACCGGGCAAGTGCTCGTTGTCGTCACGTGGAATGCGGGTAACGCGATTTCGTTCATGGGTGGGTCTCCTTTTCAATACGGATTTGTTCAATTCCGCATATGACACTGGTTCTCATGGCTGGTACGGTTTTAAAATTATGTCCTTATTAACAAGAATCCTGAACGGCCAGCCCGGCCGGATGGTGATCGTGGGTTGCACGTCCAACTGCCGGTTAATGATTCTCTGGCCTATCTGGGAAGCCTCCTGGGCGATGGTATTGCCGACAACATCCTGATTGGTGCTGGTACTGTTGGGATTGATGGCCAAATTGCCGCCGTAGGCAATGGCGGTGCTCAATGCCGCGGCCTCGGCCAGCTTTCTGAAGTGGTAATCAACCTTGTCGTGCAGGCCGGATTGACCTTCCTGATCGGTGCCCGGCATGGCATCGAGCACGATGGAATCGCCATTGGGCAGAATTAACCGCTGCCAGGCGATCAGGACACGGTTTTCGCCATTGCCCACTACGCTGCTGTAGCGCCCCAGCAGGCGTGAGCCCTGGGGAATAAGCAGATACCGCCCGGTAACCGAATCAAAGACATTCTGTGTCACCACGCCGATAATCTGGCCAGGCAGGTCGCTGTTGATGCCGGTGACCAGAGCGCCGGGAATGACCGTGCCCGCCTGGATTTCATAGGGGGAAGCTGGTTTAATCAGCGGCTGGGCCAAATAGGTGTCAACAGCACTGGCGCGATTCAGAAAATCCCTGTGCTCCTGCTGAATACTTCCGCTCTGGCCGGTAGCATCTGCCGGGGAATTCATTCCGACAGCACCTTGCGGCCCGAAAGGGAACATTCCCGAAGAGCCGATCAACCCATTTGTGGCATTATCACCTGTTGTGGCAATGTCTCCTGCCGCACCGGAATGTGCCGGCGATGCGGTCGTTTGGTGATCGCCGGCAGCATAATCCAAGCCCGGAAAAACTTCCGGCGAATTCATGGCCTGCCGCCATTGGCGCTGCAAGGTTTTCAAATCCACCAATCGCTGGCGCGCCTGGGCCGCGGCCAGCAATTGCTGGGCGGTGGCGGTGCGCGTTGTGCTATTACCGTCTTTACTGATACCTGGTACCGGCCTGCCGGGCGGCAGTGTACTGCGACTGGGGGTACGGTTATCGCTTTGAGGCCACGTGTACGTTGGCGGTAATGTGCTCAGTAGCGGATTGTCATTGGCCGTTTCGGCGGCCGGTACAGGCGAAGCATCATTGTTCTGCGACGGATGCTTTATTTGTTCTGATGGCGAACCACCCAGACCGATGACCAGCGCCATGCCCACCGCACCGGCGGCGGCTACCAATATCAAACCCACCGCCTTGGGCTTGAGTCGTGTGACCGCCGGCCGCGATGGATGCAGTTGCAGTGTCGCTTGCGTTTCGTGCTTATCGCTTTCCTCGGCGACGGCTGGGCCGCCATTGCTCATGGCGGCATCGGTGGCCGCGGGCAATGCCGGCTCTGAAGTCTGGCCATCAATCGGCGGTTGAGTATCCGCCGTGCCCGAATTGTGTGAAGCCGGTGAAGTTGGGGCGACGACGGGTTCCTCCTGGCGGGCCGCGGGCTTTGGCAACACCTCTGCCGGTTCTTGTGGTTGGTCTGTGGATTTCTGTTCTTCGTTCATGATTATGATCTCCATATAAATTTGTGGTGGCTGCGGCATGCGCCAAGGCGAACCAAAAACCATTTATGCCAATTACTTGGGTTTGGCACGTTCAATACGCACAATGGTCTGGGGTTTCTGGCCCAGGCGCAGTTCCGCCTCATCAAATAGCTGGTCCACGATGTAGTAATCGCCCCGGATACGGTAATTGACGATCTGGGCGTGGCCGTTCTTACCCAGCACAAACAGCGGCGGCGCCGCGGTGACACCCAAATCCGGCGGGAATTCAATGTACGTCTTTTTGCCATCATCAAAGGCACGCAGCGGCGTCCACGGCGGTGTCTTGCCCTTCTGCTTGAGTATCAGGTAATTGAAGTTCAATTGTGACAGATTCAGATGACGCCCGAGAACCGCATTCTCACCGGCTTCCCGCCGATTCAGCTTGTGTTCGATGATCGTCAAGCTCCCGAAGGGATAATGCCAGGCGATCATGGTCTGGTAGACGCCCACGGATACGGAACGAAGATCAATCTGATAAATGCGCCGGTCGGTGGTGATGACCATATTGGTGGATAAATCCGGCAGACGCGGCTTGACCAGAATCAGGGTCTGGCGATTGTCGCCGGAGCCAGCCTGGACAGATTGAACAATCCAGCGGGTTGTATCACCGGCGGCACAACTTTCAAGTTGTTCTCCAAGTTGCAAGGCGATGGTGGTGACAAATCCGGGACTGGTTACAGCGGTATAGACCACCCCGGGGGCATAATCGTAATATTCCACCGCGTCGATAAAACCCTTGGGTGTCGGTTGGCGTGTCGCCCTGGCGACAGCCCTGGCAATCGTTTGGAGGGCATTGCTCGTCTGTTTTGGTTGAGCATTGGCGCCGCTGGCCGGCAAAGCCCGCAATTGTGGTTCAAACACCGGAACTTTGACCTGCACCACCTTCGGCAGAGCCGGATTGGGTTCCAGGTGGGCCGGGACTAAGCGCGTGTCGGGTCCAACCACGATGTCAGGTTGCCGTTGGCTGGAGCAACCACCGGCGGTTATGCATGCAAGCGCGACCAGTATGGTCGCACCATGGCGGCATTGGCCAAATTTTTTCAATCCAAATGTTGTGTTTTTGTGACGCATGAGAGATTCCTTTCAAATAATCGTGCGGTTTCGTATTTCCTATGGTTTCAGTGAGTGGAACCCTGCTGGATGCCTTGGACCGGCCCATCAAAATCCGGACTCCAGGTAAAGTCGGTGATGTAAACACCCAGCGGATTGTTGAACACCTGCTGGGGTGTGGCCGGCGGAATGAGTTTGATGTCAAACAGACCCGTGTAATGCACAGAGCGTACTATTGCTCCATGACTGAAGGTGTCTTCAATCCAGCGGACCTGGTAGGTGCTTGGGCTTCTTTGCAGGATACTCACTAAATGCACCGTCCGTGCGATCGGGGTACCGGAAGCATCGACACCGCTTTGACGGGCGGCATACTGGTTCATAGCGCGGATCGCATCGCCGGCCAGGAAGTGATAGGCCGTAAGCCATTGATGCCGCAGCACCACGGGATCCAAGGGTCGGGAACGAACCAGGCTGACCACCTGCCCCACGAAATACCCAATTTGCGCCGCATCGGGATGATAAATGCCGTTGGCCAATTCAATACGCCCCGGCATGCCCACCTTATTGACCGGTACCACATAAGCCGCCACCTGGCGGGTCAGGCTCATGTAGACCACGGCGCTGGTGGAAATCACCGCCAGCAATAAAGCGCCCAAAGCCGCGATGCGCCAATGGGCGGCCTGTTGGCGGGCCGTGCCGATGCGCTGATCCCACGCCCTGGCCGCCCGCAGATAGGGTGTCTGGTAAGGGGTTGTGTTGTTGTGGCCGTAACTGGTGGTGCGTAATGAAAAGCCCATGATTGATTTCTCCAAATAGTGCCAATTGTTCTTGGTTGTTTATTCCTCGGAAAGATTCCCGCGGCCGGCGCTTAGGCCTCCACCGCCGCCGCCTGATCCTTCGATCTTTTGAATACCGCGACTGACGCGCTGACTGCCCGCTTGCAAATGACTGGTTTGCAATGATGCCGCCTTGGGCGCGGGGCCGGAGGGCGTGCTGCCGCCAGCGGCAGTCCCGGAGTTTGGCGTTTGAGAACGTAGCGTCGATGCCGCTCGGACGGAAGCGAGCGACGCGCCTACTACTCCTCCGGCGACAAATGTGCCGGCGCCATATGCGGTTTGGCTGGTTCCGTAGGCAAGTAAACCCGCGCCACCGGCAGCACCCAGCATGGTGCCTGCGCCCAAACTCGGCCCGCCGGAGACCAGATCGCCCGCCAGACGTGTGGCGGTGATCGCCAATACCATCAACACAATGGAGCCCAGGGCAATGTCCATGGCGGAACGAATGGTGACGCCATTTGGATTGAGTTGCAGGTGGCCAAAAGCCAGATCGCCGATACCGGCAACCAGCGTGAGCACCATGAGCCGGACACCTGATGCAACCACCCAGCCCAGAGGCCGTTCGGCGATAAAGGCGGTCCTGGACAATACACCGCAGGGAATGAGAATAAATGCGCCCAATGAGCCAAGCTTGAATGACAGAATCGTCACCACCGCCTGAATGGCGACAATGAAGAACGCCGCCAGAATGGTCAACACAGCCAGGGTTAACAGCGCAATCTGCGGAAAGTTCTTGAAAAAGCCGATCGGGCCGCACAGATTGCCGATCTCGGTCATAATCGGAGAACTGGCGGTAAAACCCCGGTACGCGATGTTGCCGGGGTTTAAGAGGTACATCTGGGGAAAACCCACACCACCGGCTTCAAAGCCCAGGTACATAAACGACTGGGCTATTGTGTCAGTCAGCGATTGCCAGTTCTGCACCAGCCAGGCGAAAAAGCCGATGTAAACAATTTTCCTGGCCAGCTTGGCCATGACCTGATCGTCCGAGAGCGCCCAGAACACCGCCGAAAGCACGATGTTCAGAATGATCAGCACATTGAGCAGCCAGACCACGTGGCCTTTGATCAGGCCGAAGGCGGTGTTGATGGTTTGCAGGTACTGGTTCAGGATCAGATTGATGGTGTCCATAAGGGTCTCACATCTCGTTGGCTTCGGTTCAGTCTGGCAATCAAGACAAAGCGTCCCCGTGTGGCTGGCAGCAGTTTCCAGTCACAAGTTCAACTTTGCCGTGTTGGTTAACCTCATTGGCGGCGTATCCTCATCGCCGCCAATTTCATCTATTGCCCCGTAAAAGGCATCGCCACGCCCTGCGTCGGTGCCGGGGTGTTCCAATCGCTCATCACCGCCTGACGTTGCTGGTCGGCATACGCCGCCTGCGATTGCCGTATCGCCTGCTTCTGCACCAGCGTCCTCTGGTCGCTGGCTTCCAGCACCTCCAACTGCTGCATCTGGTTTGCCAGCGTGGCGACAATTTGGTTGCCGGCTTGCACGGCGGCCGTAGCGCCGGGGGCGGAATTGGAAGCCGCGACAAGCTGACCCACCTGGCTGGTCGTGGTGGGCATCTGCTGGACGACCTGATCTTGTACCTGGCGGTTTTCAATCAAAGTATCGCGCTGACTCTGTTGCCACTGCTGCTGCAACGCCAGCACCTGGCTGCTGGACATATTGGCAAAATTCAGTGGATACGCGGTATCGATCGCCGCCTGTACATTCTGCTCCTGGTAGACGGGCTGATCCGCAATGGCCGCCAACTGGCTTTCCGCAGCGGTTAACTGCGGCAGAATGCTGATATTCAAGTTCGCCAGCATCGCCTCCTCCTGCTGCAATTGCTGCTGGAGAAGAGAGATTTCCTGATAGGCCTGGGCCACCTGCTGGATGTTCTTGGCATAAATGGCCGGATCAAAGACGATGCCAAAGCCCCACGATGTTTGTGGCGCTGCCATGAGCAGCGGGCCAGTCACCAAGAGTCCCAGCACAATGCGCCGGACGAGACGCGGTGATTTGCACGGCATCAGCGATTTTTGTGTTGGGTTTAAAAATTTCTGATTCATGGTTCTTCTCCACAAGAGGTTTGTATTTCTTTTAGTTACCAAACGGGTCCTGAATTGGCTGGCAATTTGGCGTATTGTTCCAGTCGTGCATCACCCATTGGCTTACCGCGGCGCGATACGCCTGGCGGGACTGATCCTGGGCCGCCAACTGTGTGTCCAGACGATCATTGGCCGCCTTGAGTGCAATGATCCTGCCAAGCTGCGCACTTAAACCGGCTAAAAGCTGGTTGTGCGCCTGGATCGCCGCGGTCAGGCCGGGCGTATGACCGGATGCCGCAACAATTTCGTTGATCTGCGCCGAGTCCGCCGACATATTCGCGACAACCTGGTTCTCAAGCTGGCGGTTCTGAAACATACCCGCCCGGTTGTCCTGATCCCACGCGGCGCGCAGGGCGTTCATCTGGCTGGCATTGGGATTTTGTGTCCCATCGCCAAAGGTCAGCGGCTCATTGGCGGCCACTTGCCCAGCCGGATCGGTTGAGGCAAAACGCCCGCCATGCTGGAGCACCAGCGTGACACTCTGCATGGATTGGGCCATGCCCGGCCAGGCATTGGTGCCGAGGCTCGCAAGCATGCGCTCCTGGTTCTGCAATTGGCTTTCCATGCGGGCGATTCGTTGCAGGGCCGCCGACACTTCAAAGATGTGCTCGACAAAATTGCTGGGGTCAAAGACGATTCCGCCAAATAGCGCCATCGCCGGCGATGCCGTCATCATGGCAGCAGCCAGGGCCGCGACGATTGCTGCCTTATGCCATCGAGACGGCCGTGTGTTGGGATGCTGTTTTTTCCTGAAATCCATGCTTTATCCTTTCATCTTCGCAAGTCATTGTGTCGGCGTTGTCGGACTTATCGGTCGCCGGCACGGCGTTAGGGCCCGCATCCGCCAGCCCCAGTTCCGCCAGCCAAGCCGTGCCAAAATCCTTGGGGCCATGGCGAGACAAAACGCGTGTAATGCGTGCCTGGTCCTCCGGCGAACCGGCGGCACAGAATGCCATGGCAATTGCGCCCAAATCCAGTTGGAACAATCGTGATCCCTGCCGGCACTGGAGGTAATAGTCGCGCTTGGGCATGGCGCTCTGGAGTATTTGTAATTGCCGGGCATTTAAGCCAAAGGACTGGTAGACCTTTTTAGACCTTTCCTCCAGGGCCGCCGCGTTGGGTAGAAAGATTCTGGTCAGGCAGCTTTCGATGATCGCCGGGGCAATGGTGCTGTCGGCAATGTCCGCCAGGGACTGGGTGGCAAAGATCACCGCGACGTTCTTTTTCCGCAACACCTTGAGCCATTCGCGTATGCGCGCCGCAAAGGCCGAATCGGTCAGATACATCCAGGCTTCATCGAGTATCAGCAGTGTCGGAAAACCCTGGCTGAATCGCCCTTCGAGTTTATGGAACAGGTACGTCAATACCGGCAAGAGCACGCGCGGCGAATGCATCAGGTGCTCGGTCTCAAAGACCTGCCAAAAACCTTCCGAGAGAGTTTCGTGATCCGCATCCAGAAGATGGCCATACGGGCCAGAAAGGGTAAAACTTTCCAACACCTGCCGAACGCCGACATCCTGCACCAGGTTCCGCAAAGTCGTCATTGTGCGCTGGTTCGTCGGCAGGGATTTTAAATTGTTCAGGGCCGACCAGAGTTCCTGTTTGAGTACGGGTGTGGCGGGCAAGCCTTCACGCCCCAGCAAATCCAGGAGCCAATCCTGTGCCCACGAAAGTTCGGCTTCATTATCAATATGGCCCAACGGCTGAAAGCAAATGGCCTGCTCGGCCGTGATTGCTGGCTCTGCGCCAGTTTGACGTTCCGGCGAGCCGTTATTGTGGGAATTACCAGCATGGCTGTCGGTGTTGTTCTGGCTGCCGATGGGATAGAACGTGCCGCCCATGGCATAAGTCATGGCGCGCGAACTGGCACCCTTGTCAAAGATAAACACCCGGGCATTGGGGTAACGCAAAAACTGGCAGGCCAGTAAATTCAGCAACGTCGATTTGCCGGCACCCGTCGGCCCGACGATCAGCGTATGGCCCACATCTCCCTGGTAGATCGACAGACGAAATGGTGTTGATCCCGCAGTTCGTGTCTGCAATAACGGCGGGCCATTCAAATGTTTGCACCAGTCTGGCCCGGACCAGACGCTGCTGGCCGGCATCAGGTCACAGACATTTAATGACGAAATCAGCGGTCTGCGTACATCGGCATAGCCGTGTCCCGGCAGACTGCCCAGCCATGCCTGCATGGCATTGAAGCTTTCGATCTGCGAGACAATTCCCTGGCTATCGACCACCTGCTGAACGGCGCGGGCCTTATCAATGGCTGCGGATTCACTTTCATCCCAGACGGTGACCGTCAGCGTAAAGTGCCCAATAGATACGTAATCGCCGCCCAATTCCTGCAACGCCGCATCGACATCGGCCGCCTTATTAAGTGAATCCGAATCCTCCAGGCGGCTTTCCTGTTTCATGACCGCTTCTTTCAGCAGCGTCACCATCCCCTTGCGTTTGGAAAACCACTGCCGGCGGAGTTTGCCAAGATGTCCGGTTGCCTGCACCTTGTCCATGGGCAGATAACGTGCCACCCAGCGGTAGGCCAGTGGCAATTCATTTAAGCCATCCAGCAAGCACGGCAGGGTCTGGCCGATGTAGGTGCGTATGGAGAGAGTTTTTAAAAAATGCCGGCCCAGCTTGGGACTCAAACCCCCGGTCAGCGGCGCGTCGGTGAGCATTTCATCCAGGTAAAACGGCTGCTGTGGCGTCTTGATCTTCAGTTGACGGTCCGACACGCAGTCGTGCAGGTAGCTCAAGGTTCCATCATCATCCAGCGGTGTGACCTCCGGCATGAAATTGGAGAGCAAGTTGACCATCTGGGTGATCTGACCCAGATAGGTCTCATAGGAAGCCCAGTAGGAAACGCCGGCTTTATCCTCCGGCTTTTCGATTAACGCACTGGTGAGTGTCCGCACCTGTTCTTCCGGCGGCAGGTAAGTCAGCGTCAGGTAGTATGTGGATTCAAAGTGGTTCCCCTGGTGCGTAAAGGCCTCCCGGCGTTCCCGGTCAATGGCCGCGGCGATGGAATTGGGAAAGGAGTTTTCGTTTTTGCTCATGTACGATTGGGCCTCCCTGCGGTTGGCTTCGACATGGACGCACCAGCCTGAACCCAAGCGCTTGAGCACATTGTTCAGGCGGGCTCGGATCGCCATGAGTTCGTAGGGTACAGCGCTGTCCGTGTCGGGTCCGCGGAAGCGGATCGTACGCGCAAAGCTCCCATCCTTGTTCAGAATTACTCCCGGCCCAATTAAAGCGGCCCAGGGCAGGTAGTCGCTTAATCGCCGGGCGTGTTTTTGATATTCGCTTAGATTCCACATAGACGCTTCACTCAATAATCTAATGACCAATGAACCGGCCGGCTCTGCCAGCCTCAAAATCCAAGGAGTTCCTTATTTCCGGCCACCGTCCTTCAGCTTTCCAGCCACGTCGGCTCTTTGACATGCGACCGGAAAATCTCAAACCAGTCCGGATCATGCCGGGTCAGGACCAATGCAGTGCCATGGAGCACGATTCCCAGCGGAAACCCCAGCCACCACACATGCAGGCCCATGCCCAGCACCAGGGCGGTGGTGCCGTTGAGAATCCCAAAGGCCCGTGGTACGCCGCCCAGCAAGACCGGCTGCGTGAGCGATAAGTGCAATGGCACTTCAAAGCCTTCGATCTTGTCCGTTGAAGGAGTCATCAGAACCCCGCTCCGCCGTCAAAGCCAAAAAAGCTCACACCAAAGCTGGTGGCCGTCACGGCAATCGATACGCCCAGCAGGACGCCCAGAATGCGCCGCATCCCGGCGCCTTCGGAAAACGCAAAGCCAAAACCGAGCATGACAATTGACAATATGCACAGGGCCTTGGCCACCGGCCCGGTGAAGCTGGCCAGGATACGGGCCAGCGGGGTTTCCCAGGGGAGTGGCGCTCCGCTGCCGCCGCCGAAGGTGGAAGCCTCGGAAAGGCTGGCATAGCCCAGCAGCACCGCCGAAGCGGCCAGAGAGCCAAGGCAACGCCGAATACGAGAGAGCAAGTTCATGGGGTTCTCCTGAAAAGAATCAACCGTCAGGCCGTGGTGATGACGCTTGCAGCCTGACAATGCCAACAACTTTAATGTCATCACTCATACCATTATACCCTAACAAATACCGAAATCAAGTTACTGTGGAAAGAACCGGTTTTGCCTCCATGGTAAAAGCGGATTGCGATGCAGGCTGGCACGGAAAAGGGGGCGAGTTAGTCGTGGGATTGCGATCGGTGGGCGACAATAGCGTTGGAATGGTGTGGATGTCGCCAAGACCGTTGTGGGTGTCTGGCAATCGAAAAATAGTTCTTGATACTGCTGGTTTGACGTTGACAGGTAGCGATGGGTAGACAGAATGGCGGATTATGAATACATCGGAACTAAAAAAGTTGCTCCATGCCGGTGAATGGAAGGACATCGAATTCAAAGAAGCCCGCACGGACGTTCCCAAATCCGCCTTTGAGACGGTCTGTGCATTCGCCAATACCCACGGCGGGCACCTGGTCTTCGGAGTCGCCCAGCGCAGCCACGCCTATGAAGTAACCGGCGTTGAAAACCCGGAGAAAATCCAGAACGACTTTCTCTCCGTTCTGCACGCAGATGCCAAGATTAATCATGACGTTGATGTCACCGAGCAACGGCTGCATATCGCCGGCAAAACAGTGCTGGTCTTTCAAATCGCTGAGAATCAGCGGACGCGCAAGCCGGTCTATCTCGACGGCGATATCCGCCGTACGTTCCTGCGTAAAGGCAGCGGCGATTACAAGGCACAAATGCAGGACATTGAGCGCATGCTGCGCGACGCCGCCGTTGACCGTTGGGACGGCCAGCCGTTTGAACGGGTCGCGCTTAAAGAAGCATTTGATGCCGGCAGCCTTGCCTGGTATCGCAGCCGCTTTCATCAGGCCAATGCCGGTTTTAATCCCAAACAGCCGGATCGGGACTTTCTGTACCACTGGGGTTTTCTGATCAAGCAGGGCCGACGGTTTCTGCCAACCCGCGCCGCGATCATGCTCTTTGGATCGCCTTTGGCAATTCACTAGCTTATCCCCCGGCCGACACTGGATGTGCAGTTCCTCGGGTATTCCACCGGCGATGCCCTGCCGGAAACGCGCTGGATTGACCGGATTGTCTGCGAAGACAACATCATCCAGGCGTGGGAACAACTGGTCACCAAATACCGGTTCTTTATGCCCAAGCCATTTCGGGATATTGACCCGGTAACGCTCGGCCGGCGCGATGATCCGCCCGGCTTTCGGGTATTCCGCGAGGCGGCGGTGAATCTGCTGATCCACCAGGACTACGGCGATCATTCGCGCAAGGCAGTCATCAAGTTTTTCCGTGATGGAATCCAGTTCTGGAATCCCGGGGATGTGTTCGGCGACGACAGCCGCCTTTGGGAGCCTGGCGAAAAGGAAGTGCGCAATCCATCCATTGCCATGGCCATGCGGCGGATCGCCATGTGCGAACAGGCGGGCACTGGTTTGCGTATGATGCGTGAAGCGTGGCGGAAGCTTGGCCACCCGGTGCCCAATTACAAGAATGACCGGGCCGGAAAAGCCTTTGAGTTTTTCATCCCTGAACTGGATAAAGAAGTGGACATGGCGTCAGACTTGGTGAAGGCCATGTTTGGCGTGTCTTCGCAGGCTAAGGCATCGGTCGAGGCCCATGATGAGGCCCATGACCACCTAAGTGAAGTTGAGCGAAAAATCATTTCCGCATGTAAAGACGCACCTCGGAGTTCGCCAGAACTCCTGGCACTACTCGGTTATGGAAATCGTACTGGTAATCTCAAAAAGGCCCTTAAACGGCTGCGAAATATTGGCTTCTTGGAGTTGACCATTTCGGGAAAGCCCAGAAGTAAGAACCAGCGATATCGTCTGACTGCCAAAGGGCGCCGGGCAATGCAGTCGATGGCGTGAATTGACACCAACGGAAAATAACTGTGAAATGGTAGCTCGTTAACCCGCGACGAGCGGCAGAGATAACCTGTCCTTTCCTCGGTAGACGGAAGGAATACAAATGGCCAAGCAAATGCGAGACCCGGTGATGACCATCGACGACCTGGCGGTGTATCTGAAACTCTCCACGTCGACGCTCTACAAGCTGTGCGCCGAAGGAAAGGTGCCGGGCCAGAAGGTTGGTCGGCACTGGCGATTTCACAAGGCACTGATTGATCAATGGTTATGCGAACGGCGGGAGACACGCTGAATGGATGTTTTTGATCTACGCGACCGGCTCATTGGCGAATACAGCAATTATGTAAGGAGCTTTCTCCATATACGCGACGAAAGGCTTCGCGCCTTTGTGGAGCAAGAATTACGTAACGGCTCGTTGTGGCCGGAGCCGCTGATTCAATTGAATCCTTCGTTTGAGCCTGGCAAACTCATTGATGAACTGGTCGAAAACGGTACCCTACACGCGGAGTGCGGGAGAATATTTCGGGTGGGCAAATCTGAGCAAAACCCGAGCGGCCTTCCATTGCGACTGCATAAACATCAAGAAGATGCAATTCTCACAGCACGGAAAAAAGAAAATTATATTCTCACAACCGGCACTGGATCAGGTAAAAGTCTCGCCTACATCATTCCCATTGTAGACCATATTCTGCGGCGTGGTGCCAGCCGCGGCATCCAGGCGATCATCGTTTATCCGATGAACGCATTGGCCAACAGCCAGTTTGGCGAACTGCAGAAATTCCTTGGGATCGGCTGCTCGAGCAATCAGTCGGTGCGTTTTGCTCGTTACACCGGCCAGGAAAATGATGATGAACGGCAAAGCATTTGCCAGAACCCTCCTGATATACTCCTGACCAATTACGTCATGCTCGAACTGCTCCTAACCCGCAACGATCGCGGAGAGAAAAGTTTGCTCGATAGTGCAAAGGGCCTTCAGTTCCTTGTCTTGGATGAATTGCATACATACAGGGGGCGGCAAGGAGCGGACGTGGCGATGCTCATCCGTCGCACACGTGATCGTCTGGCCGCCGATGCGCTCCAATGCGTGGGCACATCTGCAACAATGGGATCTCAGGGCAACGTGCATGAACGTCGCAAAGCTGTTGCAGATGTGGGAGCGCTTCTCTTTGGAGCAGCTGTAGTACCGGATAACGTGATCGGCGAGAGCCTGCGCAGAGCGACGTCGGAAAAGGAGCTCACCGATCCTGGCTTTGTCGCCGATCTTACCAGCGCGATACACCAGAATGGACAACCGGACCGAACACCTCAAAATGAGGACTCTTTCTTAAACGACCCCTTGGCGATTTGGATCGAAACTACCCTGGGTGTTCAAACCGAACCGTCTACCGGTTTGCTGGTTCGGGCTGATCCCAAGTCGATTGGTGGTCACAATGGGTTGGCTGCAGAGCTTTCTCGTCTGACACGCATCCCTGCGGACCTTTGCGACTCGGCCATCAAACGCACGTTGCTGACCGGACATCAAATTCCACCAAAGCATCCCGGCAGACTGCCGCCATTTGCCTTCCGTTTGCATCAGTTCATCAGCCGCGGCGACGCGGTCTACACCACACTGGAGGCACCAGCCGCAAGACATTTCACGCTAAAGGCACAAGAGTTCAAACCAGGCGACCGACAACGCCGCCTTTTCCCCCTGGCGTTCTGCCGTGAATGTGGCCAAGAATATCATCCGGTGCGGGGTGCCCGGTCGGAAAAAATGGGAACCAACGAATATGAAAGAAGAGAACTCAATGACCAACGTAATAACGTGGAATCGAGCGACCAGCTTGGCTTTTTGGTGGATGCGGACTCCATCGACTGGCCAGATGACCCGGCAAAGTCAATAGAGCGGGTTCCAACTGACTGGCTTGAGAATGTTCGCGGGACGGCACGTATCCGCAAGAACAGGCAGCACCTGGTTCCCAGAATTGTAAGAATTGATACGGATGGCCTTGAAACTGCTGACGGCACGAGGCTCCTGTTTATTCGGTCACCTTTTCCGTTCTGCCCCAAGTGCGGAATTTCCTACAATATCCGACAGCGTTCCGACATCAGTAAACTTGGCATACTGGATATTGGTGGACGCAGCACGGCGACAACGATCCTTTCGCTCTCGGCGATCCGGCAGCTCCGCAACGACCCCGAGTTAGCCCGGGAAGCCCGCAAGCTCCTTAGCTTTACCGACAACCGCCAGGATGCATCCCTCCAAGCCGGACACTTTAATGACTTCGTATCGGTTGCCACCCTGCGTGCCGCTCTGCACCGGGCGGTGGAGAGCGCCGGCGCGGCAGGAATCCAGCACGATGAATTGCCCCAAAAGCTCTTTGATGCATTGGCTCTACCCTTGGAGGAATACGCTGCCAATCCATCAGTTAAATACGATGCGCTTGCGGAAACACAAAAGACGCTTCGGCAAGTTCTCGCCCACCGAGTTTACCGGGACTTGGAACGGGGCTGGCGTATCACACAGCCTAATCTCGAACAATGCGGACTTCTCCAAATTGAATACCGGTCACTTACAGAGGTCTGCGCCGACGGACAGGAATGGCATGGCTCCCATCCAGCCCTCGCCAACGCCAGCGCAGACGATCGCTGCACTGTGGCACGTGTACTGCTGGATCATATGCGGCGTGAGCTGGCGATCAAAGTGGAATATCTGGATCGTGATTTCCTTGAAGCGCTACGGCTTCGTTCGGAGCAGCGATTGATTCCACCGTGGGCTATGGACGAGGACGAACGACCAACAACCTCTTCGGTATTGTTGCCTTGCCCCAAGAGTTCCGAAGATGACAGGCGACAGGCCGTTTATCTCTCTGGGCGCAGCGGGTTTGGCCAGTATTTGCGATATTCGAATCCCTTACAACTCGCGACCAGCCTTACTACCGATGATATTCAGAAAATCATCGGCGATACGCTCCGCGTGCTGGAGCAGGCGGGAATCGTTGCCGAGGTGGAACCGGCCCGCGGGTCCGATTCCGCACCGGCCTACCAGATACTGGCCGCAGCATTTCGCTGGAAAACGCGGAACGGCAAATCCGCACCAGTGGATCCAATTCGTACACCCCAGGAGCCTGAAAAGGGCCGCCGAACAAACCAGTTCTTCGTCGATTTTTACCGAACTGTAGCCCATGAACTCAAATCCGGGCTGCAGGCTCGTGAACATACCGCCCAGGTCGACCCCGCAGAGCGGCAGCGACGCGAAGAGGATTTCCGTAGCGCGCGTCTACCAGTACTCTTTTGCTCGCCCACTATGGAATTGGGTGTGGATATCGCACAACTCAACCTTGTTAATATGCGCAACGTTCCGCCAACACCGGCTAATTACGCCCAGCGGAGCGGACGGGCCGGACGAAGCGGTCAACCGGCCTTGGTCATCACGTACTGTTCCACCGGCAGTCCGCACGATCAATATTTCTTCAATCGCCAGCAGCGCATGGTGGCCGGCGTGGTGGCCCCGCCCCGTATTGATCTGACAAACGAGGAATTGATGATTGCACATCTTGGCGCCATATGGTTGGCGGAAACGGGCGTAAGCCTCGGGCAGAGTCTTCGCGACGCGCTCGATCTGTCCAGCGACCCGCCTTCGATGTCTGTGTTGCCCGAAATTCTCAGCCAATTTGATAACGCCGACGCAGTCAAAAGGGCTAAAGATCGCAGCCAAAATATTTTGCTCACGCTGAGCAACCAATTGGTCTGTGCACCCTGGTATTCCGAAAACTGGTTCGGTGATGTATTCTCTTCTTTTATCCAGCGTTTCGATTCCGCCTGCGAGCGCTGGCGAAGCCTGTATAAGTCCGCACTGGCCCAATACGACAGCCAGACAAGAATTATCAGGGACGCCTCCCGCAGCAGTATTGAAAAGAACCGCGCCGAAATACTCCAACGCGAAGCGGGCATTCAGATGAAATTGCTGCTTAGTGAAAGAGCAAGCGCGCAATCCGATTTCTACAGCTACCGCTACTTTGCCAGCGAGGGCTTCCTGCCGGGCTATAGTTTTCCGAGATTGCCGATTTCCGCGTTCGTACCAGCGCGAAAAACCAAGGACGAGTTTCTGTCACGCCCGAGATTTCTAGCAATCAGCGAATTTGGCCCCAATGCCATTGTTTACCACGAGGGCAGCAAATACCGAATCCGTCGCGTAATCCTGCCGCCGCGTGAGGGAGACGAGGCCGGAGAACTTCCAACAAGGACGGCGAAGCTTTGTCCCCAATGCGGCTATGCGCACATCACGCCGGCGAACCAACCTGGCCCCGACGTCTGCCAGCACTGCCAGGCCCGTCTGGAGCCGGCCATGGCAGGTTTGTTCCAGATGCAGAATGTTTCAACCCGCCGCCAAGATCGCGTGAACTGCGACGAGGAAGAGCGAATGCGGCAGGGATACGAGCTTCGCACGGCCCTTCGTTTCGATCATCGCCAGCAGCGACAGATGATCCGTATCGCTCAAATTCTTTCTGATAATGAGCGCATTGGTACGCTTACCTACGGTCAGGCCGCCACTATTTTTCGGATCAATTTTGGGTTGACCCGTCGAGCCGAAAAAAACAAATATGGATTCCTTCTGGATCCAGCCACTGGTCAATGGGCCAGAGCGGACGATGAAATGGACGCCGATGGCTCCAATGATGATCCGCTTGGCCCGAAGGCGGTTCGGGTCATTCCTTACGTTACGGATACCAAGAACTGTCTGCTCTTCCAGCCAGCCACACCACTTGCTCCGGAGATTATGGCCACGCTCCAGGCGGCTATGAAAACCGCTATCCAGATTGAATTCCAACTGGAAGACAGCGAACTGGCGGCCGAGCCATTGCCGAATCGCGATGACCGCAAGTCGTTGTTATTCTATGAAGCCGCCGAAGGCGGCGCCGGCGTATTGGGACGCCTTGTCGACGAGGCCGATTCACTGCAGCGCGTAGCCCGTACCGCCCTGGAACTCTGCCATTTTTCCGTTGATGGTTCGACCCATTCGCCATCAGCCCCTTTTAAAGAGGAGTGTGAGGCGGCCTGCTATGACTGCCTTATGAGCTATGGCAATCAGACGGATCATCGCATCCTTGATCGCAAATGTATCCAATATCTGCTGCAATCTTTAGCTCAAGCGACGGTCGAGCCGTCCCCAACTGGGCGCTCCCGCCAGGAGCACATCGCGTCCCTGCTGAATCAGGCGGGGTCGGAGCTTGAGAAGCAATGGCTTCGCTGGCTTAGCGAGCATGGCTTGAGCCTGCCAAGTCGTGCCCAGGTTTTCATCGAAGCTGGTCGAAGCCGGCCTGACTTTGTATACGATGACCAGTTTGCGTTAATTTATATTGATGGCTCCCCGCATGATCACGCTATCCGGCAACAGCGTGATGCCCAACAGCAGGCGGCTCTTGAGAACGCCGGTTTCGCGGTGATACGCTTCCACCACCGCGCTGACTGGAGCGATGTTGTAAAAAGACACCCCCACGTATTTGGAGCCGAGCCACAATGACATTTGCCGTTGGAAGTCTGGTAAAAACGCGCGGCCGCGAATGGGTGGTGCTGCCTGAATCCGCGCCAGACATGCTCATGGTCCGCCCTCTGGGGGGCACTGACACCGAGATTACGGGAATCTGCACCGAACTGGAACTGGTGGAATCGGCCCAGTTCGGTCTACCAGACCCGCGGAAGCTCGGAGATTTTAATTCCTGCCGCCTGCTGCGCGATGCGTTGCGGCTTGGGTTGCGCTCCAGCGCGGGACCATTCCGTTGCTTCGCCCGGCTGGGCTTTGAACCGCGCCCTTATCAGGTTGTGCCGCTGCTCATGGCGCTTCGGCTAAACCCGGTGCGTTTACTTATTGCCGACGATGTGGGCATCGGTAAGACGATTGAAGCGTGCCTGATTCTGCGCGAGTTGATGGACCGTGATGAATTCCGTCGATTTACTGTTCTGTGTCCACCGCATCTGGCGGAACAATGGCAGCAGGAACTGGCTGAAAAATTCCATATCCATGCGGAAGCATTGTTGCCCGGAAGCGCAACCCGGCTGGAGCGCCAATGCGGACCGGGCCAATCGGTCTTCGAAGTATTTCCGCATACCATTGTTTC
The DNA here is from genome assembly GCA_021851715.1 of Planctomycetota bacterium. Lineage (GTDB taxonomy): Bacteria > Planctomycetota > Phycisphaerae > WQYP01 > WQYP01 > JABEVA01. The sequence goes on from JAJZCR010000008.1 coordinate 51,341, forward strand.
CACGGATTTCATTAAATCGGACCGCCGCCGGGATGAATTTCTGCGCAGTTGTCCTGAGCTGGTCCTGGTGGACGAGGCTCACACCTGCGCCTTTTCCGCCGAACGCAGCGGCCGGCACCAACGATACCGGTTGATTCGGGATCTGGCCCGACAACCGCAGCGTCACCTGGTGCTCGTGACGGCTACTCCTCACAGCGGTGACGAGGGAGCATTCCGATCCCTGTTGACGCTTCTTGATGAGGGATTCCATGATCTGCCGGAAGATCTTTCCGGTCGTGAAAACGAATCGCATCGCCGCCAGCTCGCCCAATACTTCGTGCAACGTCGCCGTGGCGATATCCAACATTACCTGCAGGCGAACACGCCTTTCCCCCAACGTGTGGAAAAAGAGGACAGCTACCGACTCACGCCAGACTACCAGAAACTCTTCAGCCGCGTCGTCAACTACGCCCGCCAGACCGTAGCGGACCAATCCGGCGAAAAGCGGCAACATCGCGTGCGCTGGTGGTCCGCCCTGGCGCTACTGCGTGCGCTCGCCTCAAGCCCAGCCGCCGCCGCTGCCACTCTCCGCAATCGCGCTGCGACCATCGACGCCGAAACGATAGAGGAAGTCGACCAGATTGGTCAGAAAATGGTATTGGACATGGTGGAGAATGAGGCGGCCGAAGACATGGATTTCACCCCGGGAGTCGAAACAGAATCGGTGGATGGGGCGGATGCCAGCCAGCGGCGGCGACTACTGGATATGGCACGGGAAGCCGACCGCCTCCGCGGACCATTGGATGCGAAACTCTCACGGACCGTTGAATTGCTGCAGGGCTTACTGGCCGATGGCTTTCATCCCATTGTCTTCTGTCGCTTTATCGACACCGCCGAATACGTTGCCGATGAACTCCGTCGCCGGCTGCCAAAAGATGTGGCGGTCAGCGCTGTTACAGGGCTTCTCGCGCCCACTGAGCGCCAAGACCGCGTGGACAGCCTCGCCTCCGTCGGCCGGCGAGTCCTGGTCTGCACTGATTGCCTCAGTGAAGGCATCAATCTCCAGGAACATTTTACCGCAGTATTCCATTACGATTTAAGTTGGAATCCGACACGCCACGAGCAACGCGAGGGCCGGGTCGACCGTTTCGGCCAGCGGGCCGGAGAGGTGCGCATTCTCACGTTCTACGGAATCGATAACCAGATTGACGGGGCGGTACTTGAAGTGCTTATACGAAAGCACAAAAGCATTCGCCACTCGTTGGGGATTTCGGTCCCCGTACCCTTCGATACCGAAAAGGTTATTGAAGCAATTTTTGAAAGCCTGCTGCTGCGCAAAACGCAAAGTCCTGACGCCCTGGGAAGCCTGTTTGGCGATGATTTCTTCAAGCCGCGGAAAGAGCAGTTTCAAACCGACTGGGATCGGGCCGCGGACCGCGAAAAGCGATCGCGCACGATGTTCGCACAAGAGACAATCCGGGTCGACGAAGTGGCCAGGGAGTTGCAAGACGCAAAACTAGCAATCGGCTCCGGTCTGGATTTGCAGGCGTTCATGTGCGACGCCCTACGCGCCCACGGGGCGGTGATCCGCCACGATACCAAGGGCGCTCACTTTAACCTTCGCGAGACCCCGACTGGACTGCAAGACATCCTTGGCCTGCCGAACGCTGAATTATCCGTTGCATTTGATCTCCCCATTCCTGATGAGGCTGTTTTGCTTACGCGCACACATCCATTAGTTGAAAAGATGGCCGCGTATGTTCTGGATACGGCGTTGGACGCGAATATGGCCGGCAAGGCGGCTCGCTGTGGTGTCATTCGCACCCGGCAAGTCAATGTACGTACAACTGTGCTGCTGCTCCGGCTTCGCTACCAGATCGTTCATACGGATGGTCAAACAGAGCACCCGCTGCTGGCGGAAGATTGCCAGGTAGTCGGCTTCGTTGGTGCTCCCGACGCCGCCGCATGGCTCGACACCGGCCAGCTTGAAGGCTTGCTTCAGGCGAAACCCGATGCCAACATCAGCCCGCAGCAGGCAACCGAATTAATCGGCCAAGTCATAGCCGGATTCAACAACTTACACGCCAAGCTCGACAAGTTTGCCGTGGCTCGCGGCGAAGTTATTCTCCAATCCCATCTGCGAGTCCGCGCAGCGGCCCGTCTGAAGGGGCAAACCCGGGTTGAGGCAAAATTGCCGCCGGATGTGGTCGGAATTTACATTTATTTGCCAGTGCCAAAAGTTTAGGTAATTCATGCAAACCAAACGCCACAATATCTTTACCACCGTGCGCAGTGAAGGTGCCATTCTGCCGCCTGATCTGCTCGTTCGCGTGATGGCGGAAGATCATGATCTGCCGGAACTGTCGGCCAACGGCTACCATTTGTCCGGAGAGCGCATTAATGAAGCGGTCAACCGTTCATGGACTCGCCTGCAGGGTGCCCAGGCTGCATTCGCGGGTGCTGTGGAGCGCCTGCCATCTGCTGATCCGGCCACCTCGGCCACACGTGAAAAATGGCTGCTGCCGCTGTTTCAGGAACTCGGATATGGGCGACTTGCCCCGGCCAGAGATATTCAAATCGATGGCAAGGCTTATCCGATTTCCCATTTGTGGCAGCAAACGCCGATCCACCTGGTTGGGTGTCGGGTTGATCTGGATCGTCGAACAGCGGGGGTCGCGGGCGCCGCTCGCAGCAGCCCACATAGCCTTGTACAGGAACTGCTCGGCCGCGCGCCAGACTACCTCTGGGGCTTTGTAACCAACGGACTGCGGCTCCGCATTTTGCGCGATAATAAATCACTCACCCGGCAGGCATTCGTTGAATTCGATCTTTCGGCGATGATGGCCGGGCAGATATATCCAGATTTCAAACTTCTCTGGCTTTTGTGCCACCAGTCATCCGTGGAGGTACTCCAGGGCCAGCGCCCCGAATCGTGTCGGTTGGAGAAATGGTCGCAGGTCGCTGTAAAAGGCGGCACGCGTGTTATGGAAAGCTTGCGAGCAGGGGTAGAAAAGGCCATCGCCGCGTTGGGCCGAGGCTTGCTCGCTCACCCCGTCAACGCCGATCTGCGGAAGCATCTTCGCGACGGGTCACTTACACCTCAGGATTTTTACCGTCAACTTCTCCGGCTGGTCTATCGTTTGCTTTTTCTCTTTGTTGCAGAGGATCGGGGGCTACTTCTTGCGCCCGAAGCTGGTTCGGTTGCACGTGATCGCTACGAAAAGTTCTATTCCACCCGCCGGCTGCGCGAGCTTGCCGGCGCAATCCGAGGGACTTCCCACGCCGATCTCTACCGCTCGCTCTCCCTCGTGTTTGATAAGCTCGCCTTCATTGGCTGCCCCGAATTGGGTCTGCCGGCGCTGGGCAGCTTTTTGTGGTCACCCCAAGCCGTGGCCAGCCTGAGGGGTTGTGACCTAACCAATCGTGATTTTCTGGAAGCTCTGCGTGAACTTGCGTTTACAGTTCAGGGTAGCGCCCGTCTGTCCGTTGATTACCGCAACCTGGGTTCAGAGGAACTCGGCTCCATCTATGAATCCCTGCTTGAATTGCACCCGAATATTAATTCCGACACAGCCACTTTCGAGCTTTCCTCAGCCGTTGGATCGGAACGCAAAACCACCGGTTCGTATTATACGCCCACCAGCCTGGTCAACTGCTTACTGGATTCGGCACTGGAACCGGTGATCGAGGATCGACTCAAGCAAGCCAAAGAGCCTGGCGAATCCGCGGATAAAGCCTTGCTCTCATTGAAAATCTGCGATCCTGCCTGCGGTTCCGGCCATTTTCTTATCGCCGCCGCCCATCGCATCGCCAAACGCCTGGCCTGCGTTCGCACAGGCGATGAAGAACCCGCCCCCGATGATTACCGCCACGCTTTGCGCGATGTGATCCGCCAGTGCATCTACGGCGTGGATATCAATCCAATGGCGGTGGAACTATGTAAAGTTTCGCTCTGGCTGGAGTCGCTTGATCCCGGCAAACCGCTTTCATTTCTCGACGCCCATATTCAGGTCGGAAATTCTCTGCTGGGCACAACGCCCGCTCTGATGGCCAAGGGCATTCCGGACGACACTTTCAAACCCATTGAGGGCGACGACAAAACCGTCTGCCAAGAATTAAAGACACGCAATAAAAAAGAACGCCGTGCGATCGGTTCCGGCCAAGGCTATATCTTTGAGCCAATATTTAACCTCGGTAATCTGTCGGCGGCTTTCGCCCAAATTACCCTGGAACCGGAGGAGGATATTACCGCCGTGGAGGCCCACCGAAAGCTCTACGAGGAAAGCGTGCGATCTGCACCCTACGAGAATGCCCGGCTTTTGGCCGACGCGTGGTGCGCAGCATTTGTTTGGAGAAAAGACAAATCGGATATTGGCCAGATGGCTATCACGGAGAAAGATTTCCGGGACATCGAGAGAAACCCGCAAGTGATTCCCACTGATTCGTCTGTGCGTGCGGAAATCAATCGCCTCCGCGTGCAATACCAGTTTTTCCATTGGCACCTGGCATTTCCAGAGGTGTTCGTGCTAAGGTCGGACCAGGAGATCGCTGATGAGGATGTTACAGGCTGGTCCGGTGGCTTCGATTGCGTTCTCGGTAACCCGCCATGGGAGCGCATAAAGCTGGCGGAAAAGGAGTGGTTTGCCCAGCGCAACCCGGAGATTGCCGATGCCCCTAATGCCGCCGCACGCAAGCGGATGATTGAGGCGCTCCGCGATCGCGATTCCACGTTACATGCGGCTTTCCTGGCCGATGCCCGCAGGGCGGAGGGTGAGAGTATTCTGGTTCGTAACACGGGCCGTTACCCGCTCTGCGGCCGGGGCGATGTGAATACCTATTCGATATTCGCCGAGCTTAAGCGCAGCCTGCTTAGCTCCGCGGGGCGGGTTGGTTGTATCGTCCCGACCGGTATCGCCACGGATGCAACCACCCAATATTTCTTCCGGGATTTAATTGAAAAGCAAAACCTTGTCAGCCTGTACGATTTCGAGAATCGCGACGGTGTCTTCCCCGGTGTTCACAGGTCATTTAAGTTCTGCCTTCTGACTCTCGCCGGGCCTGATCGACCGCAACAAAGGCCCGACTTTATCTTTTTTGCCCTTGATGTCGAAGATCTCGCTGATCCAGAACGGCGATTTACGCTGACCGCTGGTGACATCGAGCTCCTCAATCCGAACACGCGCACGTGTCCGATTTTCCGCTCGAAAAAAGATGCGGAATTAACCAAGGCGATATACCGCCGCGTGCCGGTGCTTGTTCGCGAGGCCCGCGACGAGCAGCCGGAGGAGAATCCGTGGGGCGTGAAATTCCTGAGCATGTTCCACATGTCCAACGATTCCGGATTGTTTCGTACACGTGCACAGCTTGAAGCCGAAGGTTGGGAGCTGCACGGCAACATCTTTGAATGCAATGGAGAGCGGTTCCTGCCGCTTTACGAGGCCAAACTGTTTCACCAGTTCGACCATCGTTTTGCTACCTATGACGGTAGCGCAAGCGGGGACGAAAGCACTCGCGACATGACAAACGCCGAAAAGGCGGACGCATCCACTGTTGTCCTGCCGCGATATTGGGTTGCGGAAAAAAATGTTGCTGAGAGACTTGACAAAACTGAAATAAGTACACAATTGCTAAAGACAGACAGACAGACAGACAGACAGACAGACAGACAGACAGACAGACAGACAGACAGACAGACAGACAGACAGACAGACAGACAGACAGACAGACAGACAGACAGACAGACAGACAGACAGACAGGATTACCTCGTCTTGGTGCGCCTCATTGCACGAGCGACCGACTCACGAACAGTCGTCAGCGCGGCCATCCCGCGTCACGGGATCAACAACAAAGCTGCAATCACCCAATTTGGAGGTGGATGGTGGCGTTGCGATTGATTACAAACACAACCAACGAACGCACGGCAATTGGCGCGCTCCTGCCAGCGGCAGCACTTGGCCACAAAGCGGCGATGATTGTTGTTCTGCCTGGCTTGTACCCATCCGAAAAACCGCAAGGGCAACGGATGAGCGAACGACAATTGTCTCATTTACACCGAGGGAAGGCATGAGCGACCGCGCACCGTTGATACACGCCCCGGAAGCAGAGCATGCGGCCCTCTTGGCCGCCAGTCTCAATAGCATCGTGCTTGATTTCACGGCCCGTACCGCGGTAGGCGGGACAGATCTCAGCTTTTTTATCATCAAGCAACTTCCCCTCCTGCGGCCCAAGGCATTCCTTGAGGTAGCTCATTCCGGCCAGACCTATGCCGAATTGATCGCGCCCAGAATGCTGGAATTAACCTTCACCGCCTGGGACCTGGCTCCATTCGCCCTCGACCTCGGTTACGACGCCCCGCCATTTAAGTGGGACGAAGAACGCCGGTTTCATATTCGCTGTGAACTCGATGCAATCTTTTTCCATCTGTATTTGGGCAGTGAAAAGCAGTGGACACAAGATGGTTCGAAGAAACTATCGGCCTATTTCCCCGCCCCGCGCGACGCCGTCGAATACATCATGGAATCTTTCCCCATCGTCAAGCGGAAAGATGAGCAGGCCCACGGCCGCTACCGCACCAAGGAAGCCATCCTTGAAATCTATGACCAAATGGCCATAGTGATGCAGGCCAACGCCGCCGCCCAAACTGCCGGACAGCAACCCACCGCCCGCTACCAAACCCGCCTCGATCCGCCCCCCGGCCCACCCATCGACGCAGCTGGCAATTTCATCCCAATGGCCCACTGGGACGCTGCCATCTGGGAACGCTACAAGAACATCATCCACCCGCCGAAGCCGCGAATCAGAACTGGTCCGCAGCAGCATGAAGATGGCGCTCTCATGCTCAATGTATATGCCGTCCTGTATGTGGCCGCCATGCCGGTAGAGATTGAAAACCTGCGACGCATGCTGGTGCTGATGCTGAACGACGAACTCCGCAAGTGCTATTTAGATGGCCATAGCGGGTCTTCGCAGGGAATAGCGAAAAGTGTGAGCATGCCAAGTTTGCGGAGCCTGTTGCGGTCTAATCAGCAGTCCGGGAACATTCTGGTGGATGGCAATATCGACGGGACCGCCCAAGTGAGTCCTAATCCCCTCCAAGCACCAACTGCAGATGCGTTGGAAGCCATCCCTAACCTTGGCCTGAAGGCATTCAAGGCGGCCGAAGAGGCATTGCGGGCACTCAAGGCCTTGCGCGGGCGAGAAAGAGAACTGGATGATCAAATGACTGAGGTGACCAATGACATCCCAACAGATGCTTTTCAAAGAGGATGAGCATGTAACGCCCCTGGATGCGTTCACTGAGCCACATATCTGGATCAGGCGGATGGTGATCGTCGACAAGTGGGCAGTCAACGCGACAATACTGCGACGTGTCCATTTTCGCCGTGGAATTAACATCATCACGACGGAGCCGCGTCAGCCAGATGACACCAAGCCAGTCGGCCATAGTGTGGGAAAGTCCCTGTTGATACGGCTAATTCGTTATTGCCTGGGCGACAGCCAGTACTGCACGGATAACCTGCGAAAGAAGGTCGTCTCAAAATTAGAGAACGCGTATGTCCTGGCGACCTTCCGGATTGCAGGTAATGACTGGGTGGTGGCACGTCCATTGGGGCTGGAATTTGGATCGCGCCATGCCTGGTGCGCGCAATCGTGCCATCTACGGGATTTATTCACGGAAAGTCGCCGACCTTATAGCGATTTTCTGGCCGCAATAAATGTCGCCACGAGCAAGTGCTATGCAGAAATTGAGTTACCACAAGCCAGCCGACGAGCCGAATGGAAAGATATGCTCGGTTGGCTTTGTCGCGATCAAGATTGCCATTTTGGCCACCACGCGGAATGGCGTTATCACGAAGCGGAGTCAGGCCCTCGCGTGCTTTCCAGAGAAGATGCTTATCTTGTAATGCGCATGGCAATGGGATTGCTCGGGCCCGAGGAAACGGGGCTGATTGCCGATCACCGGCAGCGACTCAAACAACAGGCAGATGCGCAGAAGGAGTTGACGGAGCTTCAGCCGCAAGTGAACTACGTGGAGTCGCAATGGCGGCGGATGATCCCGGAACTCGCTCGGTCACCGTTGGCTGGATCAATCCCCGATGCGTTGGAGGAAATGGCACAGGAAAAGCAACAATCCCTGAAGCGGCTGTTCGACGCCGAGATGAATGACTGCCGGAATATCGTCGATTCCTGCCATAATCAGGCAAATGAACTTGCGAAACAGCGCGGCGTAGTGGAACAAGAACTCAAACAACTGCAAACCGACAGGGTGGCTCAGCAGGCTATTCTTGAGGGGCTTCAGAGCGATGCGGCTGGTCAGGCAATGCAATCGCTTGGAACCGGCGACTTTGATTGTCCTTTTTACGATACGCAGGCTACCGCCTTTGCGGCAGGCTGTCCCGGTAAGACTGCCTTGAAGCTGCCGCTGGCAAGTCCGGAACGTACTGTCTCCATCGAGGCTTGCCGAGGGCGGATTACAGCAATCGAAAAGGGAATTCAAGAATGCTTAGCGCGTGTCGGAAACCTTGACGCCAAGGTAACGGCCTCGCAAGAGGAGCTTACAAATGCGCAGAATACACTACAACAACTACATGAAAAACTTCCTGTTGAAATCGGTGTATGGAGGGATCGTGAATCGCTTGCCAAGGACTTGAAACAGGCCCGATCAGTTCTGATTCACAAGCAAAATGAACTGCCGAAACTTGCGGCCCGTGTTGAAGAAAGCACAGGCCGTCTGGCGGCAAGCCGAGACCGGCTCGGAAAGAGTCTGAACGAGCTTTCGCGGTACTACACGATCTTGCTCCGTCGGACGATCACACCCGACGCCGACGGCAAAATAACAGTTGACGGAAATGGCCTGCATCCGGAGCCTGGTTTGTCCGTTGCTGATTCCGGCACAACCCTGCGCGAATACGCCGATGTACTGAGCTTCGACGTAGCCTGCCTGACCGCGGCGGTCTGCGGTTTTGGCCACCTACCACGATTCTGGATGCATGACAGTCCTCGCCAGGCCGATAGCGAAGAGCAACTGTACCATTCCTTGCTTCGATTTCTTCGCGATCTGGAGGCGAGCTACCCCAAGGGCATTAAACCGTCATTTCAGTATATTTTGACAACGACTTCCGCGCCTCCTGCGGAGCTAAGTGCCGCACCGTACGTTCGCCTGCGTCTCCACGCCCGACAACCGAGTGGTAAGTTGTTAAAAATTGATTTCGGAAAATAGCCGCAGGGGTTGATGGCTAGAATATTTCACGGTCCCCACAGGGAAAGCTTTCGGAGAATGACAATGGGAACCATAACGGTCAAGGCCTTTTATGACAACTTTGGCCAAGCGCTTCAAGAAGGTAGTGCCGCAATCTTTGCTGGTGCGGGCCTTTCCCGCCCGTCAGGTTACGTGGATTGGCCAGAATTATTGCGGGAAATAGCCAAAGACCTGGGCCTCGACGTGGACCGCGAGACAGATTTAGTTGCCATCGCACAATATCATCTCAACAAGCGCGGCAGCCGCGGTGAACTGGATCAACTGATTGTCAACGAATTCACGAAGAACTCCAAGGCCTCCCGCAATCATGAAATTATCGCCAATATGCCGATCCATACCGTCTGGACGACGAATTACGACACTCTTTTAGAAGATGCTTTTAAAGCTGCCCATCGCCGAGCCGATGTCAAGGTTTTGCCCGCGAGTTTGACTACGTCGCAGCCCGGTAATGCTGTCACAATATATAAGATGCACGGCGATGTCTTATCTGCCGCCGAGGCTGTCCTAACCAAAGAGGATTACGAAACCTTCGATGCCAGGCGTGGCGTGTTTTCAATAAAGCTCAAAGGCGACCTATTATCCAAAACATTTCTTTTTCTGGGATTCAGTTTCTCCGATCCCAACATCGACTACATTCTGGCGAGAATCAGAGCCTTGGTGGACAAGCACTGCCGCCAGCATTATTGCGTCATGCGGTGGCCTACCAAGCCCGCAAAAATGCGCGGAAAAGCCAAGGCGGAATATGAATATGAACGCAAAAGATTGGAACTGCGGATAGGCGACTTAGGCCGATATGGAATCCAAACCGTGATGGTCAATGAGCATACAGAATTAACACCAATACTTGAAGAACTTAGCCGCCGAAGCCACCTGCGGGATATATTTGTGTCCGGGAGCGCCCACGATTACAGCCCGCTCGGGAAAGACCGGCTGGAAAGCCTTGCGTACGAGATTGGTAAACGCATCGCGGGGCAGGGCTGTAACGTTGTTTCCGGATTCGGCCTGGGAATCGGATCGCAAGTTACGTTGGGATCACTAGAATCACTGATGAGCAACCCAGCCAGTGACATCGACTCCCGGCTGTTCTTACGCCCATTTCCGCAAACACCGCCGCCTGGAATCTCACGCAAGGATTTTTGGACCAAGTACCGCCGAGAGATGCTACAACGATCCGGAGCCTGCATCTTTCTGGCCGGAAATAAACTCGATGCGAACACCGGGAATGTAATCGAAGCGAATGGAATGATGGAGGAATTTGAAATTGCGTGCGCGCTCAAGCAATATCCCATCCCAATCGGCGCAACCGGTCACACAACGAGAAAACTATGGCAAAAAGTAACATCGAACCTGAACCACTACTTTCCGAAGCGCGGCGTAAAACAGTTCTTCAACATTCTTGGCGACGAGGGAAAAACAAATGAAGAATTACTCGACGCCGTGTTTGGAATCCTGAAACAGGTCGCTGCCGTTTGACTAGCAACTGATTTTACCGTGACCAAAATGATTTTGGCGGATTTCTCAATGCGTCAGAACGTTTGCCTGCCGCTTCGATTTCCTGCCGAAAGCGATCAAGATTCTTATCCCAGTCATAGGCCGGGAACTCTATGCCCCATGGTACTGATGGCTTACTGCCAGAAAAAAGAGCCGAGTTCCCAGTCTTATCCTTTAAATGGTGGATATAAATCCCAAGTAAGCCATTCTTCCTCTTAATCGATTCCTCAATCTCAAATTTCACCCAAGGACGGTTAGCCGTCTCGCTGCCGATCAACACCACCGTCACGCTGGTGCCATCCAGATTTTTCAGAATCATCCGTTTGATTGCGTCCTGCCCCTTCTTTTTGGCTTCCTCATATTCCGAGTGATCAAAAAAGCCAGCGACATCCACTCCGGCGACAACATTGCAATTTCTCACCTGGTTTGCACGCCACACGTCATTGGAATAGTGAAAACTGAAAAATACACGACGGGCCATTGAATATCTCCTACAGTTTCGGTCTACGCTTAGTGTTGGTGCTCCAGATGGTTACCCGATTACGTACGGTTGTATCCATCGGAACAGCATTGAGACTGTCACCTTCACTCGCGGTTTTGTGCACGTTTATAAGCAGCTTCGATCCAGTCACCAAGATTGTTGTAGCCATCACCGTTCACATAACAGTATGTTCTTATACCCTTGTAACCCATTACGACAAACGGATCAGCGCCACGCGTTCCAACGTTACCGTCGGAATCCTCCATTTTGTCGATGTATACGCCGATGAGGCCATTGCCATTTATCCAACTCTGTTCGATTTCATATTGTACATATGGTCGATTGGCTGTTTCCTCGCCAATTAGAACGACAGTGACTGACGTTCCATCCAACTGGTTCCGAATCCATTGCTCAACGGCATCCTTTCCCCGCCTTTTCACTGCCTCCCAACTCGCCGCGTCCCAAAATCCTGCGGCTTCCCCATCTCCCTTGGTTACCCAACTGTTGCGTACTTGGCTTGCACGCCAAATATCTCGTTCGTAATGGAAGCTGAAAAAGACATGTCTCGCCATTAGAAAATATCCCAGCATCAATCAATGCCAACTCCTACGCATAACAACTGATCTTGCGAATGGATGCCGAGTTGGCAAAGGCACGACGGCCAGTCAGTATACTTGGTCCTGCCAGATTTGGCACAAGCGATTGCGCTGGGCAAACAAGTCACTCCATTTACCCGACAGGGTCAGTTGCAATTCGTAAAAATGCGTATTCACCATTGCTATGGCCGTCGGCTTCAAGAATCTGGGATACGCGCCTTCCTGGCGCAGCGGCGATGCGCTCAATGAAAACCACCAGATTGATCGCCGCCGCGATGGAGCGATGGGGAATAGTTTGAGAGACTTCACCGATCAGGTCTTCCAGCCGGTGCAGGGCGTCCTGGGCGCTGTTGGCGTGAATGGTGGCGACGCCGCCGGGGTGGCCGGTATTCCACGCCTTGAGCATGGCCAGGGCTTCGCCGCCGCGGACTTCGCCGATGACAATACGGTCCGGCCGGAGCCGAAGTGTCATACGCAATAAATCGTTCATGGTCACCTTAGGTTCGGTATTCTTGGTCAGCAGTTCCACACGGTCCGGCGCGGAGCATTGCAATTCCCGCGTGTCTTCGATGAGCACCACGCGCTGCCTCTGGAATTCCGGTTCATGTAATATGGCGTTGACCAGCGTGGTCTTGCCAGAACCTGTGCCGCCGGCAACGAGAATGTTCTTTCGCTGGGCAACGGCGCTACGAATTGTCTGTGCCCCCTGGGACGGCAGAACACCGCTGGCCACGTAATCGTCGAGCGTAAAGATGACCGTGGGTCTTTTCCGGATGGAAAACGTCGGCCTGTCCACCAGCGGCGGCAATAACCCTTGGAAGCGCTCGCTGGATTGTGGCAGGACACCGGCGATGGCCGGATAGTTCGGGTTGACGGTTTCATTCATGTGCGAACCCAGAAGCCGGATGACCGTTTCGGCGGCGCTGGCGGCAATCTGGCCCAACTGCTGACGGCCCTTGGCAATCACATCCACCCACAGGCTGCCATCTGGATTGGCCATGATCTCGACCACATCGGGACGTGCCAATGCTTCGGCAATGACTGGTCCCAAGGCATGATTCAAACTTTCACTGTGACGTTGCTGGGTGATAGTGACCATATTCATTCTCCTTGTTGGCTGGGGTTGTTGGTGGACTGTTGCAGGTGATTGGGATCATTGGTCGCCGCATCCGGGAACAATGCCGGCGTATCATTGTTGGCGCCATGCTGGCGTGTGGTGGCACGATGGAAGCCGTTCGATGATTGGCTTCTCGCGTTGTCCACGGGTGAGATCGCCCGGCCATCGGCAACCGCGTTGCCATTGTTCGGCGGATCCGACGGTTGTGGTGCCGCAGATTCCGTAACGGTACTCGCCGATGCCTCTGAGGATGAACTGTCTGCCTGGCTTTGGATCGCCGACAAGGCCGTCAACTCCCCCAAGATCGATTTGTTCTGGCGCAGATTCCGGGCCAGGGTGTCCAGATAGTGATGGTATCTGGCCTTGCCGCTTAATAACGCAGCCGAACGCTGCGAATCCAGAATGTCCGGAGTATGGTTGAAGTACGCCCGGATGCCCAGGCCCACCATCTCCTTGAGTATCAGCAAATCCAGGTGCTGGTGTTTTTCCAGCTTCTGGAGCTTGAAAAACACCCGCTCCACGGCCTTGAGAATTTCCGCTTCACGATCGGATCGGTACGTGGCCAGCAGCGTCTGGGTGGCGGCATCAGCTACGACCAGCGTAAAGGCCTTGCCCGATGCGGCGGCCAATGATTTGGCGGCATCGTAGGCCGGGTGCCCCAGGCTGATGGAGAATTTGATTTTGTCGTCGTTCATAGCTGGTAAGCATCCTCCGCTTTGGGGTCGTCAGTATGATTGGCGGCACTGTGGTCGCCGCTTGTGCCGTCTGGTTGTACGGCAGTTTGTTCTGATTGGTCCCGTTGTGCAGATTGTCCCTCGCCCGTGGCGACTGTTGTTATTTCCTGGCTTTGCGCCGCTTGCGGTGCAGCGCTGCGCGTGGTGGTGTGTTGGGACTCCGTCCCTGCACCAGGAACGCCCAGCCAGGCAAGAACCGGCTTTCCGGGTAAATCCAATTTCTTGCCCTGGTTTGGCGGCGATAGCAACCGGCTTGTAAACCGTGGATCAGCATAAAAGCGCAACTTGGAACATTTGATGGGCTTACAGCCGGTGACAAAGATCAGTTCCTGGTCGGTTGAAAATTCCCGGACATCGCCGGGTTGCAGCAGGGGCCGCACCTGCTCACTGTAGCTACGGTGGCCGACGGAGAATAATTTCGCCGGCTGACTGTATCCCTCGCGATATTCCACCACGGTTCCGGTCATCTGGCTGATTTTCTGCTGGGTGACCGGATCGCTGGAAGCAAACGCGGTCAGGACGTGGCAATTGTCCAAAATGGTGTTGTGCGGGCCGTACTGTTCGATGATGTCGTTGAAGGACTGAACAATCAGGTGCGCCTTGATGCCGTAACCCGCCATCTGGCGCAGGCTCAGGGAAAAAAAGTCCAGTCTGCCCAACGTGGGGAATTCATCCAAAAGCAAGAGCAGCCGGTGTTTCTTGGCACGGCCATCGGTATCGGCACCGATGTGCTCCATGAGGCTGCGGCAGACCTGGTTGATTAAAAGCCGGATCAAGGGGCGCAAGCGTGGCGCATCGGATGGCGGCGGCTGAATGTACAAAGTCATGGGATGTCGATTGCAGACCAGGTCACTCAATTTGAAATCGCTGGTGCTGGTATTCCGGCAGACGATTGGATCGGCATAGAGCGTCAGGTAACTGGCGGTGGTGCCGCGTACACTGGCCTGGAATTTCTCAGGCTGTGTAAGCAGTTCCCGCGCAACAAGGCGAATTTCCGGGTGCGGTTCATGCAATCCCGTGCGGAGATTTTGGCGATGGTTGGCCTTGGCCATCGCTTCGCAGGTAGTCTGAAAGTCCAGCAACCGCCGGCGAACCATGCCGAGGTTCTTCTGCTCCGGTACTTCGGTATACAGCACGTGGAGTATCAGGGCGACCAGCAACTGCGACGCCTGCTGGTCCCAGATATCCAGCGTCTGTTTGGCCCCGGTGGGATTCACCAGCATTTCCACCACGTTCTGGGTGTCGCGGATCTCGGCATCGCCGGGCCGGATTTCCAGAAGCGGATTGATGCGCACTGAATCCAGACGTGTCGGATTGAAAAAGACCGTATGGGAAAACTTGTTGCGGAAGCCCGCGGTAATATCCCACAATTCGTTTTTGACATCGTAGGCCAGTACGCTACCGGGCCAGGTCAGCAATGTCGGTACGACATGGCCGACACCCTTGCCGGACCGGCTGGCACCGGAGACAATCTGATGTTCCGGGCCGTCATAGGTAAGCACTTCTTTTCCCAGTAAACCTACTACCGTGCCCTGGCCAGAGAGCAGGCCGGCTTTGCGAATATCGGATCGTCTGGCCCAGCGATCCAGTCCAATCGCCTTGACCGATGGCGGCCCCTGGCGGCGGGCGATGGCCAGCAAAGCCGTCGCCGGCAGCATGAATCCCAAGGCGATCAGACCGGCCTGATTGAATGGATCGGGATTATCGCCGCCGTACTGCCGATACCAGCCAAGGATGTCCCAGGGCGGATACAGCGCCAGGTTGCCAATACGGATGGCCCAGCCCAGTTCTGGCCCATCACCCAGCCGATAGGCGGCCCGCTCGGTGCCGACCAAGAGGCCGAGTAGCAGTGCCGCTGCATAAAGAATAAAAATCCATTTGCGGCTCATAGTTCAAGCTCCTGATCAGCTTCGAGTTGCCGGGCCTGATTGAAAAGATTGGATTCTGCCAACCCTCGGCTGGCGGTTTGCAAGGTCAGCTTGCCGGAACGATCCAGCCGCGCCGTAACGGCATTTCCCTGCTGGACGGCGCTGAATTGGCGCGTCCAGCGTGTGACATAAAGCCGCTGGGGCGTGGCGATCAATGCCACCGGCCCGGCATGCGATTCCCGCAAGCCGAGGTATTGGCCGGTGATGGTTGTTTCACGGGGAAGCCGGGCGGCTGGCCGCTTGAATTCACGGGCAACGCTGGCCTGCAACTGGCGGAATTCGGCGGAGCGAAGGTGGGCCACGGCCCCGGCTTTGAACGCAATCGCGCTACGATCTGGACCGGTGAATTCGGCCAAGCCTTGGGCAACGAGCCACTGCCGGCGACGTTCGAGCGCGGTGGCAATTTCCCCATGCCAATGTGCTGGGGCCGTCTGGCCGGTCTCCTTGGACTGAAGCAGTTGTCGGTCAAGCCAGGTAAAAGCCTGGGCTTCCACCTGCTGATTAAGCCCATGAGCAGACACGATGCGCATGTCGGTCTGGCTGCGCCGGGCCGAGGCAAAACATTCAAAGACCGGGGCGTCAATTTGGAATTTGCCTTCGGCCACCTGAGTCACGCCAGAGCCATGATATCCGGCGACAAAAGCCAGCTTTGCGGCAGCGGAGCGCACTCGGGCGGCGGCTTGATCCGATGTCAGTTCAGGGCGCTGTTGGGATAAATACGTGGCATGATCGGCAATTGCATAAACACCACCGTGGCCTTGAGCGACAGCCGCTATCTCCCCCAATACCGTCCTCTGTCGATGGGCCATTTCTCCCAACTCGACCACGGCGCCGCTTTGCGCCCGGCGGAAGTTTTCATCCGCCGGGACCTGGCCGTAAAAGAGTTTGGCGGCACTATCTCGCACCACGACAAACTTCCGGTCGCTGATTTCATCGACACTGCCTTTGGCCACCAATTCCCCCAGGATCGGCTGGGTGGAAACCTCCCTGGCGTTCATCCGCTCCACGTTTCCAGCCTGTGTTCCCAAACTGGCGTACAGGGTCTTGATCAGGTCGTTGCGCTGACCCAAGTCCCGGAGTTTGGAGCCGAATTCCGGGTCCAGAATCCACCATGTACCCCTGCCCTTCTTGGCCAAATCCATGGTCTGAAGGAACTGCAATCGCCCCAGTACGCGATTGCGATCATCGACGGCAAAGCCGATGGGCTTGTCGGGGTGCAAATCGATCCGGCCGGCCTGGCCAGCTTCTCCAACTTCGATGCTCCGCTCAATCATCCGGTCCAGGGCGGTGAACCGTTCCGCGTTGATCTGGTTGTCATGCTCGCGCCGGATGTCTTCGGCACTGCGCGGGCCAAGCATCTCGGTGGCCACCTTTTCGGCTTGAAAGCGGAGGCCATAGGAGACGTATTTCCGCGGCATGACCAGGTCGGTCTGGTCCTGCTTGAGTCCCCTGAGCAGGACGTGGGTATGAGGGTTGTCGGTATTGTAATGATCGACTGCCAACCACTGTAACGGCGTTCCCAAGTCCCGCTCGACGCCGGCCATCACGCGGCGGATGTACAGCTTCAACTCGGGTAAGTCGTCGGCATTTTCAGCAGAGACAATCAGGCGAAAATGGTGTCGATCATGTTCCCAAGCCTTGACGATCTGGCGGGCATTTAAGCCTTCCTGGGCAGCGTCATAGAACACACCGTGCTTGCCGTCCAGACTGGCGCTCTCGCGGCCAATGTAGGAGACATGCCGGAGCGCGCTGCCGTGGACTTTGCCGGGCCGATGCCGGCTGACATGAACCTTGACCACCACCCGTTGCATGTGATCCAGAGCGCTGCCTTGGCCGGTTCTGCGGGCGGCTTGGCGGGCCTTCAAGGTGGCGCTACTGGTCCCCCTAAATCCAGCGAGTCGGCGGGCCAATTGGCTGTTGACGCTCGGCTCACGGCGTTGGCCGGCGCCCATACGACCCAGGCGATCCCGGTCATACGGATCGGGATGGATTCCGGATGTCAGCGAGCGGCTGTGGCCGCTCTTGGTTGTTCGTCTGGACGGTCGGTTGGATGGAGACATGGGTGCACCTCACGTGGAACATACAGTCATCATGGCCGGAACCCAGCAGAACCTGGGGCAATCGCCAGGTTCTTCGTAAGTGGCCATAAAACAACGACATACAAACTTCTGGGTTCTGCTCCTTTAGCTTGCCTTCCAATACTTTCAGGTTTTTCATCGCCTTTAGCCCTCAAACTTAATTGCGTTTGTCATCAATAAAGTCATCACAGTCAATTATACCTAACGAAAGCCAAACGTCAAGTCGGATGTGCTGACGGGCCAGTGTAGCCGCTTGCCATAAAGCTGACGCAATGCGGTATTGGATGCCGCCGTGACAAGTTCCGGGCATTGCCCAAGGGCAAATCCGGGCCGATACGGGATCAGGTTTGGGATCAGATTGGATGTGGTCGAAGACGGCGGCAACGCCGTCGATTACGGGTGGGCGATACGGCTTATTACAGGATCATGGCCGAACGGAAATGGGCTTTTAGCCGGTGGGCGCCCTGGTACATTTTCACTGTCGGGGCGCGCCGCTGACAGCGATGATTGTGAGCGGTGGCCATGTACCATGGCCGGGATAAGTGCTTGGCCGGTTACCAGTTAATCAGTTCATCAGCCAAGGTTTTGGTGGCAAAGCCTAGGAGCCTGTCCAAGTAATACGCTGGAAAAGTCGTAAGTGCTGGAAAAACATGGAGTTACGAATTTCAAGGCCTAAATACGTAAATCCTTACAATCAAATGATTTACGTATTTTCAGGCCTGTTACTCGGACAGGCTCCTAGGGAATTTGTCCGGCTGCGCCGGGCCAATACGGCCTTGAATCTGTCGCCGAAAAATCTGCTCCCATTGGAGCATGTCGGCGCGGGTTTCGGCGGTGATTGTGCCGGCCCAGATCAACCAGTGCGGGCCTTGAGGGCGATAGGCGACAAAGTGAAAAGAACGTAACTTCGCGCCGGCAAATAGAGCCTTCTTCGCCTCGTCCACGTTTACATAGGGGATGCCTTCGCGCTTGAGCCAAAGCTCCACAAGCTGGCGCAACGACAGGTTCGGCGCGGGACTTTGGCCGGGTAATATCCGGGTTGAATTACCGGTGACGGGTGGTTCCGTCGAGCGTTGGGCGCCGGCCATTGCGGATGTGGGCGCGGCCGGAATCGGAGTGTTTGCGGAGTCTGTCGGCGCATTGGTCTGGTCGGATGGCGGGGTTTGGGGCGGATCATCTCGGCGCTGCCGTGCCAATGGTTCAGGCGTCGGTTCAGGTTCCGGCGGCTTCGTTTCCTGCGATACGATGTCGTGACTTTTCGCCTGTCGTGTGCGTTCATAGTCCGCCCACAAAGGCCAGTCCTGCGGCCCGGTTATCCGGTAACGTCTGGCGGAGCCAAGGCCGAATCGGTAACGGTTGATCATGATGGTGGTCTCCAGCTTTTCGGGGGTTGAGGGGTTGGTTGATTGCCGCAATTACGCCTGCTTCGCTACAGAGATAAACAGGCGGGGGCTTGGTCAACCCAAGCCCCCGCCATGTAGACAAGTTAACTTCCAGCCAGCATCAGCGCCCTTTGATACGCTTCCTGTTTGGCCTGATGCGAGCTGCCGAACCAGATGGATTCAAGTTGGTGGTCAGCCCGTTCAAGGGTGCTTGCGCCCTTGAATTGTCTCTGGTGGTCAAAGTACTGGCTTACCGCGTTGTACGCCGCCCAAACCGTGCCGGCTACGCCCGGCAGGGTATTGGTGGGATTATTAAAATTGTCACGGAATTGGCCAACAATCTTTCGTCGGCGCTCTTCCGCCCGTTTGCCGGTGGTGAGCGGTGTACAGGCATTGAAGTAACGTTCCAGATCCATGCCCGCCAATTCCTTATCCAACATGGTATGCAGTTCGGCGTCGAATTGGTCAAACCGGGCATGGATGATACCCAGCTTCTGCCGGGCTTCGGCTACCCGTTCGGACAAGCTGGGCCGGTGGCGGATACTCAAGCCTTCACCAAGGCCATTCTGTAGCGCCAAGGTTAAAGTATTCTGGCAAACCACGCGTATGGTGGTGGGAAAGATACGCAAGGCCTTGGAGCCATCATGCGAGTTGGTCAGCAGAATGTAAGGCTGAACAACATCATCACCGGGGGCGCGATATTCGCTTGGTATCCGGGCCAGCATCCAGACTACCCGGCCATCCTTTAGCGCCCCGGCGCTCTCAAACATAGCCAATCGGTCAGCTACCAAGGCATCGACAAAACTAAAGCAGTCGACATTTTGGAAGATACGGTAATTTTCGGATACCACGCCCAAAACCTTGCCCGTATCCTTGCGGACGTTGGC
>JAJZCR010000135.1 GCA_021851715.1 Planctomycetota bacterium
AGCATGCGCATGCCCGTAAGTATCCGCAAATGCTGGGTGTTCGGCTGGGTGGGCGGTGGGTGATTGTGTATTCACCGCAGGACATTACCAGCGGTTTGCTCGGGACCAATACCTGGGGTATCAGCGGCTACACGCCGGCTTCCGCCCAGGCTTTGGCCAGAAATGTCTTATGTTACACCATCCATCAACAGGTTCTGCGGGCGAAGCAAAAGAAAAAGTCTGCCGCTCTCCAAAAGCACCCAGGCGCAAAGTTGCCGTCGGCACCCGCAACTACCATCAAGAAGTAGTTAGTGGTGCCAGGCCGGCGAACCGGCTGGGATAAATCTTTGGCGGCAATTGAGGATTAAAGCACCCCGGCAGTACCGGTTTGGATCGGAGTGGTTACGTATTCACGCGGATCCGTCACCCGGCCGGTTAAGGCACTGGCGGCCACAGTCAAGGGGCTGGCCAGGTACACAGCGGACTGCATGGAACCCATGCGGCCCGGGAAATTGCGATTGGTGGTGCTGATGCAGGTTTCGCTGCCGTTAAGCCGGCCAAAGGTATCGGCGGGGCCGCCCAAACAAGCGCTGCATCCGCTGGGGCCGACCTGGCAGCCGGCATCGAGCAAAATGTCTTCGATGCTTTTTTCGTTGGTGTCTTTGGCAGCACCGCGCAGGTTTAAGCGCTTCATATCGGCATGCACCTCGGTGGAACCTGGAACCACAAAGGTGGGTACTTTTACGGTATGGCCTTTGAGAATGCTGGCGGCAAAAATCATATCCGTAATTTTTCCGCCGGTGCAGCTGCCGATGTATGCGCGGTCCACCTTGACATGGCGGCAGTTGCGGGCGGTATCGCGGTTGTCGGGAGAATGAGGTTTGGCCACCAGCGGTTCCAGCGTTGACAGATCCCATTCCCGTTCAAAACAATAGCTTGCGCCGGGATCATCGCGGAAGACCTCCCACTGTTTGATCTGGCTGCGATGGCGTACGTATTGCAATGTTTTTTCATCCACATCACAAACGCCGTTTTTGCCGCCCGCCTCGATGGCCATATTGGTGAGGGTCATGCGATCTTCCAGGGTGAGAGATGCCACACCCTGGCCGGCGAAATACATGGTTTTGTAGGTGGCACCCGCCACGCCGATTTCGCCGATCACCAGCAAAATTAAATCCTTGGCCGTGAGATAAGGCGGTATTTGACCATGAAAAGTAAATTTCATAGTGGGGGGTACCTTCAGCCAAGTTTTGCCGGTGCCAAGCGTAAAGGCGGCATCACTATTCCCAACTCCGGTGGCAAATTGGCCAAAGGCACCGGCGGTACAGGTGTGGCTGTCGGTACCGAGCAAAATTTCGCCGGGGCGCACATGCCCTTCTTCCGGTAAGGCCTTGTGGCACACGCCTTTGTAAGTGGTTTTTGTGGGGTCTTTATACGGATTGGGCATGCCGGGTTCGTTTTTCACAAATTCCGGATCATAGTAAAACCGCAATCCCTGCTCGCGAACAAAATCGCGAAGAATCTGCACATTGCGGTGGCACTTCAAATCGGCGGTAAAAATGTAGTGGTCAGGAATGATGACCACGCGGTTTTTATCCCAAACTTTGGCATCGCGGCCGAATTTTTCATGAAAAATTCCAATTGTTCCCGGGCCACATACATCGTGCGTCATCAGGATGTCCACATCCACCCAGACGTTGTCTCCGGGCCGCACCGTCCGTTGCCCGGAATGCTTGGCGATAATTTTTTCTGTGAGGGTCATTGCCGACATGGGCTTGTCTCCTATGTGGACGGCGCTAGCATATTCGGCCATCCGATTAAGTAAAATAATTATAGCACGCCGGCCGCATCGCGCCGAGCACAGTGATCCGAGGATCGACGCCCGCCGGCCACGGTGGCGGGGGCCAAACATTGTATCGGTGGATGACCGCCGTATGAAGCTCCCGGAAACGCCGCTGCAAAGGGTTAAGGGTTATCAAAAAGATGGTGGGGTTGGAAGTAATCTTGCCGACCAAAATACCGGATGGTCTCGTCGATGGTGGGAAAAACTTTGGTGGCAGTCTGGGTGACAAAGGGGCTGGGGGTGACTTTGGGTTTCCAGATCACGTAAACTTCACGGGCGTGGTCGTGGGCGTGTTGGAGTTCGCGCTCCACGCCGCTGGAAAGGGCTGGTTTGCCGTCCGGCAATTCCGGAATGTAGGAAATAATGAGATCGCTCTGGCGGACCATCATAAAGTCACGGGCATAAATTTGGCCGTTGATGTCGCCGCCAATGGACAGCACATCCTGGGTTTTAAGAGACAGTGGCGGGTTGCTTCCCTGAACGTTAATAACGGAATGGCCATCGGCGGCGGCGGCGAGAGCCTGATCGTGCAGGGCTTTTTCGTCGACGTCGGCGGGATCAAAGGTTATGAAGTGCCGGCCAATTCTCTGGCGGAAATCATTGATCTCGGCCAGTACGGCCGGCATATCGGCGACATGGCTCATGGGAAAACTGGGATAAACACGGCGCATTTTGGGGCGCAGCAGCAGACGGAACAAAGTTTCGCAGGTGGGTTGTGCACGGCCGCGGGAAAGCACAAAAAACTTGCCGGGATGGTCCGGGTTGACGCGGGCAAGAATTTCGGTGGCCAGAATTTCCTCCTCGCGCCAGACCATCAGGTCCTTTAAATCGTGATCCAGGTTATGGTCGCGCAGCAACCGCTGGTGTACGGTTTCGACATTGTCCAGCAGGGTCACGTATAAATCGGCGGCAAAGGCGTTGAGTTGGTCAAAATCAAAGGCTGCGAAAAGACCATGCTTCCAGCGAAAGGTGGCGTGGGTATTGATGATGACGTTGGGATGCCGGCGAGCCTCGGCCAAGATATCGCGAAAAACGGCGCGGCGCAGACCGGCCAGACGCGAAAGAGGTAAATCGAGAATGCGGCCAGGTTGTACATCCGGAGCTTCTTTGTACATCAGGTCGCCGACATTGAATACTTTTATCGTTTCGCCCTGGGCCTGGGCGATGCTGACGACTTGTTCAAGGTAGGCTTGTTTGTCCAAGCCGACCTGTCCGGTGAATAACATGCGCATGGAATCAACTCCTCGCGGCTTATTTTATAATGGGTTGATGGCGGCGGATAGTACGCGGCAAGTGGGTTGGCTGGGTGTCTACGCCAACTTTACCTGCTGATTAATTTCAGACCGCCCATGTACGGTTGCAGGGCATCCGGAACGCGGACGGTTCCATCCTCATTTTGATATAGTTCCAAAATGGGAATCAAAATACGCGGGCTGGCGATAACGGTGTTGTTGAGGGTGTGGCAGTGCCGGACCCGGCCGTCGGTATCCCGATACCGCAAATGGCACCGGCGGGCCTGAAAGTCATACAGACGGCTGGCGGAATGAGTTTCGCCGTAGGCGTTGCGCGAGGGCATCCAGGTTTCGATATCAATCATGGATGCGTTTTTCGGCCCCAGATCGCCGGTGCAGCATTGCATGACGCGGTAGGGAAGGTTTAGCCGCTGCAGCACTTCTTCGCTGTTGGCCAGAATCTGCTGATGCCAGCGGATGGATTCTTCCCGGTCGTTACGGCAGATAATGACCTGCTCGACCTTGTCAAACTGGTGGATACGGTAAAGGCCGGTGGTGTCTTTGCCATACGTGCCGGCCTCGCGACGGAAGCAAGTACTGGCGGTGACCAGCTTGAGCGGCAACACCGATTCCTCGAGAATTTCATCCATGTAATAGGCGGTCAAAGACACTTCACCGGTACCGGTAAGAAAGCGTTCTTCTTCGGCCGTTTCGGAAGCCTCACCGACGCGATAGGCCTGTTCGCGACCCGCCGGAAAAAAACCGGTGCCGCGCATCGCCACTTCCCGTACCAGGACCGGTACGGTCATGGGATGAAAGCCCTTTTCAAACACCATCATATCCATCGCCAACCGCAGCACCGCCTGATGCAGCATGGCTCCGGTTCCGGTGAGAAAATAACTGCGGGAACCGGCCAGCTTGACCCCGCGTGGGACATCAAAAAGGTGCAGTGTTTCTCCCAGTTCAACATGGCTTTTGGGTGTAAAGGTGAAGGTTGGAATGTTACCATGGCGGCGAAGCTCCACATTTTCCTGGGAGGAAGCGCCGCGCGGCACGTCGTCATCCGGTGGGAGGGGCAGGGTCAGCAGCAAAGCATCTATCCGCGGCAGCAGGGATTTGATTTGTTCTTCCAATGCCGCCCGCTCCAGCTTGATGGCGGCAGGGCGGTGACGCATGGCCGCGGCTTGTTGTTCCAAGGCCTGGCGCTTTGCAGGAGCTTTTTCGGCCTTGAGGCACCCCATCAATGTTCCCACTTCTTTGGACAGGCGGTTCTGTTCCGTCGTGAGATCCTGAAGTTGCTGCTGGGCCTTGCGCAACTGGGCATCCAATTGCAGTAATTCGTCCAGATCGATGCTGATATTTTTGGCCCGGGCACCTTGGCGCACCGCCTCGGGATTTTCACGGACAAACTTAAGATCAAGCATGGATAACCCTTGGGTTAGCAGACACGCTTCAACGGATGGGCTTGCCGGCAGCAAGGCAATTTGGCCGGCTGAAGATTCAGCGGGCGGGGATCACCAATTTCTCGCCGATACGTATGTCGCTCGGTCGCGATCCGATTTGCCGACGGTTGGCCCGATAAATGAGCTTCCAGTCGGCGGCCCGATGATATTCCCGGCGTGCGATCTGGATAAGCGTATCGCCGCGCCGCACGATGTAGATTTTGTGGCCGCTGGCCGCGTGGCCATGGTACCGGGCCAATCCGGCCCGGCGGTGATGGCTGGTCAAATGTTGAGACCGCCGATGGCTGTGGGGCAGGCGTATTTTCTGGCCTACGCGCAGGCGGCGGGGGTCCATTCCTGGGTTGGCCCGTTCAATGGCGCGGACCATGCGGGCGTTGCCGTAGATTCGTCTGGCAATGGCCACCAGGGTGTCGCCATGCCGAATGACATAAGTGCCGGCGTGATGGCTGCCGGCGTTGCCGGTAGTGCCATTAAGCCCAGCCAGTGAGCCTGCGTTGCCGGTGGTGTTGTCGGCTGTGTTGCTGTTGTTGAGGTCTGTAGAACCGGTGCCATTGTCACTTTGATTCAGATTGTCGGTGGTATCGGCACTGGTCGCGGTAGTTGGGCTAGTGGGGAAATTCATCGTGACCTGGCCACCCGGCTGAATTTGCCCTTGCATGGTGGTGGGTGGCACATTGGCGGCCAGCCCCGCCTGTGTGGTGGGAGTTGCCGGCGGCACTATGCCGGAGGGCGTGTTGGTATCATCGGGGATATTGGCTACGCCGTTGGAGTTTGGCGCCGGGGTCTCGGGATTGGTAATGGGTGCCGGTGTGGTGGGCGTGAGCGCCGGCTGTTGGCTGGGCAAAACGTTTTCCGCCGTAACTTGCCGGGAACTGCTTTTCGAGTGGTGTACAATGACAAAATAGGCCACCACAAAAATAACCACCACTGCCAGACAAATCAGAAATACTTTTACATCGGATCGCATGGAAATCTCCAACAACAATAGGCGGATTGCAGGCCCGCAGTATATGCACCGTTCCAAAGTCTATCCCCGGTGCCACAACGCCATTTGGAGGTCCGGGAATATATGCCAGTCATTGTACCGCTGCCCGCGCAAAACGGAAATGGCCGGACTTGCGGCCGAGCGGGTTGCGTTGTCCTAAACCGCTTGACTGAAGCTGACTTGTGCATGGGCGACCCAAGGCGTTACCCGCAGATATGAGACAACGGGTCGTTTTATTGCGTTTAAATAAGGGCGGCAGGCCGAT
>JAJZCR010000136.1 GCA_021851715.1 Planctomycetota bacterium
ATTTGAAGGTTTGAGCGGCTTCGGGCATAATAGGATTCTCCGTGTCAGGGGTTGTAAAAAGTCACACACACTGCGGAATTTTAACGGGTTCCGCCGGCCCCTACACGGTTTTACCCTTGTTGAACTTTTGGTGGTGATCATGATCATCGCGATCTTGATTGCTCTTTTATTGCCGGCCTTGGCGGGGGCCAAACGTGTGGCCAACGGCATGCTCTGCGCATCCAACCTTCGCCAATTGGGCATCGCATATCAGGAATACACGCAGTCGTCCGCGGCGGTTGCACGTGGATTTGCGTACACCACATCATTTGACAGTGGACAGTGGCCGATATTTCTGGCTCCAGTGTTCGGTGAGGACCTCGCTGAAACGAATCCGGCCTTCACCCTACCGGTCGCTGAACGGGCCGTTTTGATGTGTCCCAGCGCTCCTGTTCCGGCCCCCACCACAATCCCAGGGTACAACAGTGACGTATACGGAACCTCCACCGGGGCCTGGAATCAAGACGTGAATCCCGGGAACGTCCCAGGCTTGAGTTCCGAGGAATCAGGATATGGCTTGAATGGCTGGATGTACAACTGGGGTACCAGCACGCCTGCGATGCAATCGATTCTTGTGTCTTGGGGCGTCGGCGACCCCAACGATTACTGGAGCCAGGGTCAGGCCGCTGCCGGTGCCCAAACCCCGCTATTTTGTGACGGTGATTGGCAAACATTTTGGCCACAGCCTAACACGCCGCCGCCGACCAGCGTTGAGGAGCCAGAGCTATTCTGGGCTATGCCTGCAGTCAACCGCCATGAGGGCGCTATCAACGTGGCTTTTGTTGATGGCCATGTGGAACGGGTGGCGTTGGGCGACCTGTGGACACTGGACTGGCATCCTGATTTTTCACCCAAGGTTCCATGGGGCGGCTACCCACCGCCGCCGGTTCCGTGAGGACCGGGCTGTCACACCACCGCGATGTCTCTAGATGCGCTCGTAGGTTCTGCGTGGGCAAGCCCAATGATGTCATCGCGGCACTTTCCTGATAACGCACGCGACTGCAGTCGCGATATCAATCCAGCTTCCGAATCGATTTGAAAGGATCCCAAGTTATGGAAAAACTCAGTCGGCGTACGTGGGGGTTGGCCGTAGGTGTCGCCGTGACCCAGACATTATACGGATGTCAATCGCCACACACCGAAAAAACTGTCTTGAAACCAGCCGGATTGACCGTGTATGCCAGCCCTTCCGGCAACGATAATTGGAGCGGCAACCTGGCCACAGCAAACAAAGATCAGACCGATGGCCCGGTGGCCGGAGTCGGGCGGGCATTGGAAATCGTACGCGACTGGCGCAAAGCACAACCAGAGACTGCTCTACCCGCGCACATCATCCTACGCGGGGGTACCTACGAGATTACCAATTCCATCGTCATCGAACCTGAAGATTCTGGAACGCCAGGCACTCCATTGGTTATCACCGGCTATCCAGGAGAAAACGTTATAATCTCCGGCGGTGTTACCGTGAAGAATTGGAAGGCTCGACGCGATGGCCTATGGGAAGCGGATGCTCCCCAAGCCATGGACTCTCCGACTGTTAACCAGTTCTTTGTTGACGGGCATCGTAAAGACCGTCCACGGCTGCCCCATAAGAACTGGTATTTCATGGCGGAGGTGACCGAGCAGCCGAAAGATCGCCGGAGGGCGTTCCGGTTTGAGCAGGGAGAGTTCAACCCTCATTGGTATGCCTTACGCGATGTGGAAGTGGTTTCTTATGATGTTTGGATCGCAGAGCGGCAGTGGGTTGAATCCGTCGACACCCAAACCAACACCGTTTATCTACAGGATAATGGCTTTGAGTTTCAGGCATACCAGGTGCGGCAGCGCTTTTACATCGACAACGTGCGAGAAGCCCTTAATCAGCCGGGGCAGTGGTATTTTGATCGCCCAAGGAAAAAACTTCTTTACAAACCGATGCCCGGCCAAGGCCTCCAGGGATTTAACCCGGTAGTCCCGATTGTCCGGCGGCTTTTTGAGTTTAAGGGCATCCCAGAACATGGCAAATACGTTGAGTATGTCACCCTGAAGGGCCTGCATCTACAACATTCCGCATGTGGCGTCTCTCATGTAAATCTGGCTAATGATGGACAGTCTTCTACCACGGGTTTTGAAGCGGCCATCTTCGGCCACGGCGTTAAAAACGTGAATATAGTGGATTGTGAAATCTGCCATGGCGGTGAACATGCCGTGCGATTTATGGGTGCCAGCGGAAGTGTGGTTGTACAGAAATGCCATATTCATGATATGGGCGGTGGAGGTGTGTATCTGGGTTTGGATTGCCCAATTGGGGATTATTACAAACTGCCCAGAGAAATCCGTGTGGCCGAGCGATGTGTGGTGGATAACAATTTTATCCACGATAGTGGAAAGCTTTCTCCGCAAGCCTGTGGGGTGTGGATCGGACACGCCGGGGACAACCGTATCAGCCACAATACTATCGCCAATCTCTATTACACCGGCATCAGCATTGGTTGGTGCTGGAATACGGCTCCCACGCGCAGCCCGGCAATTCGCAATTTGGTGGAATATAACCGCATCTATAACCTGAGTAATGGTGTGCTTAGTGATGGCGGCGGCATTTACCTGCTGGGAGTTTCGCCCGGCACGATAGTCCGAAATAACTGGATTTCCGACCTGGTTCCCTACAACAGCGCACGAAATTTTAACGGACTTTACCTGGACGACGGCGCCTCGGATATCCTGGCCGAAAATAATGTGGTGGAGAATGTCGTGTTCGGCAAGGGGCTGCTGGTTCATCAGGGCTCCGACAATGTGGTAACCAACAATTATTTTAAGCGGGTGGGCGAGGTATGGGTGGTCATCAATACGGACAGCCAGGGGAAGCGTATTCCGCTTAGCCTTACCTTCGAGCGCAACGTGGTGGTGGTCGTCGACGGCAATGTTTGGCCACGCGGCTCCCCGGCCACTCTCGCGGATGGGTGCAGATTCAGCCACAATGTTTATTGGAGCTCACGCGGAGCGGCACCGAGTATACATGGGGATGGTTTTGAGCAATGGCTGGCTACAGGCCAGGATGTTGGATCTCTGGCCGACAGGCCAGGTTTGCAGTGGGTTGATGGTCTGATATCCGCGGCCGCTGGTTCGGCGGCCGAACAAATTGGGTTCCAGCCCATTGATACCAGGAAAATTGGAATATATGGTGCCGTGGCGTGGCGGGCGTTGCCATTATCCGTTTCGCCGCTGCCCATTGCCAACCGAACGCCGTATCCAGATCCGCTGCCCGAACCGGTGGAGGTCAATTTTCAGCATGCCCGGCCTGGCCAGGCAACTTACGGATTGACAACACAGGGTGCTGGCAATGAGGTTGCCAAGGCCACGCCACTGACCCAACAGAGCACCCTGCGAATAGGTCCTGGGGCTGTAACGTATAGTTATTACCAACCTTGGATACGGCGGTGCCAACTGGCCCTGAGGTTCTCAATCTTGATGCCGGCACAGCATGGAGCAACGCTGGTTGTGGAGCTAAGGGATTCTCACGCCAATCCGGCAATCACTGGGCCGAGCATTTTATTTAAACCAAACGGAGATGTTGTCGCCAATGGTGTTTTAGTTGCTGGTTTAGCCTTGGACAAATGGGCGGATGTGCATGTCTTGTACGATTACCGGGCGGGCACATCGGAAAGAGATTACCAGATAAGCCTCTATCAGGCAGGCAAGCAACGAGTTGTGAAGAAAATTCCGATATCAGGCGGAGCCAATTTCATGATGCTGACCTGGTTGGGATTTATCAACCAGGGAACCATCGGACAGGAATGCTATATTGGATATATTCATTGTCGACCCAACCGGCGTCCCTGACCGGCGCGAGAGTGGAGGGGGTAGAAAGTAAAGAGTAGAGCGGTCGCGGTGGCGACCGCGAGGTGGGGGGCCGGCCAGCAGGCTGGCCGGCGTAGGGGATAATCAAGACTTGTTTGCCGCGGCGATGGGGGCATCGCCGGCTATGGGAGGGGTCGTTGGGGTGGGTTGGTGGTGCCGGGCTTTGCTCGATTTTATGTTCCGCGGCTTTGCCACCGAAGGTCACAAAGCTTACTATGGATCAGTGGCGGTGTTGACCGGTTGTGCGGTGGTATTACGGCTTTATTTGCCGCCACAGGTGCTTTGGTCAATACGGCTGGAGGTGGTACGTACAACCTGAAAAAAGATGAACAACCGTCCTGCAAATCCGCTGCCGAGCCGGGTTCCACCATCGCAGTGGATTTGATCCAAATAAGATGGTCGGCAGATTTTAGAGGCCTCAAGCAAACGCGGTGAACGGGACTATCCTGTTGACTCTGCGGTCCAAGAATATGAAAAAGACTCCGGAAAAGTCGGATATATCGGCCCCCGGCGGCTTTTGGTGGCACCGCGACGGGTTGATTTATATTGGCCCGCGCAAGATTTCGCTGGCAGGGCGGCTGCGCGAACTGGCGGCGTGGGTGGCCGTGTGTGCGGCGCTGGCCCTGATGGTGGTCGAATTGCTGATGCCGCAGCGTTTGGGCCTGGCTGACAATCGCATTATTTACGTGGCGTGGCGGGGCCGGCGTTGGCGCGGCCGCAGCCGCTTTGGCAATCGTTGCCGGGTTGGCGGGTCCGGCCACGGCCTCCACGATTGTCGCAGATTGGACACTCAATGCCGCGTCTGCATCTGGCGGTGGATATGTTGGCTATTACTTTCGAACGGGCCAGGGCTATGTTCCCACGGACTCCACGGGAAACTTTAATAGTCTGTACCAGGCCTATCGACCTACACCGACTGCCGGCCCACAGATCGGCAGTGCACCAACCGCTGTTTCGACCACTTTTAACGGTGGCGGTTATTATGGCAACCCTAACCCTCTGGGACTTGATGCAGCCGCCGGCATTAATTTCTCCCTGAGTCTCTACACTGAGCCAACGGTTTCCTCGCAAAATGAGTACGCCTTCCTCACTGGCGGCGGAGACAGCAGCCCCGGTAGTCTTGATATTGGGATGAGCGGTACTTCCTGGGTCGCCAATTACGATACTCCTTCGGGGCTGGTGTTCCTGGGTTCCACACCTGCGGTAATCAATGCCCCCTACCATTTGGTGGTTAATGATAATTCGGGGGTATTATCCTTTCTTGTGAATGGAGTGGACGTCACGCCCGGCGGCAGTGTAAGCAACAGCGGCACGTTCGATTTTTCCGGGGATTATATAGGCATTCAACCTGGCGGCGGAAGTGGTTATAACGGGTACATTAGTGATATCACCGTTACCACACCGGCACCGGAGCCGGCGGCCCTGGGCTTGATGGGTGCAGGTGCGTTGGGACTGCTGTTGCTGCGCCGCCGGACGGCCTGAATCGGCGTGCGGCAAGGTTGTTTTTCTGGGGGGGCGATTTCGCAGCCCCCTCCGTTTTTCACCTGGCGTTTTCCTGATAAAAGGGGTTTGCCGTGAGCATTTATCTCAATTCTGATTTTTCGGCTGATCCCGGTAAATGTGAGAAATCCGTGCCGGGCCGTCAGCCCCGATACCGAGGGCCAATGGGTGGCTTGGGGTACAGGTTCCGATCTGGCGATCCCCGGCTTCCGCCTGGCCGTGCTGCAGCGTTTATCTCTGTAGGGGCCTTATGTCAAGCGTCCGAAAATGGCATTATGGAGGTCTCATATCTACAGTCCTTGTCAGAATCTTATTTTCCGTCCGGGTCCGTCCGCCGAGGCGGGCAGGCCGCGCAGG
>JAJZCR010000063.1 GCA_021851715.1 Planctomycetota bacterium
GTGGCCAACGCATTTGTTGACCGGAAACGCCACATTGTCGCTAATTTATCTCCGCTTTTTGCGGCGTATGTGAACCCCAATGACCCTGCACTCGACGGGATTCTCAAGCAGGCCCTCAAGAGCCAGTACGTCAAACAATTTGACGGATATCAAGCCAGCCCAGCCGGGGTGATCCGACAGGTTGCTGCAATCTGGCTCGTACTGGAGCAACGTGGCCTCCATTACAGCAATATTGCCGCGCCGGTGGTTGAGCCGGGGAGAATTATTTATCAACGGGTTCGGTCCGTCGGGCAGTCGCTCCACTCCGCCCAAGCGAACTGCGTGGATGGCACGGTGCTCTTCGCGTCGGCACTTGAGCGCATTGGGATAGCCTGCGATCTGGTGCATCCGCCTGGTCATATGTTCCTCCGCTTCTTTGCCGCCAAGGGCCACAAGGTGCCAATATACTTGGAAACGACCATGCTCGGTGCCCATGCGAGCATAAATCCTCACTTGGTAAACCCGGTTGGACGTGTGTTTCCATGGTATGATTTCCGCGATCGGCCGTTTGAGGCGGCCGTCCAAGAGGGCCTTTGTGAGGCGATAAAGGATTCTCAAGCCGCCGCCAGGGTAAAAGGTATAGCGGCACAGAAGTGGCTTTGTTCCGTTATTTCCATCGCAAGGGCGAGAAAGTTTGGCATTATGCCACTCCCCGCGTCTTCACGTCGCGGCGGCGGTAGATAAACTGACTGGCAAGTCGTCAGCATAGTCTACGTTGCCAATGGATTGCGCCGGCCATAGCCAACCCCATTGACCGTTATCGCTCAAACCGTACCGGTGCCTCCATGCGGCGTAGTAGGCACCGGCCCTTTCGGATGCCGCCGAGCTGGGCACACGGTGGGCGGCAAGAGCGCAACTGGCTGGTACTGGGAGCCAGCGACGGCTACGAGGTCTCGCCGGGCAGGCTAACTTCCAGTGGGGGCAACATCGGCGGGGTTGCGCCTCGGGCATCGCCGTGGCTCTGCTATTCGCCGTCGGGTCGCGGATGCGCGCGGCGTTTGTGCGGTCCGGCAGGCGCGGCACCGTCCCTTCCGCCGCCGCGCTTGTTCATTACCGGCAATTCTGTAAGATAGTCCCGCTGGTAGACCTTGCAATGGAGTTATTGCCTGATGGTTGGCATATTTATTTTTCATCTGATTTTCGGCTTGGTCACATTCAATGTGTTGCTGGGTATTGTGGCTTACCTGATTCTGCTGGAACGGAAAACCGCCGCCTGGATTCAAGATCGCATCGGTCCCAACCGGGTGGGGCCGAAGGGCTTGATGCAGCCGCTGGCGGATGGCGTGAAATTCATTTTGAAAGAAGAATTCATGCCTGCCAATGCCGATCGCTGGTTGTTTTACCTGGCGCCGATCGTGATTATCACGCCCGCGTTGTGCGGGTTTGCGGTGATTCCGTGGGGTGGGGTATTGGCGGCGGGCACGCGGTTGCCGGAGTGGCTGCCGTGGATCGGCGGCTGGGCGTTTCCGCACAATGTGCCGGTGATGCTGGCCAATCCACAGGTGGGTGTGCTGGTGGTGATTGCCATTGCGGGTCTGTCCATCTACGGGGTAGTTCTGGCGGGCTGGGCTTCGGGCAGCAAGTACAGTTTTCTCGGCGGTATGCGGGCCGCGGCGCAAATGATCAGCTATGAAATACCGCTCATTCTTTCGCTGCTTTCGGTGGCGGTGGTGGCGGGCACCATGCGGCTGGGCACCATTGCCCAGGACCAAGTGGGCTATTTTTCGACGGTATTGGTGCTGCCGCAATGGAATATCTTCATCCAGCCGCTGGCGTTTATTCTTTTTGTTACGTGCATTTTCGCCGAGGCCAACCGCACCCCGTTTGACCTGGCGGAATGTGAAAGCGAACTGGTGGGCGGTTATCACACGGAATACTCCTCGATGAAATTCGCCATGTTTTTTCTGGCGGAATATTCGGCGATGATTACCGGTGCGGCGGTGGCGGTGGCCCTGTTTCTGGGTGGCTGGCATTTGCCATGGCTGGACAAGCTGTTCTACGGCGGCCCTCAGCCATTGGCCACCGGCTGGGCGGGGATGTTTTTGAAGCTGGCGGTGTTTGGGGCCAAGGTAATTTTGTTCCTGTTTTTTTACATGTGGGTTCGCTGGACTTTGCCGCGGTTCCGTTTTGATCAACTCATGAACCTGGCGTGGCGCAGCCTTATACCGCTTTCGCTGGGAACCTTTCTGATGGCGGGGATATTTGTCTATCTTCGCCAGGAGGGAATTATCGAGCATCGCGGCTGGCTGCTGCTGGGCAATATTGTGCTGGTGCTGGGGGCACTGGTGGTGGGTCGATGGCTGCCCAACACAACGACGAATCAGCGCGTGCCGGTTCCCGGCAGCCGCTACAACAAATGGCCGGCTATCAATTCTACAGGCAGCATGTAAAGGGGCGATCAGGCGTGGGCGATGCACAACCCGCTGTAAATTCAGCAAGCAAAATGGAAAAGCTGGTGGCCTTGTGTCGGCGGCGCGGCTTTATTTTTCAGTCGTCAGAAATTTACGGCGGCATCAACGGCTTTTGGGATTACGGCCCGCTGGGAGTGGAGCTTAAGCGCAATCTCAAGGATGCGTGGTGGCGGGATGTTGTGCGTTGCCCGCCGTCCGGGCCGGATGGCAAGCCCATCGATATGGTGGGTCTGGACTGCACGATCATCATGAATCGGAGGGTCTGGGAGGCTTCCGGCCACGCGACGGGGTTCAGCGATCCGATGTCGATGTGCAAATTCTGCAAGAAGCTGTTTCGCTCGGATCATATTCCGGAATTGCTGAAAGCGTCCGCATGGGTGGTTTCCTTGAGCGAGGCGGCCATGAAACCGGCAGGTGCGGGATCGGCCCTGGACAGCGCTGCCGCCATGCACTGGGCGGGTGGCAAAGGCAAAAAGCTGGCTCCGGGATTGGTTTTCGTCCATCGTGCGCCGACGACCATGGCGGTTTTGACGGAGGCTGTGAAAAAAGATCCGTCACTGGCGGCCTCGCTGCCGACCATTTTGCAGTACCTGGCGACTGAACCCCAGCCCGGTGCCGGGTTGCAAATGCCGTGCCCGGAATGCGGCGGGGTGCTGACTGAGCCGCGGCAATTCAACCTGATGTTTCAGACCCATACCGGGGCGGTGCAGGATGACGCTTCGATGACCTACCTGCGGCCGGAAACGGCGCAGGGGATTTTTGCGAATTTCCGGAACGTCACCGATACCAGCCGTGTTAAAATTCCGTTCGGGATTGCCCAGATCGGCAAGGCGTTTCGCAACGAAGTTACTCCGCGGAATTTCACTTTCCGGTCGCGTGAGTTTGAACAGATGGAGATTGAATTTTTCATTCGGCCGGATACGGCCGGTGAATGGTATCAATTCTGGCGTGATACGCGTTTTCAATGGTGGCAGTCCATCGGATTGGCGGGGGCCAACCTGCAGTTGCGTGAACATGACCGTGACGAGTTGGCGCATTATGCCAAAGCAGGAGCGGGCACCAGCGACATTGAATATAAATTTCCGTTTACGGATCCGGGTTTTGGCGAACTGGAAGGTGTGGCCCATCGCACCGATTTCGACCTGCGGCAACATGCGGAATTTTCCGGCCTGGGTGACAAGCTCAAGTATTTCGAGCAGGAAAAAAATGAACGTTATTTTCCGCACGTTATTGAACCTTCGGCGGGGGCGGACCGCGGCACGCTGGCCTTGTTGTGTGAAGCTTACACGGACGATCCGGGCCGGCCCAGCGGTGTGGTCATGAAGTTTCATCCACGGATGGCTCCGATTAAAGCGGCGATATTTCCGCTGGTGGATAGAGACGGCATGGCGGAAATTGCCACCAACCTGTACACCGATTTACGCAAAACGTGGAATGTGCAGTTGGATATCAAACAAAACATTGGTAAACGCTATGCCCGGATGGATGAGGCTGGTACGCCGTATTGTTTTACCATTGATACGCAAACGCTTGCCGATCAAACCATTACGGTCCGATTTCGCGACACGTTGGAGCAGCAGCGGGTGCATATTTCCCAAGTTCGTTCATTTTTGTCCGATAAAATCGGTGATTAGTTGAATTATAAGCCGTTTATTTATAACGGCTTATAAAGACGCGGTAAAAAAAACGGCGAAAATTGTTAAAATAGGTTGCAGAAATGGATAAACTCTGTACGATGATAGGCGTAGTGATGAAAGCAAACGGCTTCCGATAGCCATCGGAACTGTTTTAAGCGATCTTGCTCTCTCTCTCCCTCCCCAGGCTGGCGTTCCTTCGGGCCGCCAGCCTGGTTTTTTTTGATCTCGGTCTATTATTTTATTTTCACGAATTCCATTGGTGGAATGGGCCATTGGCTACTGCCAAGAAAGCCTGCCAGCCGCCCAGGAAATATTTGGATTTGGATCATCCCGAAGCTACAATAATTTAAGTGGCTTTACCGGTCGTCTCACACGGTTGGATGATGACGATCTTTCTCTCCCTCCTCAGGCTGGCGTTCCTTCGGGTCGCCAGCCTGGCTTTGTTTTTTATGTTGTACTGGAATGTGGCCGGGCTTGTTTTACAAGTGCTGTTGCTTGGTAGTTTCGGCCGTGCGGGCCAGCGTGGTTAGCGCTAAAAGTCTGGTTCCAAAGTTGTTAGATTGGGTGGCGGAACGGGCCGATTTCCGCCAGCGATTAAAGCCGGTGGCTGGACCGGCCAGAGAGCGGCGGAATTGATGGATAAATAAATCAGATTAACGTGATAGCTTAGATTCATTCATTTGTGTGTTAGATACATTTTATTGTAATAAAATATTTTACGGCGGCCAAACTGTTCGTCGCTATACACTGGCGTGGAACTTGGTAAAATTTGTCTCCTGATGCGGCTGGAGGTGCGGCTACGCTGGTGGGGTATGCCGATAGCAGCGTTGAACTTGATTCGCGGCTATGGTCGCAGGTGGATGGAACTGTTTTTGGATGACTAAGTCATGAAACCCATTGTGCAAATTTCTTTGGACATCATCACCATTGATGAGGCTTTGACCACGGCCAACATGGCGATGCGTGCAGGTGTGGATTGGCTGGAGGCGGGCACGCCGCTGATTATCGCCGAGGGAATGAACGGTGTGCGGGCATTGCGCCGGCAATTTCCCGGGGTGCCGATTGTGGCGGATCTCAAGACGATGGATGGCGGCTACTTGGAGGCGGAAATGATGGCCAAGGCGGGCGCTACGCACGTGGTGGTGATGGCCCGCGCTCATGAGGAAACAATCCGCTGCGTGGTCAAGGCCGGCAAGGATTACGGTGTACAGGTCATGGGCGACAACCTGGCCTGTTCCGATATGGTGGCGGGTGCCAGACGGCTGGAAGATTTGGGCTGCGATTTTGTGATTCACCACATCGGCTACGATGAACGGCGCGGCATTGCCGCCCGTGGCCAGCGCATGCCCAGTCCGCTGGATCAGTTGCGAGAAGTGGTTAAGGCGGTACGCGTGCCGGTGCAGGCGGTGGGGGGATTGACGATAGAGCAGGCGATTCGGGCACCAGAATATGGTGCTCCACTGGTGGTGCTGGGAGCGCCACTGACCATTGATGCGGATGCGTTCAAGACGGCCAGTGGCGGGGTGGAAGAATCATTACGCATGATTTGTCAAAAAGTGCATGCCTACAGCGATATTGCAACAGGAGCTTGATCATGACGGATATGGCGGTGGTCAATTTTGCCCCGAGTAAACACGCCGTGGAATTGCGTCCGGCCAAACGGCCGGCAATTGGTCCGCAGGATGTGCTGCTGGAAGTGGGTGCGGTGGGTGTGTGCGGCAGCGATCTGCACCAATGGACGGCGGACCATAGCTGGCCCGTGAACTATCCGGTGGTGCTGGGGCACGAATTTGCGGGCGTGATCCGGGAGATCGGCGCGGGCGTAACCGGATGGCAGGTGGGTCAGCGGGCGGTCAGCGAGACGGCGGCGGTGATTGATCCGAATAATCCCATGTCGCGGCAGGGATTGTACAACCTGGATCCGACCCGGCGGGGTTTTGGTTATGGTGTGGATGGAGCGATGACGCGCTACGTATGCGTGCCGGCGCGGTGTCTGCATCGCCTGCCGGAAAATCTGCCGCTGGAAATCGCGGCGCTCACTGAACCTTGCTGTGTGGCGTTCAACGCGGTGGTGAATAACGCCCGCATCAAACCCGGCGACCGCGTGGTGGTGTTTGGGCCGGGCACGATCGGTATTTTATGTGCGGCCATGGCTCGTTTGTGCGGTGCTACGGTGGGCATCGCCGGCTTGCAGCGCGACCTGGCCCGGCTGGAAACCGCCAAAATCTATGGGTGCATTCCCCTTGTGGATGGTCTGGCCGATTGGGCCAGGGAGGGGGATGGCCTGGGGGTGGATGGCGTCATAGACGCGGCGGGTGTTTCGGCGACATTGCAAACCGCCCTGCAAATTGTGCGTCCGAACGGCTGGATTTCCAAAGTGGGCTGGGGCCCGCAGCCGCTGGGCTTTTCACTGGATCCGCTGGTGCAGAAAAATATCACTCTGCAGGGCAGTTTCAGCCACAACTGGCCGGTATGGGAACGGGTGATCCGTTTGCTCTCGTCGGGGCAACTGAATGTGCGGCCGATTATCGGCGGCGTCTGGCCGCTGCAGGAATGGCACGAAGCTTTTGAGAAGATGCACAGCGGGCAGGTGATAAAAGCCGTGCTCAAACCGTAAGCCGGCAAGGCGCGAACCATGATGAAACAGCGACCACCATTTTCCGTGAGCGAATTCACGACCTGGGATTTGTCTTTTGAACAGGATGTGGCTTTGTACCGCAGCCTGAACCTGGCGGGCATTGAAGTCTGTGAGCGAAAACTTTCCACCGATGCCGGCCGGGCCCGGGAGCAACTGGCGATGCTGCGGGAGAGCGGTCTGAAGGTTACCAGTGTGCAACCGCGGGTCCACGCGCTTTTTAAGGATGCGATGTGCCCGCACCTGAATGATCCGGAGGAGCGATTAAAACGGTATCGACAGACGATTGATTTATTTGCCGAAAGCTTTCCCGGGCAGAATATTCCATTGGTGACTATCGGCGGCAATGCGCCGGCTTATAACTTCCGGCTGGCCCATGAAATGGCCCGCCGGCTGTATCCGGACCTGGCCCGGTATGCGGGGGATCGTGGGGTGCGGATCATGTTTGAGCCGCTGCACCCTGTTTTGATGAATGCCGATACCTTCATTTGTTCACTGGATGAAGCCCTGCGCCTGATAGAGGATGTGGATGAACCGGCGTTTGGCCTGATGCTGGATCTTTGGCACGTATGGCACGAACGCGATATCGTGCGGCGGATCGGGCAATTGGGAAAACTGATTTTTGGCGTACATATTTCTGACTGGCCGGTGCAGCAGCCGCGGGGCTTGGCCGACCGTATCTTGCCGGGACAGGGGTTGATTGATCTGGCAGGCATGTTGGGTGCCATTGCGGCCACGGGCTATGAGGGGGCGTATTGCCTGGAAATTTTTTCCGCCCATGAGTGGCCGGATTCACTGTGGCGGGCTGATCCGGCCAGGGTCATCGAAGAAGGTCGGCGGGGATTTTATAAGGCCTGGGAGTCCACGACATGCGTTTGAAGGATAAGGTGATCATTGTTACCGGCAGCACCACCGGCATTGGTGAAGCGATTGCCCGGCGCTGCGTGGCGGAAGGGGCCAAGGTGCTGATTCATGGTACGCGGCGCGAGGCCGGTGAGAGCCTGGCGGCTGCGTTGGGTGCCGCGGTTTGTTTGCACCTGGATGATTTATCCGATCCGGCGGCACCGGCACGGCTGGTGTCGGCGGCCATCGGAGCGTTCGGGCAGTTGGATGGCATCGTCAATAATGCCGCGTGGGTGGTGCGCGGCAATATTCATACGACGGATGCGGCAATGTTTGATCGCACGATGGCGATTAACGTCCGCGCGCCGATGCTGATGATCAAGGCGGCTTTGCCCCATCTGCAGGCCAGTCGGGGAAGTGTGCTGAACATCGGTTCCGTGAATGCTTACACGGGGGAGGCCAACCAGTTGGCCTACAGTATTTCCAAGGGGGCGCTGATGACCCTGTCCCGCAATCTTTCCGATGCCCTGGGGCCCCAGGGCGTGCGGGTGAATCACTTTAATGTGGGCTGGGTTCTGAGTCCGAACGAATATAAACTCAAAATTTCGGAAGGGATGGCGGCAGATTGGCCGGAACATATTCCACGGGCGTTTGCCCCATCCGGTCACATCCTGACCCCGGAGCATATCGCGGCGGCGGCAGTTTATTGGCTGGGGGATGAAAGCCGGCCTGTTTCCGGCAGTGTGCTGGAGTTGGAACAGTATCCGATCATCGGACGTAATCCGATAAAGGAAGGACAGTGATGCCAAAATTGGCGGCATTTCCCAAGGCGTTTCTCGATGCATTGTGCGTAGACGGATCCATGTCGGTACGGCAATGGATTGACCTGGCGGGCACGCTGGATGTGGACGGTTTGGAATTTTACAGCGGGTTTCTGGATCTGCAGGACACCCGGCAATGGCCGGTGTTTCGGCGGATGGTGCAGGATCAGGGCCGATCCATTCCCATGCTGTGCTGCTCGCCGGACTTTACCCACCCGGATGCAACCTTTCGCGCTCGACAAGTGGAGTTGGAAAAAAGCTGGATCGACATGACCGTGGCCCTGGGTGGAAGCTTTTGCCGGGTGCTTTCGGGCCAGCGTCGCCCGGAAGTTTCACGGTCCGACGGCATTGGCTATGCGGCCGATTGCATCCGGCAATGCCTGCCTTACGCGGCCCAGCGCGGGGTGACGCTGATTCTGGAAAACCACTATAAAGATGGCTATTGGCAGTTTCCGGAGTTCGCCCAGAAGATGGAGGTGTTTTGCGAACTGGTGGGCCGGATTGAAGCGCCAAACTTTGGCGTGAACTATGATCCGAGCAATACTCTTCTGGCGGGGGAGGACCCGTTGGAACTTTTGCGCCGGGTGAAACAGCGGGTGGTTACCATGCACGCCAGCGACCGCTATCTGGCTGAGGGAACCATTGAGGATTTGCAGCGGGAAGAGGATTCTGTTGGTTATGCCAAGCGGCTGCGTCATGGGGAGATAGGCCGCGGACTTAATGATTATGATGCAATTTTCCGGGAATTACGCGCTGTGGGCTTCGATGGGTGGATCAGCATTGAAGACGGAGTGGACGGCATGGAACAATTGCACCAAAGCGTGGCTTTTCTAAGAAAGAAGATTCGCCAGCATTGGCCGGCATGATCAACGCAAGTCATGTGCCCCGGACTTTTCCGCAACGGACAAACCATGAAGCTGCCGCTGTGCGTTATGGATCATTGCGTATTGCGGGTGGTGGGAATTGTTTTCAACCG
The DNA here is from genome assembly GCA_021851715.1 of Planctomycetota bacterium. Taxonomy (GTDB): domain Bacteria; phylum Planctomycetota; class Phycisphaerae; order WQYP01; family WQYP01; genus JABEVA01. Next base: position 9,363 of record JAJZCR010000063.1, read on the forward strand.
GGCGAAAGCGGCGTTGGCACTGGCCGGGGCTTCTTCGGCGGAAGTGCCGGTATGAATCAGATGGCCCATTTTGCGGCCCGGTCGCGGGGTCTTGCCGTGAAGGTGTGAGGTGGCTCGGCCATCAGCCAGCACGTTGGCCAAGCCCGCCCACGCGTAACGCGCCTCGGCCGGGCCGGCATTTATAAAATAAAAAAGCTGCCCGCATTGCCGCCGCCGGGATAAAACAATCCTTTTTACAGAAAATGCCCCCAGCAGTTTCTAGGCCCCCGCGCTGTCGGTTGCCACTCTTGCCCAGTTGATTAAGGTATGGATTGAACATGCCCGGCACTCGGCGGTTTTCCGCACATGCGCAGCGCAGGTTCCACGGAATCCCCGCACCGCGCCACGGTAATCGTGCGGCACCGCCAAACACAACAAGCCCAACGGGCCTTATCTCATTTATCGTCCAGCGGCGGGCCCGTCGCTGTGGGCACCCTCCTGCCGTATATCGTTGAGTACTTTTTCGGCCGCCTGCTGAATGCAGGAGGGGTCGTCCCCATTCGAAAACGTTAATTTCTCTTTGATAAGCGCGGAAAGGTTATCGTAAGGGCCCCTAAAATCGCTTTTGAGCCTGTAATAACGACGTTGAACACGATTCCATCGCCACCCGGCGTCGGTCGGCGATTCTTTCTCAACGGCCACGCGGTCTCCTTTTTCCCACATGTTTATGCCGAGCCGGTCGGCGAGCGTCGCGTAAACAAAAAGCCTATCACAGTCCTTTTCCAAATCCCAAATCTTCTCAATACACTGATTTTTTAAGAAATCGCGTTGTTTTTCTCTAAAGAAATTAATCAGCGCATTATCATCGCGAGACTTAGGCTCAAATTCTTTCAAAAATGTGGCAAACTCCTCAATGTGGACTGATTTTCTCCAGTCGGCGCAGTTGAATGAAGAATAATAGCCGGGCGGCACCTTGCTCCCAATCATGCCGTAGCAAAAAAGCACGCTGGCCATTTTCATATCCTTCGCCTTGCCGTTCTCCGAGAACAGGCTATTGAATGCCGAGTTGAATTTTCCAAAAACCTCAAGATTGAATTTGTCCGGGCTTGGTTCCGAAACGTTCCACCCGTCTTGGCCGATATCAAGCAGGTGTTGGATGCAACCACCGTTTACCGGATGGTCCTCCGCAGCCCAAAACATCTTCTCCAGTTCTGACCGTGCTACCCCGACGGGCGGCGCTTTATACAAATTTATCTTCGCCTGCTCCTCTGGTGTAACGATGCCCTTGAATTGCTCAGCAAGCGTGGGTTTTGATTTTTCGGTGATGACGGAGACAATGTCCGGGTAACATGCATCATTGGATTCAACATTCGCAAGCGCAAACGCCAACTTTACGCCGTCGCGGATATTAGCCGGCGAGCCCTTGGAACGCGCGATGTTATAAAAAAAACGGGCTACCCCAACAATCCGCGATCGGCACTCCTTGTCGTTCTCAAGTTGTGCATCGTACCCCGTCTTGCCGCGACAGGTCTTTACGTAGGCCAGTAGCGGAAACAATTGCATTTTTTTTTCATTCGTAATCTGGCCGGCACCTAACCACGGCTTCACGGGGTTTTCTTTGAACGCGGGGCTATGATCATCTGGCGCAGTACCATCCAGGTGCTTTTTTATTACGCCGAGGGCTTCAAAATATTCCTTGATCTGTTCCAGCGACGGCGGTTGCCATTGCAAGCCGTTTACGCATGATATCTTTTTGCCACCGCCGTAAAAATCCTCCAATTTCATTTTGTCCGCGGCCTCGAGGTGTGTATCCTCGGGGTGTGTATCCTCGGGGTGTGTATTAGAGATTAAACCGTTTTGCAGGATAAGCTCAATCACGGCGGCGCACTGCAGGAACTGGCCGAACCCAACATCCGCATTCGGATTATCCCCACGGTTCTTCCAAAAGAAATCCTGCCATTCCTCCCACGTTTTCCCCCAGTCGTCCTTTTTGTCTTGGTCCTTCAAGAGCATCGCCTTGAGGTTTTCATGCGATTGCGTCGATTCACCCCGGCTGTTTAGCGAAATGTATAACTGCTCGCCCTGTTCGCTCAAGTTTGTGTCGAAGTACCAGAACTGCACGCAATCTTCGATGTAACTGCCGAATTTCTGCAGATCGCCGTCGTGCCTGTTAAACCATTCAGTGATCGTCGCGTAGGCCTTGATGGTCGATTCAATCGTCTGGTCGTATTTGTATTCCCTAAAATACCAGGCCTGTTCCCTGACTGCCCCCGCGTCCCCGCCGTCCAGCAGGTACTTTACAAATTCTTGCATGAAATCGTGGGACGCCTCCCGAACCTTGTAGTCCAGCTTCAGCCTGTCGCCGGGAAAGTAACGTTGCGTGAAACCCACTTCCGTATCGCCCTTCTTAGCCTGTGCGGCAATGGCCAGAAGCAAAATAAAAATTGTCGTCAGCCGCTGTTGGCCATCGATCAAAAAATATTTGCCGGCAAACTCCTCATCACAATAGGCGTAAATAAATCCAATGTTGGTCGCGAGCATGTTACGTCTATAAAAGGCCAAGAATTCTTCGGTGACATCGCCCGGCACCGGTTTTACAGTGCTTTCATGCTCTAGCGTCGCCTGGCATTTAACCTGCTGGGACTTTTTAAACCCGTCCCAGATGCCCTCCAGTAGCGCCGTCACGTTGTCGTCGCCCCATACGTAATCGCGTTGCAACTCCGGCACGATGATCTGCTCTATTCCCCGGCCGTCGAACATGTCCTTAACCGAATTTTTCCCTACTTGCACAGCGTCTCCTTAATTTCTTTTAGCCAAAGTCCGATCGCCGTCCCGTGCGCGGCCACGTCGTTGGCATCCCAGCAGGTCAGATCGGACGTGGCTTTATTGAAAAGCTTCGCAAACACGTCGTACGTGTGCTTTGGCACAAAGCTGCCGTTGCTCACGCGGGCTACAATGTTCCGGCGCTTGTCGTCGAACCAACGGTTGCTGTTGGAGCTGTTGTCCTTCCCCGTCAGCAAGGCGAGGTTGCCAATACCGTGTACCTCAATTCCGTTGCCAACTGTGAAAGGCACGCCCTTCTTTTTACAATCCGACAATAATGTCACCTCCAATAATGTTAATGTCACCTCGCTGACAGAAAGTTCACAGTCGTTCTTCTCACGTAGTTTGTCGCAAAGGTCGTTGTAGGTGTTTTTGCTATTCTTGAGCTGGTTCTGCAGGCCGCCATCCAAGCCCTCAAAATCCGGGATGGTTCCGATCAGTTTCAATTCCTGAGCGGACAATTTTGCCGCCTTCGCGTACTTAATCTCTTCCGGAGTCTGTGGGAAGACGTGCTCCAAGCTCCATTTTTCATGCGAATGGCGATAAAAGTCGAACCTTGCTTGGTCCCTCTCAGCCTCTTTACTCCGAGGGAAGACGCTCAATGCCAGCAACACCGACTCAATTGTTGCGTTATCGTCCCCGTACCTTAGGCCATCGAGTGCCCCTTGCTTTTCACCATTTTTTTTCGGCTCCAACCGTTTCAAAATCTCGTTAGCAAGGCACTCGGCCAATTGGTTCTTTGATTGAATGGCGGGGGCGAGCCACTTCGCGATTTGCGCGAATCTTTGCTCCCGATTCTGGCTATGGAGCACGTATCCCATCTTGTTATACGTTGGTGTGTCATCGAACCAGTCCCGCAACCGCATCCAGTTCTTTTTCAAAGCGCGGAAATGGTTTAATGCCTTGGCCGCCGAGGTCGTTTCACGCTCGTATGCCCCAAAGAGCCAGTATTTATCGCTGCCGCCAGAACCGCTCGCCACAGGCCATTTCAAAGGATTCGTTTTTTGACTAGGCCACGAGGAAGCCGTGAGGAAAAGAATCGCCTCCATTGCGTCGATCGCCTCGCTGTCCCGGCCGCCCGAAGGCGTGTAGTTGGGCAGATCAAAATAAAATTTCCGCACGTCGTCGCGGTTAACCCATCGGGCCATCTCGTCCCATTGCCGGCCGGCCGCAGCCCGACGCTCCATAACCTCCCGAAATCGTGGTTTGCCCGCGCCGCCGATGTCCGCACGGGCCAATTGCGTCAATAGCAACGCCTTTACCAACTCGGCGTTGGTCAATTCAACACGGTTGGTGTTCAGGTTGCGGAAGACCTCTTCACCTCGAACGCTATCATCGACCAAATTAACAATCAGCTTGGCACGGCCGGTCACGAATTGGTAAAAGTCTTCAATCTTATGGCCGGGCCATAGCTTGGTATCGTTCGTATGGATGGCATCCTTGATACCGCGCACGGCGTTGAATATATAATAAATATCCTGCTCGTCGTTTTTGCTGTTACCATCCCTTATGAAATCGTCCCATCTTTTCGCGCCGACAATGCTCTCCACTTTTGTATCGATGCTTTTAAGAAAGTCACCGACGTTTACTCTGATCGCATATTCCAGCTTGCCCTTGGTAAAATTGGGGCATTCGGCATTTGTCCCGTTGTATTTTGTTCCGTAAAACTTCATTACCGCAAAGAATAACGCAAGGGTTGTCAGCCGCTGCTGGCCGTCAATTACTTCCAAGACTTTGTCACCGGATGGACCGCCGTTTAGCTTGCGGACCTTGAGCGTAAGGTGCTGCAGGTAATAGTCTTTGTCGGCTTCGAAGGCCTTGATGAGGTCGTGCATCATCTGCTGTACCTGGGAATTTTCACCCTCAGATGACCATTTATAACCGCGCTGGTATGGCGGGATAAAATAGGCTGCCGCATTATACTGCTGCAGGGGCGATTCGCCGTCAAATAGCCCACCCACACTATAAATTAAATCTTCGGCAGCCATGGTCCACCAATCTTAAGCAATACGGTCTTCTCTGCAGCGTTTCCTGCCATCGAATACTCAGAATCTTACCATTGTCAAATCCCCTGGCAAGCGTGTGGCCCGGGCCAGCAAGCGATTACCACCATCAGCCTTCACTACCGCCCACCCATTAGTACGCCACCGCCAGCACTTTCACCTTATACGTGTCCTTGCCTGTCAACCGCAAATTCCTGGGCGGACAGCCAACTTCCTTGGCCAGGGCCAACAGGCGGCGGTTGGTGGTGTTGACCCGGCAACCGGCGTGCGTCGGCAGCCCGGTCTCTGGATTAAAAATAGTGTAAACCGTGCAATAAACGCTGCTGCCTGCTGCTATCGACTTATGAAACGAAACCAGCGTATTGTCCAGCTTTTCCTTGAGATCATTAAAAACCACCACCCGGAATTTCGCGGCCCGGATCGTTTTGCCGCTGGTGTTTTTTATAAAAAACAGCCGAACCGCCAGCGACGGGTTCGGTGGGCTGGCATACACCTGCAACACTTTTATGGCGGCATTTTTCCTGGCTTGCCGGGCTGTTTTGGATACGCCATGGGCCACGATGGCCACAACCACCAACACCACCACCGCCAGCACAATGATGCCCAGTAACTTGAGAAGCGCGTTTGCCAGGGATTTCATGATTTTTCTCCTATACACATTTCCATACCACGATAATAACCGTGTTCATAACATCTGAACCGGTCGTGCTATCAAGTGTATCGCCCGGCGCGGACAGTTGTTGTCCGCACGTTCCGCTGCCGATAAAAGGGGGTCAGGTAAGGGGGTAGGTCATGTGCATCCGATATCCTGCCCGCGTTCGAAGGCATCCGCCACCGTGTGGTAGACGTAGACGTTTGGCGTGTAAAATTGCCAGAACCGCTGCGCTTCCAGGCCCAGCGCGTCGCTGATCGCCGCGGCCACCGCCGGGCTGCGTGACATGCCCTGTTCACAGTGAACGACGATCGCCCCGACGGCGGCGTGATGCCGGTGGACAAAGTCGCGAATCTTTTTGGCCTGGGCGGGTGTGATCGGCTTCATCTCAGGCGGCAACTCGAAACCGACCGATGGCTGGGCATCGTGAAAGGCCAGAAAAAGCACGTCGCGCAGACCGCTTTGCTGCTTCACCTTCGCCCGCTTTTTACCGGGGTCGCGAATGGAAATGACCACGTAGTTGGACCGCACCAGGATGCCGCGTTCAATTTCAGCGCGATCACAAACGCTAATTTCCATGTGGAATCCTACCTTGCTGCCAGGCCGAGGAAGCAGTAAATATAACAGGCCAAGTCGCCGATGGTTTTGCGATCGTCACCTAATGTTTCTCGCCAGCAGCCATCTTCACCGGCTTTCACCATGTTACGCGCCAGAATATTGCACGCGTCAATGAAGGCATTGTGGGCCCGCGTGCGGTCGGCATCAATTTGCCGGTCATCCACTGCTTCTGGTCGCTGCGATCGTACGCGAAGCTCGGCGTAGCGGATGGCCGCCTCGATCAGGTCCTTTCGCTGATCCGCCAATTTCGAGCGGTTGATCTGCTGATAAATGGTTGTTGCAATCGAGTGTTCCAGCGGAATCAATCCCATATCGTCCTCCAGGAGGTTCCTGTTTTTCAAGCAATCCGAAGGCAGCAAACAGTTCCCGGGGAAAATGCCGCGCTCATCGCAAAAGAGGGCATGGCGAAAATTTGATCATATCCGGAAAAGTCCGAATGCTTTTCAGCATACCGAGCCTGCCACGCTACGGTACGGCGTGCGAATCAGTCATCATGCATTACCCTCATTGGCTCCAATTTTCAATCGGGACGCCGAGATGGATAAAATGTTTTTCATTGTCCGTTACCACAGTTGCATCCAGTTGCCTTGCAAAAGCCGCTATCAGGATATCGGCGTCTCCGCGGGCCTGGTTGTTCTTTCGGGCTGTGACCCATAAGCCAGTGGCGGTATCCCAAACAGGTTGTGAGCACTCTTGGTAAACATCGGACTTGCTGGCGAGAAAATCCTCGATAAACTGGATACTTTTGGTGTCACCGCGGGCTTGCAGGCCGCGCCGCAACTCGAAATAAACGATCGCCGCGATAAAAATAGCATCATTTCGGGCCAGCGCCGCTTCCAGTGGCCCTTTAACTTTTTTTTCCTTACGGAGCACACGTATCCAGATGTTTGTATCGATGACATATCGCATCGCCCTTCATCCCCCATTTTCCCGCAAAGTAAACCGATTAACAGCAATCTCCGACTGAAGCTCATCCCAGTATTCCGGTGGCTGATGGCTGTCAGTACCGTACCACCCCTCCAACAAAGCCAATGCGTTGGGCTTCGGAGGTGATGCGAGCATCCCAATCGCGTAGGCCCGCTCCATGCACGTTGGTGTTAAGGCGCTTTGCCGGGAAAACAAGAGGGCAAAGATCGCCCCACGCGCAGCGATTTCACTGATTGCGCTTGTATGGTAGATGACGAGGGAAGATGTATTCCCAATTGGCCGCACAAACCGACTGGCGGTTTCAAGGTGATTTACCGGCAACGCGCCTGCCTGTGGATAGCGGATCGGATTTATGGTCGCGTACGAGTATTCAATCATGGCCTGTCTCCGTGTTTTTGCGACATGGGCTCGAGCCGCCCGCGCATTTTATCGGTAATTGACCGTTCAAATGCCTGGATGATCTGCCTGTGCATGGCATCGAGCGGAGCGGAAACAGCATCCAGTTTTATCGGTAGCGCCCCGATGATTTGCGTATCAAGAATAACATTGCACGCGGCGGGATTATTTTCGCCAGTTCCCGTCACAGCCGTCATTGCGAAATGTTCTCCGTGGGATAGCGGGTGCCCTATTTGGTAGGCCATCAAAGACTGTTCGGCAAGTTCCCTGGGAAACAGGCCCCCATCACAGTTAACCCAGTCACCAAGACGGAATGGCTGATCATCAAAGTCGAACCGATCAAGATACCGCAGCACGACCCGGGCCGCCTCGGAAATTCCGGTTACGCGCCGATATGCGTCTATCGCGTCCAGAATCATTTTACGGAACTCTTCGTCCCAGCCGGGATAGGGCGCAAGCACATTGACACTCAGCAGGCGCTGGGAAACCTGTATCAATCGCGTCCGGCCATCGCGTGAGAACGCCATGCGCGGAGAGCGCGTCAATTGCGGAGCCGCCGGGGTTTGTGCGGCCTGGAGGTTCAGGCACAGTGAGGTGGTGACCAGTTCGCCCTCTTCCCTTTGTGGGAACTCGTTCCTTACCTGTTCATAGAAGCGCCCAAAGATCGTGGAGTCCCAAGCGGTTTCCAAGGCGAAGGTGAATTCACACAGGGCCTCAATGATGCTCGGATTTTTATATTTCATGCGCAACTCCGTCGTTGATCAGCGGCTGGTCCGGCCGCCAGATCAATAATCAGCATATAGCAAATCGCTGCAACTTGCAGCCATTACGCGGACCAGACGCCTCTTCGGGTAATCGCAGGGTGGACCTGAAATACTCCGCCGGCTTCATGACTGTTCACCGTGGTCAATCAACAACGCGCGGTTTCACGAAGAAGTCCGCCCTGCCGGAATGGCGCATGCGCCCACGACGGCCTCTATCGGGCCTGTTTTCCGGCACCCCGGTGTGCGGTAAACAGTTGGGTGTCAACGGACACCTTCAGAGTCCATTTTTTTAATAAAGCCCGAATAAACGCTTTCGTAATCATTGAGCCGTTCGACCACTTTTTCCATGTCAACAAGATCGTCGTCACTTCCAAGCCAGTCCGCGCGTTCAACGCGGGCTATGGTCATATACGTGCCGGGCTTAAGCCGCGTCGGCCGTCGGATTTTATCGTTGCCATCGCAATGTGCCATTAACATACTGTGCCAACGCTCGCGTACTGTGCTTTGATTTTCATAGACCTCGCCAATTTTGAAACACAATGGACCTTGCTCGATTTGCATATAAGGGCAACAATCCTTCGTTTCATGCCAGTTGAGGATTAGGTTCCAAAACCCACCCTTTGGATTCGAAACGTATTCCCATTTGACTACCGGCCTCAACTTTTCAAGAGCCTGATAAAACCCTTTCCACTGGGGGACGTCCCAATCTTTTATGGGTTTTTTCAAAAATTGGCCTTCGCTGTCCTCCATAGCCTGTAGATGCTCCCTGAAATCGTTGAAAATCTGGTTGGTGCAACGCGGTTCCTTGGACTGGTTCAGGATTTCTAAAAAGTCCCGCCGCGTAAACACTGCAAATCCTTGTCCTTTTATTCCGTTCAAAACCGAAGCCGATTCGCTGCCCGTTTTCAAATAAACGCATATCGGCGGGTCAAACCTGTTTTTTTCGCACCAAGCAGTTGCGCGATTCTTGTAGGTTCGCAACTGGTTTGAGTGTTCGCCGGTAACGGTTTTATCCTCTATTACGACAAGATATTTGCCGTTAATTTCCGCCCAAACGTCAATGTTTTCCCATTGCCGTCCTATCGACAGCGATTTAATTTCTGGCGGAGGCTCAATCTGGAGCGATAGTAGTTTTTTTACAAAACGTGTTGCGCATTCCCAGAGAAGCCCATCTTGATTTTGGCATTCAGGTGACGCCCACTTGATCAACCACGCGATGAAGGCATCCTGACTCAGTTCTTTTGTGGCAAAATCAAACAGATTCGGGCGCATCGCATTTTCCTCCGTTACTTCCCCGTGAAAATGATATGGCCAAATGCACGCCGGGGAAAACGTGCATTTCCAAGATTACGTGGCGTTATCATATATCTGCATCCAATTAGCGTCCAGCGGCGGCCCACAGCGTTGGCCACGGCGTGTGGACCGTGCCTGCTACACGATCGCGACCGGCCTTACTCCCAGCATTTCCGCCAATGCACGTGGGTCGCTCGCCCGCTTCACTTCCATCATCGCCAACAAAATTCGCCCCGCAGCTTCGGCGTCCTCACCGGCGTGGTGATGGTTAAACGTGTGGCCAATATGCGCGGCGACCACGTCAAGCGAGCAACCACCCAGCCCTGGCCATACCCGGCGGGCCATGGCCATGGTGCACACGTAATCAAACGGCGGCACCGTCAAGCCAAAATGCTTCGCCGTAACGTTGAGTTTGCGCATATCGAAGTGGGCATTATGGGCGACCGCCACATCCGCCGCGACCAGCCGGGCGAAAATCTCCGGGGCGATGGCCGGAAATTCGGGGGCGCTGCGCACGTCCAGGTGGCTTAGGCCGTGGCAGTTGGCCGTCCAATCTTCATGGAACCAACCAAATCCTTTCGGTGGTCGAACCAGCCAATACTTCGATTCGGCCAGCTTGCCATCCTCAAACACTACAAGCCCCACGGCGCAAATGCTTTCGTCAGCGCAATTGGCGGTCTCAAAATCAATGGCTGCAAATTTCATACGACCTCAACTTTGTATAAAGACAAGACTCCTTCATTCACTTATCTTTTCCTCGCGCTGCGGCACTGCGTTCAAAGGCACTTGATAGTATCTTGTGGATATATTCGCTCGGTGTATGGGTTCGCCAGAATCGCTTGGAGTCCAGCCCCAGAGCTTCGCTGATGGCGGCGGCTACGGCGGGACTGCGGGCCGTGCCCTTCTCACAGTGAACCACGAAGGCACCGACATCGGCTTTGTGCCGATGGACGAACGCACAAATCTTATTCGCCTGGGCGGGCGTAAAATATTTAATTTTCCGCCGCAGTTGGGCACCATGGGCAGGGTCGATACCACTGAATGCCAGGTACAGCACATCCCGCAGGCCGGGCTGCTTTTTGACCTTGGCCCGCGACTCGCCCGCATTGCGGATTGAAATCACGACATACGCGGGCTTGATCTGTATGCCGGTTTCGATTTGCTCACGGGTGAAAACATGGATTTTCATAGCTTTCCTTTCAAAAAGTTTTCGTCGTGCCGCCACCGTGGAGGCACCGCTTAGACTTCATATTACCCGCTGACGCGGACAGTTATTGTCCGCCTGCTCGAAATTCACTGCGGGGGGTTATAATTTATCTACCATTCGCGGGACGGCATCTTTCATCATCGCGTTCTCCATGTTTCCCGAAGCCGAAGTTGCCGGCGCTGCCCGATTTGCTCTGGCGTTTGGCCCGGCTTTCCTGTTCCAGGCCGGCCAGCAACTCGTTATGTGTCGCGGCATGACCATCGACACCTGCCAGGTAGAACATCGCCTGGCGGACGGTATGGAAATCGCCGGGGGTCAGGTCGGCGATGTTGGTTAGGCGGCGTTTGGCAGGCTCGGCCAGTGGCTCCGGGCATAGCTCGGAGAATACTCTGTGGTAAAAGGCCAGTTTCCCTGCCGCATCCAGATAGTCAAACTCCAGCTTGAAAATGAATCGGCGAATGGTGGCCGGGTCCAGCGTTTCCACGCCGTTGGTCGCGCAGGCCAGGAGGCCGTGAAAATTCTCCATGGCATGCAGTAATTCGCTGACCTGCGTGACCTCCCAACTTGTCTCGGCCAGGGCGCGGGAGCGAAACATGCCGTCGGCCTCGTCGATAAAGAGTATCGCTTTATCTTCCGCCGCGGTGCGAAACACTGCGCGGATATTTTGTTCCGTGTCGCCGACATAACGGCTTAATAGGTCGCCGGCCATGCAGGTTTGGACCGGGCAGTCCAATTCACGGCCAAGGAATTTGACAAACTCGGTTTTACCCGTTCCCGGCGGCCCGGACAGCAGCATGGTCAGCCGCGAGGCGTAAAGGTTGTTCTTATCGCCGGCGGCCACGGATTGCTCCTGCCACTGGCGGAATTTGCGTACGGCCTGCACAATGCGCTCCGGTGAGGTCTGGCCGCGGACGTTCAGCCCAGCCAGCGAATAACCACCGGCCACGTGCGCTGCGGTGCCATCCGGGGCGACACCCATCAACTCGCAGTGCGGCGTGAGCAGACGCACCAGCGTATCCACGGCCACCCCCGGCGTGCCGGAGCCATCGCCACGCAGGCGGGCGTAGTTACGCAGCGCCAAATCCACGCCGCCGGCACTGACGGGGAAACGCCGGGCCAGGTGCTCGACCAGGTCATCATCAAGAACCTCCTGCAGGCGATATTGGCTGCGCAGATTCATCCAGACCTGGCAGCGCTGCTGCGGCGAGAGGGGTTTAAACTCGATGGAGTAGTCGAACCGCCGGCGGGAAGAGGCGGCCAGCCGGCCGGGCGGTATATTGGTAATCCATAGGCAGGGGGTCTTGAGTTGATCCAGGATGGTGTTGAGGCTGTCTTTCTTACCCGTGAGACCCTCGGTACGTTCCGAGAGCAGTTCGAACAAAGCCCCGCCGGACCCACCGAGCATTTCGTCCGCCTCATCAATCAGGATTAGGCTGCGGCCATGATGGACTTGGCCATCACAAATACGCAGAGCGGCGAAGCGCGGCCTGGCGCCGCCGGCATCGCTTTCGAATTCTTCCGATACCCGGATGCGATACAAGTCTAAGCCAAGCTCCGCGGCCAGCGAACGGGCGAAGGAGGTTTTGCCCGCCCCCGGAGTGCCATGGAACAATATGTTCAGGCCGCGGTCGGGATCGCGGCGGCTGATCAGTGCTTTAAGCAACGCGCCGTGCTGCTCGACAAGTTTGCCATGCATGGCCCATGGCAAGGCGGGGTCGGCACAGCGCACGAAATACTTCGATGCCAGCGGCTGGTCGGTCAGCCCGACCAGGAAGGGTTCCAGGTCGGAATTAAATTCAAGGTCGTTGTCGAGACAGCCGAAGCTCCGCAATCGGCCCGTTTTGTGGAGGTATTTCCCGCCCAGCGCCACCGGTATGCCCAGGGCTTGGCACATGAGCCAGAGGCGTTGGAAGGCGGAGGGGTCGCTACGACCGACACCAATCTCGGTCCAACGCCAGATTTCCGCGTAGCTGGCATAGGCCAATAGGAGCAGATTCGATTCACATTCGTCGAGTCCGAACAGGCGAACCATTTCCGCAAAGCGGTGCTGCAGGACATTCTTGTCCGCAGTCGCTGCGGCTGCCCGCTCCAACTGCCCGCGCTTCTTGGTCAGGGCCGCGAGTAACGCTTTCTTGACGAGCGGGCGCGTTTGCGATTCACTCCAGAGTTCGGAGAGGATGTTCTGTGGTACACCTTGGCCGGCCTCCAGGTGGTTTTGAGTACGACGCGTCAGGCCATCCAACGGACATGATTTGCGTGCCAGCTTGATGGTCGCCTCGCGCCCAAGCGTGCGCACGATGAATACGAAAAAGTCGCAGTCATCCAGCGAGCCGTTGTCTTGTTCAAGAAAATTTAAGACAAACCTCAATATTTTGGCGCACAGATAGGGATTGTCGCGGAATCGTGTAAACTCCATCGACCCTGCGGCCGGTTCGCCGTGTGATGCCATGGCCGGCGCCTCTGCCGACGGTATGGCGGATTGCGAGTGGTGGTTCATGATTTGGCTCCTTTCAATATCGCTACGTACTACAGCCGAGGCCGACCGGGCATTCATCGTTCATACGTTGTCCCTTTTTCAAGGAAAGTTCCGCCGGGCACACGCGAACGCTCCGGGGATAAAGATATCAGGTGATGCGGACAGTTATTGTCCGCGTGGAATCAGGCTCGAAATGGGAAATGCAAAGATGGTTATACCGCTGGCGGGGGAGAATTGAATCCGCGTCAACGCAATGAGACAGGAGACGACGACGGGGATTCACCGCAGAGGACGCAGAGGGGCGCAGAGGATTGGTGGGATGCGATACGCAAGGCCAAGCCACTAATGTCCGAAGCAACATCATCATAGCGCCTGCGGTCCCAGCTGTTCCGGCTGACCGGACCGCCGACATCTTGTCGGCAGTTTATGCTTCCACCGCTCCGGACCCCCGACTCGCACACAGTACATGCAGGCCGGAGGTTCGCACCACAAGCGCCGGTAGAGCGTGCAGGCGGGACGCCCATGAGCGTTAACTTAAGATTTGCCGCTTGCGTTTCCTTTTTGTATCAGCCAATGCCTTTGTGATGGCGGACCAGCGGCGAAATGTCTCGCGGAGTCCCATCGCAGGCAGAATGGCGTGGCAC
>JAJZCR010000137.1 GCA_021851715.1 Planctomycetota bacterium
ACCGCATCCAACATCGGCTCGGCCGCCATGCTGATCGGCAATCCGCAGAATATGCTTATCGGAGAGGCGGGCAATCTTAATTTTGCCGCTTATTTCATAACCGTTTTACCGCTGATTCTGATTTGCCTGGCTCTGAATTATCTCGCCATTGCCGTGCTTTATCGCGCGCGGCTGTTTGCCGATATTGAACCGCCCGCCGCGTCCCAACCGGCGCATGAACATCATCATCCGCCGAAAATTCAGTGGCCCCTGATTATCAAATCTCTGGTGGTCATGGGAATTCTTCTGATCGCCATGCTGGCGGGATCGATTATTCACCTCAGCCGGCCGGTAGCCGCCATGGCGGCGGCGGGCGTTATTCTGGTCTCACGCAAAACCCGCCCCGCGGATCTCTTTGCGCTGGTGGATTGGAATTTGATTCTGCTGTTTATAGGCCTGTTTATTGTCATCGCCAATGTGCAAAGCCACCATCTCCTGGCCCCCGCGCTTCACGCACTGGCCAAAATGGGCGTTTCATTGAAATCTCATTTGCCTCTGGCCGCCGTCACAATGGTGTTGTCCAATATCGTAAGCAATGTGCCGGCCGTATTGCTGATTAAACCCGCCATTCCGCTGACCGCCACACATACCTGGTACCTGCTGGCCGTCACCAGCACGTTCGCGGGCAATCTGACCCTCTTGGGTTCGATCGCCAATTTAATTGTTGCGCAACAAGCCGAGCCTTTCGCGGTGCATCTGCGGTTCCGGGAATACCTCCGGGCCGGCGTCCCGCTGACGCTGTGCACCATTACACTTGCCGTTCTATATTTCAAAATAATTTAACCTGCCCAAGAAACACGATACGCACAACATTCCATTTCTGTCCGCTATCTCCCGATACAGAAACCATCGCCGGAGACAGTATTATCAGTGTTTACAGTATTGGTCAGTATATTCAGTATTAATCAGTAGATTCAGTACCCGTCCCGTGTGTCGTTGCTCGTTACTCGTTGGTCGTTGCTCGCCGAGTCGCCCTCTGCTCCCTCCTTGTGGACAAAAAACGCTTTCCACCACAACGACACAAAGACACGAAGAGGATTTAATTACCTAACCAATTCTTTGCGGTTGGTAATTTCTTTTGGCCTCTTTGTGAATAAAAAGGTTTGTCGCCACGAAGGCACGATTACAGTGGCTGGTCAGTAGATTCAGTACCTGTCCCGTGTGCCGTTGCTCGTTGCTCGTTGTTCGTTGTTTCCCGGCGCGCCGGGGCTCGTTGACGCCCCCCCCGATATCCGCGCCGGGACGGTGTGCCAAAAGGGCTTTCAGAGACTTAATGGCTTGGAATTCAATCCAGATGTATTGGCAGGAACCAAATTCGAAAACGGAGCCAAATAAATCAGCCGCCTGGCTCAGGCAATCCACAACATTTGACAATAGCTCCGTAACTGGTGTAAAGATATGCCAAGTCCTGGGCATTGTAAGCGGTGTCAATTCTCTGGTCTTCGCTTATCATGAACTTCAGCGGACTTACAATCCGTTGTGCCGTTACAGGTGCTACAAACGGCTGGGCCACAGCTCCGAACCAAATCGCAACTCTTTCAGTACACGGGAAAGTTCTGAAGCCATAAACCACTGGGATGGAGAGCCGGGGAACACTTGTTCTGCAAGCGATGACATAATCGATTGCACTGGCAAGATGTTACAACCGGTCAGTCCGGCATCTTGTATAGCGATCGCGGCGCGGCGCGTGATGAAGATGAGTTGCGGAAGTGGCCATAAAAGTAGAAAATCAGAATAATCCATATTCTCCAGATCGAACATCTTCTCAGGAAATATTGGCCCAGAATAACCGGGCATACCGCATCTGCGGCAACTAAGTCGCTCCGAAAATTGCACTCCGGATTCCGGCCTTGCCATACCCGCCCACCCGGTCACCAGCAGTCTTCGCAAACCTTTAATTTCGCTCTTGCCGTCAATGCCAAGTACTGATTCGAGTCTATATCCAATCAATCCCGCTGACGCAAACACTTGCTGGGCACGACGAGAAACTAAGCACGCCCAAGGATCATCGAACACTCGCTGAGCTCGTGGTGCAACCTCAGGTTGAGAACAGGGTGACCAAAGAAAATCAGATGTGGGAATATCTTCTTCCCCTACTTCAAGCACGACTGGTCCCGCAATCTTTTCTCGCCGCTGATGCTGAGCATCGGTGCACGTCACCGTAATTTCACCCGATAATGGCCGACAAGGCACCAATGCAGCGCCTGCCCCATGAGAATTGAGCCAGAAGATAGGATCTTCCTCGCTACCACCTGCAGTTAAATTTATCTCCTCATTCGGTACACTACTCAGCCATTCCCTGCTAGCGACAGGCTGTCCAACATCCGGCCCGTCGTATACTACGCCATATCTTTGTGCAAGATTATCCAATTCCGTATTCCGTGCGCACAGGCTGTCAACGGTATGCACCTCGAATCGCTCCAGATGGAGCCAGATGCGATTCGCACCTTGTTGTGTAAGCCCCACACATCGGTAACCATGATCGACCAGCCACTGCCCAGGCTGATCCAATCTTTCCTGAGATTCGGCGAGAAACCAATACCCCCATACCATGTCCAGACGCATGTCCCACCCGTTTCGGGTGCAGTTTGCAAACATATCTTCAATCAGTCGTCGTTCTATCATTTAGGAATCCAATAAATATCCATAGCGAAAGGCCGCTGCTTATAATCGAAAAATATACAGCATTATCACCCATCGATCAGCGGGTCAACTCCGGGTTCATCCATCTGCATCCACAGCTGAACGGATGGAGGCGGAGGGAGCGGCGATTCCTCTCCACCCGGCCAATTATACAGTCCGTCATTGGGGCCTTGGAAATATCCCGGAATCTTCGGTCCCGATTCGGACGGCATAAAACTGGGTTCACCGATCGGTCCATCCATCTCTTGTTGCCACTGCGGACTTAATGGTGGCATCCACGGCGGCATTCCAGGCAAGTCAATCTGCGGCAATGCGAATGGTTTCATATTTGGTGGAGCTTTTGCCTGATTTTGGCAGGGATTCTTTCTGCCGCCCTTTGGCGTAGGCCGCTTCATGCCAGGCGGCATATTCCCGCCATTTTTCTTGGCAAATTTATTAACCTCTCTCTGCTCATGATCTAGCGCGAGCTGTCTATTCGAAAATGGCGGCGTAGTCTTGGCCGTATATCCTGGAAGTTTTGAAAGTTGTCCTTGGATGCGCGGCGAGTTCACATCCAGTGGTTCTTGACCAGTCACCCCATCCTTATAGAGTCCGCCGTTTGGGTCAAATATTTTGTACCCAATATTTGGCCGTATACTGGAGGCACTATTCCCATGGAAAGGGTCTGGTGGAATCATAGCGAGCCCCCACGGATCCACATTTCCCACCGGGTTGCTCATCACAAACTGATACGTGTTGGCACCGTTGATATATTGCAAAGGATCTTGGTTGATCCACCGGCCAAGGGATGGCGAATAGTTTCTGTTGCGGGCGTAATATAATCCGGTCACCGGGTCGAGCGTCATGCCCTGATAGAGATTACTGACGGCGGGTTGTGTGCCGGATGGCGGGGTGCTCCAGTCGGCATTTAACACCGTGATGTTTCCATACGGACTATATACATATCTTTGAGCCACCCATTCCTGGCCAAAGAAGTTGCTGACGATGGACGTCGTGTTCCACTGGGCATCCTGTTCAAAGTAGATGGCGTGGCTGATCTGTGTACCATTGTTGGTGTATGAATTCTCAACCGCTACGGCGTTGATGTAGGCCGCGCTCCAGACTGTTTGCGATGTCACGTTGCTGCTGGCTGTGCCATCGGTGCGAGTCTCAATAGCCTGCCACGACGAATCGTAATAAATATTGAGCGTGGTTCCCGCCGCGATGCCGTTTCCGCCTTGCGGATAGGTTTCCGTGATACGGTACCCCATCGCATTATACGTGTATTGAGCAATGACCTGCCCGCTGGCGTTGGACACGGATACGAGCCGGTTCCAGGCATCGTAGGTCAAGGTGTCTGCGCTGCCAGCAGGCTGGCCCGTTAAACTGCCGGAAATCATATTTCCGGCTGCATCATACGTCGGTGTTGTGCTGCCACTGATGCTGGTAATCTGATTTTGCGCATTGGCCGTTTCGGTTTGCGTTGAACCCTGATTCGTGAACGATGACCAATTGCCCTGGCTGTCGAGGTTCCACGATTGGTAGGCCGACCCGCCCTGTGTGCTGCTTGCCAGACGGTTAAGCTGATCGTAGGTAAACGTTTGCGAATAGGCCGAGTCAAGCGTGTTATTCTTAGCCGTCACGTTTCCATTTGCATCATAGCTGTACGTGTAACCATCCACCGTTGCGCCGCTGGAATTCACCCAGTTCTGATTAACGACGCGGCCGAACTGGTCGAGGCCCACGTATTGGTCCCCACCGGCGCCAATGCTGCCGCTGGAACCGAGGTACGTTAAGTTGATGCCCGTCTGCGGATGGTTGCGCTGCACGATGGTGTTCAGGCCCAGGTAGCTGTACTGCTCAAGAGCAGTACCGGCGTCGCCGGAATTGGCCCCATCCACGATGGCGTCCAGCCGGCCAATGGCGTTATCCAAGGCGGCGTTGGTGTTGGACAGATCACTGCCGTAATCGTAATTGATTGTTCCCGATACGCTGATCTCGCAGCATCGAGGATTTCGACATCCGTGTCTCAATCTGCCATCAGGACCTGTCCCGATATCCGCTGCGAAAGATATGTTATCGGGATAAACCATGCTGGTAATCCTTGAACCGTTACTCGGGCTGGAGTAAGTATACTGCACAAACGGTGTGGAACCAATGGCCGCCGGAACGACCTTTACCCCGATGGCCGTCGGGGGATTAGTCCCGATACATCGGGAGTGGAACGCCTCGCCTTTGCACGGCGCACTTGGGCCGCTATATAGCTGCAACTCTAATCACGGTCTTCAATCCAAAGCAGAATTGGCTCGCCATTATCGTGGCGCTTCATCGGTTCGAAAAACACAAACCAGCCGTGTGTACCGCGAAATTGAAAGCATAGTGATGTGTGCCGTATTCCAATTCGCAAAACTTCCTTTCCGACGCACTCCGCAACCAGATCGTGGGCGCAGAATTGGCACGATTCCAATGATTTTGTTTTTCCCGTTTCAGTCACAAATTTCGCAATGATGATCGTGCGGGGCGACGGCAGACGTTGTCGCAGATTGTTATAAGCAGCGGTATCCCCAATCAGCCAATCAGCGTACCCGTCATTAGAAAAAATATGCAGCGAAATACCACCGGAAAGCAGAAACGCCGCTTGGTTCCAATCCCAACAACCTTCCACCACGTGATGCCCCTTGATAAGCGCGGAGTCAGCCCTGGCCCTCAGCCCTATCGGGGATGACAACCCAGCCCGGACGGCTTCGCCAAAGGATTTGGATGACACCACAGGGATGTTGTAAAGCTCCACTTCAACAATTGTTTCGCCGATAATATTCATAAATTTATTTCTCCATTATCATTCGTGACTCGAACTATCACCGCCAGCCCATTCATCGGTGCTCGGATTTCTAAACGCACTGTACCAATCTCCAGTTGCCCAATCTTGGCCGATCCATTTCTGCGTAAAATCATTTTCTTGCATCGTGCGATTGTTTGCTGGGCCAATATTCTCGACATTATCGAGCGAGCCGGGCGGCAGGCCGACCGAGTCCTCAAACGTCGGGAATGGTCCGC
>JAJZCR010000009.1 GCA_021851715.1 Planctomycetota bacterium
CCCCGCAGGTCGCCTGTTCCGGTGGGATCGCTCTGGAGCGGATTCTCGACGTTCCTGCGCGAAATGGGCTGACGCCTTTGTTTCCTGGCCTAGCTTGGGTGGGACGACATCGCCTTGCGGTCGCCGCTAGCGGACGAAAGCTCCTATTGTGGAAACTTACACACGCCGATGCCAAATTATCAACGAGTTTATTCAAACTCGATCGGCGGGCATTGATAGTGAGGCTGTTCGGGAATAAAAATGCGCTGCGGGTGTTGAGCCTTCTTTCTCCCAAGCCGAATCGGCCCTCGGTCCTTGAGATAACCTCGCTATCCCTGAGGAACATAAATAAGCAGTCTATATCCTCTTTTCGGCTGCCGCCGCTGGCAGTTCCACCTGAGGAGCACCTTTATCAACCGTTTGTTTCCGCTGTTATTCCGGCTTCCGGGGGCTGGCTCGCCGCGATCCCGCTGCCGGCTGCGATTGGGGAGGGGATAAACATATTGAGGATGCGGACTGGCCGGCTCGTCGGGCCCCGCATTCCGCTTTTTGAGCCATGGAATGCCATCTTTTGTTCCGCCGACGGCCAGTGGTTGGCATGGGTGTGCGGAGGGCATACGCTACGCGTTATTTCCGTCGGGAAAAAAACGCGGGTAACGCGGATAGATCGTCTGATATCCCAGAGCTTGGCCACGGGAGCCTTGTCTCCGCATGGCCGGCGTGCGCTTGTCATGACTTCAGTACGGGGGCCGCCAGGTGGCCCCGTTCGTGCGATATTGGTCCGTACTGCCGACCCTTTACGAGAGAGGGTGATGCACCTTTGGGGCCGCCTTGATCCGGCGGTTGTGCAGTGCCGGCCACATTTTACGCGGAGCGGCGCGCTTGCTGCAATGGCCGCGCTCAAAATCCGTACGCCGAAATGGCCAGTAGATATCTGGATAATAAGCACAACGGATTTTACGGTCCGATGTTGCATCAGGCTGCGATTTGAATTCCCCCAAGACCTCGTGTTTTCACCAAACGGTTCACGACTGGCGGTAGAGGGAAATTACCACGTGTTAATTTTCCGCCTGCCTAAAGCGTGGCCGCCTGCGTGGGAGTCAGGCCGGACGTCTTGGCAGTGGTCGTGGACGCACCCGCGGACGGTTCGGCTAAGATGATATGTTCGTCCGAAATCAGATTGTGGGTAATTAGGGTGATCGGGGATATTGGGGATTGCACCAAGGGAAGCTCGTGAAAGGAGAAAGCGATGTGAAGTAGCTGATGCACGAAGCGGAAACCCTTCATAGCGGGCCCTGCAAGGTTTGCGGCAAGAAATTTTAGTAGTTGATGCAATGCAGAGCGGGTTTACAATGGGCAAATTATGGTGGCGTTGAATGAAACAACTTCGGAACCCGGGCTGCGGCGGGCGGCGCGAGGCTGCCGCGTGGCGGCCACGTATCCGCAAGGCACCAGCCAAATGCCGCCGGGTACAACCAATTATTTGTACTACACGAGTTCGTGGCAGTTGATCGAGGTGCGAACCGGCGGTACAGCGGCGGCCAACGTCACGGTGCAAACGGTCTGGAGTGCGGCTTACATCAACGCGGTGGTATTGCAGGACACCTATTCCGGCGGTGTAATCCAACCGAATTCGCGCATTTATTTCCAGCAGGAAGCCAACTGGGATACCACGGCGATTGTAGGTTACAACGGCACCACCGGCACTTGGGGCGTTACGCAGCGATACGTTTATTCTCCCTATGGCACAATTACCGTATTGAACGCGGACTGGTCTACGCCACCCACGGGCGCGCAGCCGACTGTGGATAATCTTTATCAAGGCATGACACTTGATCCCGTGACGGGACTCTATTACGCCCGCAACAGAAATTACGACCCATCGCTTGGCCGGTGGATCAACCAAGACCCCGTCGGTTACGTCAATGGTGCCAACACGTACCAGTTCGTCGTGAGCAATCCGGTGGCCAAGACCGATCCGCAGGGACGATTTTGGAGTTGGATGTCCAACGTAGGCAACACGCTTGCTGGTGCTGCGGAATATGTTGGTTCTGGAATTGGGGCCGTTGCCGAGAACCCCTCGTCGCTTGGTGCCGGCACGCTCCAAGGGCTTGCCAATGTCGCCAATGGAGTACAGAATACTGTGATTGGCATGGCGAATATTCCGGCGGACGTCGCCAATGGCGTCGGCTATCTCACTGCTGGCGACTCGACAATTATTCCGGTTATACCCTCCCCTGATTGGAGCAATAATCTCGTTGTACAAAATGATCCCGCCCACGGCATATCGACGTTTCTTGGTGGACAGGCTGCGACAACCTTGGCAACCCTCGGATTGAGCCAACTGGGGACAGCAGGGGAGGCGGCTAATCTGGTTCATCTGACGGACCCTGTTACAGAGGAGGCAATTGGGCAAAGTGGCGCGTTGACAGGGAAAGCTGGCATCTATGCCCTAAGTAATCCCACTGATAACTCATGGATAGATTCAATTTTAACGGGCGTACCGAACGCAGAAGGATCGGTGCCAATTTCCGATGCGGCGGCCTCGACATTTACTCCAATTCCGGCTGCTGGCCCGGTTTCCGGTTGGACCAGCCTCGCTGGCGGGTATTTTTCACCGTACGCTTCGCTTGACCTCGCGACTGGCACCGGACAAATGTCCTCATTGTGGAGCCAGGCATCTCCCTATTTGAAGGATATGGGGGCGTCCAGCACCATAAATCTCATCCTGCAGGAATTGACAAACATAAACACACAGATTCAAAATCTAACCAGTAAATGTAAGCAATGAGGTGTATTGTAATGTTTTTGAGGAACCCCCTGCACCTTATATACCTCATGGTGATATTTTGTACGCTGGGCGGATTAACTCTGGCCCATGCCCTCCCTCCCCAGATGGGAAGATTCCTCTCAGCCGCCCTTGTCTTTTTCGCAGCGGGGTTGGCGTGTGGGACGATTATTCACCTTTTTGTAGCTTTTCGAAAATTTAAGGGGTTGAGGAGGCCGCCCATCTCCGACTCCAAAGCTTACGCTGAATTCGTGCGGGCCAGGGAAATCCAGAATGCGAAGGGGCCAACTCAAATGATTGAGGCAAATGTCGCTCTTTCGGCACTTGCGTGGGTCGTGCTATCGGTCGCGTTGCTTTTGACAAAGCAGAACGGGTCGGGCGTGCCGCCAATCGCACGAATAAATGCGCCGCTATATTTCCTTGGTATTGGTCTATTGGCCGTCGGTCCGATCATGTGGATGGGAGACATGCTGAAGAGACGATATGTAGCCAAACTCTGTGCTAAGCGGGCACACGAAAGGTTGGAATCCGTCGATTCCAATGGCGATCAGAGAACCCGCGAGTAGCGAAATGGTAAACGTGTATCGCGTTGCGGACGCAGCTTTCGTAAATTCGCTTTGCGATCCGCTTTGGACTGGTTAGAATCCATGCTTGGAAAGAACCAGCCTTTTTAGGGCAGCCTTATGGTCGCATCAACTGAAACAATTTCGGAACCAAAGCTGCACGGCAAGCGCCGCAGCACCTCCATTTCCTCTGCTTCCTCCGCGGTGAAAAAAAGCAGTTCAATGAATTCTGAACCCGGAATCTGGAACACGTTGATTCACAAGGAGGCAGCGGAGGTAATCGGAGGACCAACGATGATCACGGATCCGCAATTTGGAAATTCCGATGATCTGTTCATTGATCATTATTCATTGGTTATTGAGCGCAGCGCCACCGATCACAACGGCAACGTGCATCAATACACCTACGACACCGCCGGGCGGGAAATCAGCGATACCGTTACCACGCTGGGGGCTGGTGTCGATGGCTCGGTCAGGCGCATTGATACCGCGTACAATAGCCAGGGCCTGCCTTACCTTTTAACAAGTTATGCCGACACCGGCGGGACCACAATCGTGAACCAGGTGGAAAATATCTACAACCCCGGCGCCGCGGCGCACACCCGCCATATCGGCGGGACGGGATTTCGCGGCGATGAAGGCGGGCTGCCTTTGTACCGCTGCACGGCCTCGCTCAACGGCGGCCAACTCACCGCACAATATACAGAAGCGTATAATTAAAGGGACATATGCTCACAGAAAAGGCTGGAGATAGGCGCTGATGGTTTCCGGCTTGGATTGCATATCGCGGAACACGCGCGTCAGGGTCCGAGCCAATTCGTCCACGGTTAGAAAGGACCGGTTATGAGTTCCATTTTTACGTGTATGTTGCCATAGCCGTTCAGTGGGATTGAATTGCGGGGAATAGGGCGACAGGGCGGCCCATTGGAGCATGACCATAGCGTCGTAGACGGCCCTGGGTGCCGGCGTGGTCAATCCTTTTTCTCCGCCCGGACTTTATCCAGCAGATCGCGTCCCAGATCGAGCCATTGTTTTTCGGTCATACCGCTGCGGGCGAAATCCCGCTGCACGGGGGCCAGGAGTTCTTCCAAGGTGGGGCCCTGGACTGCCTGCTGGACGATTTTGGAGGTATAGGTGCGCAGACGCTGGCCGTGGGCCCTGGCGCGGCGGCGGAGCTTGTCGGCCACTTGATCGGGAATAGAAATTACTACATCCATGGGCGTCACCTTCCTTGTGATTATAAAGCGTGCGGCGGCCGTTGGCAACTACAGCGTCAGCGTGGTGCGTCAGCGAAACCGCCTGTATCCGGTGAACTGCTCTCTGCCATCAATGGCGCAACCGGTGCGGTGATCCAGCGGTTCTGTTGCCGGCCCCACGCTCTGGGCCATCACCGATAACCTTGGCGCGGTAACGGCGGTGGTGGATAATGCCGCCGGCCACGCTATACTGGACAGCATTGTGTACGACAGCTTTGGCAATATGACATCTCAGGAGACACGAGACAGGAGTCAGGAGACACTCATTTACGATGCCTGGGATCGATTGGTCAAGGTCACCAATAGCAGCGGCCAGATCATCGCCCAATACACCTATAATGCCCAAGGCTACGCGGTAACGGTCACGTATCCGCAAGGTGGCACGGGCATTCCTGCCGGTGAGATGAATTGTCCCGGCGCTGCGGCGCACATGCGGCCTGCGGCCGCAACGGGACGGATACGTATCAGTTTGTGGGAAGTGATCCGGTGGGGAGGGTGGATTCCGGTGGGACATGTCCCGCTTTGGTTGCGAGGCGACCGCACCTTGGCTGAGGCGGCGGGGATAAACGGATTTCAAATTTCAGAATGCAGATTGCAGGGAGCGATCAGCGTGTAACAATCAGCAATCAGTGGCATGATCAACTTGACATTTCAAATAGATATTTTAAAATTATATTTGAACGCGATGGTACAATGTTCCGTTGCGGTGCGTTGATGGAATTGCGGTCATGGCCACACGACATCCTCTTGCGTCGGATGAAGGTACCCGCTCCCGGCTGCTGCACGCGGCCGGAGAGGTTTTTGCCGATCATGGCTTTCGTGCCGCCACGGTGCAGATGATCTGTCAGCGGGCGGGAGCCAATGTCGCGGCAGTCAACTATTACTTTCGGGACAAGGAAAATTTATATCACGAGGCGCTGCAGTACGGAAAGCATCCGGAAATTTATCATCTGGAGCATTTCAAGCTGGCGCTGCGCGATCAGCCACACCTGGCCCTGGAACTTTTTATCCATGATTTTATACGGCGCCTGCTGACTCAGGGAGGCCAGCCCCCATGGTATACCCGGCTGGTGGCCCGGGAAATGGCCGAACCTACGGCCGGGCTGCAGGTGTTTATCACCAATTGTGTGCGTCCGCGGATGGAAGCGGTAGCGGCCATTGTTCGCGGTATCGCGTCTCCCGCCAAACTGGATGAGGCCCTGGTGCAGCGTGCGGTCAACAGCATCATCGGACAATGCCTTTTTTATCATCGCTATCGCAATGTTGTGCTCAAGTTGATGAAACGCTCCGAGTTTTGCGAGCACGATATCGAAAGCATTACGGAAAGTATCGTTCAATTCTCACTGGGCGGGATTCATGCCATTCTGCCCGCCGGTGCGACAACAGCCGCGTCTGGCCGGCATGAGCTAAAAGCACGTAACGCAGGGAAGCGATCCGCCCGACCTTTGACCCCGAGAAACAGGAACCCATAGCTTGACCTGACAACATGAGATTACCGTCTGACCCATGCCCCGCGGCCGCCAGTAAAGCCGGTCAGGTCAAAGGGCGAAGCTCGAATGGAGTTCACCATGGTTCAAAACAATCATACGGAAGAAACCCAGATACAGGCTGCTCCCGCCGCCAAGGAGTCGCCTGCGCTGCCGGAGGCCAACGCCGGCAATCCATCACGGCGCAAAACCTTTATGCTGATTTTACTGGGTTTGATTGTGCTGGGGGCGTGTGCGGGCGGTCTGTGGTTATGGCTGACCTGGGATTATGTTTCCACCGACGACGCTTTTGTCGATGCGCACATCATCTATGTAAGCCCGCAGGTGGCCGCCCATGTGAACAAGGTGCTGGTGCTGGACAACCAGTTTGTTCAAAAAGGCACCCCGCTGGTGCAATTGGATCCGCGCGATTTTCAAGCCGCCCTGGATCGAGCCGAGGCGGCCTTGCGGGTCGCCCGCGCCAACCACCGGGCCAGTAAGTTTGGACTGGCTCTGATTCACCGGACTTCCCGTGCGGCAGTCGATCAGGCCCTGGCCGAGATCAGCATTGCCCGGTCACAAATTGCCCAGGCCCGGGCCGCGCGGGCCGGAGCGGAAAGCAATCTCCTGGAGGCCAAGGCCAATGTGGCAGCAGCAGCGGCTGCCGTGGCCCACGCCCAAGCCCAGGTTCTGGCGGATTCCGCTACTGCAATTAAATCGCAGCAAGATTACCAGCGGTATTCGAAGTTACTGAAAAGCGGCGATGTTACTCCGAGTCAACTGGAAACTTATCGTGCCGCGGCGGTCAGTGCCCAGGCTTACGTAGTGGCGGACCGTACCGAGGTGATGGCCAAACAAGCCATGGTGGACCAGGCTCGCGCCGCTGTGGCTGCAGCCCGGCAAAGTGTAAGCGCTGCCCAGGCAGCGTTGGCGCGCAGTCTGGCCGGCCTGGTGTTAGCCAAGGCCCAGTTGTCGTCCGTCAATGTGGTTCCACAACAGGTAGGCAAACAAAGCAGCAATGTGTCGGCCGGCAGCGCCACTATTGCCGAATTGAAAGCCGCGGTGGAACAGGCCAAATTAAACCTGTCCTACTGCGATATTGATGCCCCGGTCAGTGGTTATGTCACCCGAAAGGTCGTGGAACCCGGTGATTACGTTACCATCGGGCAGAACCTGCTGGCTATTGTGCGACCGAAGATGTGGGTGATCGCCAATTTTAAGGAAACTGATTTAACCCACATGAAGCCCGGTGATCCGGCTACGATTTCCATTGATGCCTATCCCAAAGTCAATTTCAAGGGCTACGTGCAAAGTATTCAGGCCGGTACCGGGGCCAAATTCAGCCTGTTGCCGCCCGAAAATGCCACCGGCAACTATGTGAAAGTAGTGCAACGCGTGCCGGTCAAGATACTTTTCAAGGATCTGCCGGCAAAATTACCCTACCTGGCAGCGGGCATGTCTGCGGTACCGGAGGTCAAGGTGCGATGAACGCGGTCGCCGACGCTGGCTTAATCGAACCGGCGGTCCTGAACCGCCCGGCTATGAACCCGTGGATGGTGATGCCACTGGTAGCCATGGCAGCGTTCATGGAAGTGCTGGATTCCACGATTGTTAATGTGTCGTTGCCGCACATAGCCGGAAGTCTTTCCACCACCGTGGACCAAAGTACGTGGGTGCTTACCAGTTATCTGGTGGCCAATGCCATTGTACTGCCACTGAACGGTTTTTTTTCCGCCCGGCTCGGCCGCAAGCCCTACTTCATGCTGTGCCTGGTTATTTTTACCACCAGTTCGCTGCTGTGCGGGCTGGCCCCCGACATTGGAGTGCTTCTGGCCATGCGCGTTTTACAGGGGCTGGGCGGCGGTGGATTGCAGCCGGGTGCACAGGCCATCATGGCCGAAACACTGCCACGCAACCGCGTGGGCATGGCGATGGCGATTTACGGCATTGTGGTGGTGGTGGCACCGGTGCTGGGGCCTGTGCTGGGCGGTATGATCACGGATAATTTGAGCTGGCGGTGGTGCTTTTTCGTCAACGTGCCGGTGGGCATTATCGTGCTGTTTTTAGTGTACATGATTTTGCAGGATTCCCCGCACCATCAAGCCAAAGGATTCCGCGGCGGCATGAAGTTTGATTACATCGGTCTGAGCCTGCTTTCGCTGGGGCTGGCCAGCCTGCAAGTGATGGTAGATCGCGGAGAAGATGCGGATTGGTTTGCTTCCAAGTTTATCCTGGGGTGCGGCCTGGTGGCGCTGATCGGGCTGACAGCCGCCCTCATCTGGGAATGGTATACCGCCGAGCCGATTGTGAATTTCCGCCTGCTGAAAAATCGTAATTTTGGCCTCACGACGCTGGGCATGCTTATTTTCGGCGCGGTTCTGTATGCCAGTTCCACGCTGCTGCCGCTGCTGACGCAGACACTCATGGGATACACCGCCAGGGAAGCGGGCATGGTACTGGCTCCCGGCGGCCTGGTCGTCCTGGTACTGATGCCACTGGTGGGGACGTTGATTACCCGCATACCCATCCGCTGGCTGCTGGTATTTGGGGTGCTGGCCAATGTGGCGGCCCTGGAACTGATGGCCCGGCTTTCGCTGGGTGCGGCGTTTGACAACCTGGTCATTTGCCGCGTGGTTCAGGGGATGGGATTGGCCTTCATGTTTGTGCCGATTAACACCGCCGCCTTTGCCAATATGCCCCGCGGACAAATCAGTTCGGCCTCGGGTATAATTAACCTGGCGAGAAACATTGGTGGCAGCGTCGGCATTTCGTTATCGGTGGCTTATGTCAAACAGGTATCGCAGATGCAGCAGGTATTTTTGAGTGCTCATGCCACCACTCTCAACGTGGTCTACAATACGGCTGTTTCCCAACTGCGATCCACAGTGGTGGCGGCCGGGGCCGCCCCGGCCAAGGCCCTTACCATGGCGCAGGCCATTATTTACCGCGACGTTCTGACCCAGTCGGGGATACTCGCATATATTCATGCGTTTCGCCTCCTGGGCCTGATTTTCCTGCTGCTGTTGCCCCTGATGCTGCTGATAAAAGATGTGCATAAGCGACCGCCGCAACCCGTGCTGGAATAAGGAGTTCAAACCGTGAACATGATCAGAAATTTCCAAATCAAATCAGCGCGACGACTGGCATTGCTGGGAATGGCAATGGCAGTGTCGCTTTCCGGGTGTGTTAACCAAAAAGAGGAGGTGGCCCATTACCAGAAAATTCTTCACTCCCAGCCGGCAGTGGCGGCCGTAAAAATACCGGCGGTGCTCGCGCTTTCGCAAGCCATGCGACTGGCCAACAACAATAACGAAGAACTGGCCATCAGCGGCGAAAATTATCTGCAGGCTTTGATTGCCAAGGACAAAGCCTTCGCCACCTTCATGCCACACGTTGGGATCGGCGTTTCCGATTTCCAGATGCACGGCTTTACCGCGCCGCCCGGCTTTCCGAGCGTCACCAACTTTTTTCAAACCCACTATGCCAATGTGCCTCTGGCCAGCACCCTTAACGTGAATGTGCTTAAGGACGCGACGGCCATCAGCAGCGCCAGGCTGGTTTCCGGCCAGCGCAAGGCGGCCATGCTGGATCTGCAATCCAGCCTGCTGCTGGAGGTGGCGCAAACGTATTATCAAGTTCTCAGCGATGACCGGTCCGTGACGGTGCTCAAGCAGACATTGAAAGTGCAGCAGGCCAGGGTGACCATGGTCAAGCATGAATTTGAGGCCGGCGTAGCACTGCGGCTCACGGTGCTGCAAAGCCAGTCCGATGAGGCCAATACACGTGTGCAGTTGACCAAAGCCCGCAATAACGTGGTACGTGGGCGTGCCACACTGGCGTATTTAATCGGGGCGGCCAATCTGAACCATGCCCGTTTACTTAATGACTTTAATCCAACAATTCATTTGCCCACACTGGCCCAACTGCAAAAAATCGCTTGGTCCCAGCGGCAGGATCTCAAGGCGGCGGAAGATAAAGTGGCGGCGCAGGCAAAGAATGTTCAGGCGGCTTATGAGCAATATTTTCCGTCACTGGCCATTAACTTTGATACGTTTTTATACAAGGGGCAGTTTCCAACCGATAGCTGGTGGTCCGGACTGTTCAGCGTGAACATGCCGCTGTTTGAAGGAGGCGAAATCTACGCCGATTTGCGGGCGGCTTATTCCCAATACCGCCAAGCGATGCTGGCGGCACATCAATTGCGTCGCCGAATCGGCGAGGAAGTAACCATAGCCCGGGCCGACTGGCTAAGCGGATTGCAACTGGAAAAGAATCTCAAAACCGAAGTGACCGCAGCGGAGGCGGCGTACCATCAGGCAGAACACTCGTTCAAGGCGGGGTTGGCTACAAATCTGGATGTCATCACCGCCCAGGATCAGGAACTGGCAGCACACCTGGCCTACCAGCAATCGCGCTTTCAAACGCGCATTAATCTGCTGAATTTGTTCCGAATATCCGGCCGGCTGACTTATCCCGCCATGGTCGAACTCCAGCAGGTTGAGCAGCACATGCCTCGTCCGGTCAAGAACAGCAAGGAACCTCTGGCGATGAAGTTCCAGCCCGTTGCACCACACGCGAAGACCGGCCCCCTGGTCCGCACTGGACCGGGTGTAAAATCGGCCCGATAAGCCAGTGGCGTTGGCCGGAGCAAGTTCGCATTACGATGATACTTTGTGAGTTGGGGGCGGCATTCTTTGGGAATGCCAGGGGAGGGCTGCCGGCATCGGCAGGATATTATTCCCCCGGTTCACAGTCTGGACCTGGTGGGCCGGGCGTGTCGCGGCAGCGGCAAAAAGTGGGAGCAAAAAATAAAATACAGTTATTCCTGCCAAGTACCGATAACAAATATGGGGTGGTAGACAGGTATGATGGTCCGCTTGGCCGCCCTATGCGCTGTTGCCTGTTGTGACAGCGCCGCCTGAGAGCAGTGCAAAGTGTGGGCAAGGGGAATCGCCGCCGGTGGCAGGGATGTAAATTTTCGAGCCAACAAAACTTTGACGCATTGAATCCGCCCAATGCACCAGGTCTAAGCTGGAGAAATCATGATGCCGGTACTTGGCCAAAAGTCAGCACCCATCGTAAACAGTCATTCCGCAGCGCTGGCACGCCACCCAGAAACCGTGTCGATCAGCATCAAGGTGCCGTTGGCGACGGGAACCACGGTGCGGCCGGCACCAGCCGCAGCGAACCTTGCCACATGGGCGCATTCGCCCTGGATGGATCGGATACAACGCGGCCAGACCGTGGTGGAAATCGGCAGCGGAACCGGAAGTACATGCCTGGCCCTGGCCGAGCGGGTGGGACATCGCGGACGGGTTGTGGGCATAGATCCTTCTCCGCGTCACGTTGAAAAGGCCCGCCAGGCGGCCGGCGAACAAAATCTTGCCAATGTCGAATTCTGCCTTTGTCGCATGGACAGCATTCCATTGCCCGATGCGAGTGCCGACTGGGTGATCAGCAACCGCCAGATCAACCTGGCCGCCAATAAACTGGCGGTTTTTCGGGAGATCTGCCGTACACTCAAGTCCGGCGGATGCCTGGCGGTGCATGATATTGCGCTTAAAAAGCTGCTGCCCGCCGAAGTTACCGAGCTCATGTCGGAACACCTGGAGGGGCTGGCGGGGGCCATGGAAATAAGCACCTACGACCACTTTTTAAGACTGGCTGGATTTAGCCAGGTTACGATTACGGACAGCCGTACAGAATTGAAACTTTCCCGCCTCAGCGAGCGGCGTTCCACCCATCCTCCGCAGATTCAGGGCAATTTATATGGAGGTCCGACCACCGAAATGGCTCTTGGCAGCGAAGCGGGCTTTGCCGCGTTGCGCCAATACAATCTCAATGATTACGCCGCGGTGGTGGATGTTTTCGCTACTCGCTGAACCCGCAGCCAACCGCCGGGTATCAGTGCTGTTGCGCGGTGCGCAGCCGCCGGACCATTGCATGAAAATGAAACAGGCCAGCCGCAGCCGCCACTTGTACGTGTACGTCCGGATCTCCCAGCATTTTGGTCAGCACGGCGACATTTCCCGACATCGGAATGGCTCCCAGCGCCAAGGCCGCCAAGGCCCGTAACTGCGGCTTGGAACTGCTGCTGTACCGCCTGGTGACTTTTTCTCCCATGACGCTGCCGCGTTGTCCGAGGCCGCGGGCGGCAATCAGATTCGCCGCCGGATCCGGCTCGCGCAAACCGGCCCGCAGTACGTTGATCGCCAGCGGGTTCATCAGGGTGCGGCAGGTACTCAAGGCGGCCAGATGATCCTGCTCGTAGCCGCTTAAACTCAGGGCGATCAGACTGCTTAGCGCCCGATGATATCCCAGCCGGGCCAGCGCCGAAGTCACGGCGATCTGTACGCCATGACTGGAGTTTTTGGCCTCGGTCAGCAGCAGCGGAATAGCGGAATTATCGCCGAGCCGGCCCAGCACCATGGCGGTATTTGCTGAAACGCTGGGTTGGGCTGAATGTAAAAGCCGCGGCAATTCATTCATTCCGGAGGAATTGCCGAGCCGGTCCAGGGCATAAATCGCAGCCACCCGCACATTCATGCTTTTATCGGTGAGCATTTTTTTCATCACGGATTTGAATGCCGCCAGCCGACATCGCCCTACCACCATCGCCGCGGAAAACCGCACCATGGGGGATGGATCATGCAAGCCCTTCGTCAGCAAATGCTGCCTGATCGGGCTATCGAGATTCTGCAGACTTTCCATGGACTCCGCCCGAATAATCGCACTGTTGTTGCGCACCGACTGCTGGATGACGCGAATAGCCCCTGCCAAGGGAACATGCGGAATGTGGGTAACCGCCCAACCGGATTGCCCCCAACCCACCAATGCCACCGCCCATACCCCCAGCAGGAGGCCCCGCCGGAGTTTTCCACAGATTTTTTTAATCTTATTCATACCAACTGTACTCCATTATGTTGTTACACCAACCTTGTGGTTTTGTGGTCTCCGCCGTCGCGCCACCACGACCAGGACCGCGCTGATGATCACCAGCAAAGCCGCCACCACGACCAATAATTTTACACCGGCATCTCCAATCCGGCTGAATAAACTGATGCGCAAATCCACGGGAAGCCTGGCCACGGCAAAACCGCTGATGAATTCAGTGTGCCCGCGCCGCTGAACCAGTTTTATCACGCGCCCATCCGGGCCTACAAATCCGCTGTCGCCGCCATTGACGCTGCGGGCAATGGGTACGCGTTCTTCTACCGCCCGGACCGAATCCATTTGCAGATGCTGCTGAAGCTCCACCCGGCTATAGTACCAGCCGTCATTGCTGATGCTGATTAAAAAGTCCGCTCCCTTGCGGTTGTTGCGTGGGCGCACGAACATGCGCGAGGGCCTGGGCATGGCATCTTCATAGCAGATTGGCGTGCCGAAACGCCACTTATGCCCGGATGCCGAGAGCATAAAACGCCGCCATCGTTTCCCCGGTGTAAGTGAATAATCATCGTTGGGGCCGAAGGGCGTCAGGCTCAGCAGAAGATGGTGCAGCCATGGCCAGTAGGCAAACGGCACGTATTCCCCAAACGGCACCAGGTGATGTTTGGCATAGGGATGTGCCTGTGGACCGTGGGGTGTGATAAAGATCGCGAGGTTACGGGTCTGAACCGGCCGGCCCGCGGCATCGTAATGAATTCCCGCCGACCCTACCAAAAAACTCAGGTGATGTTTTTGTGCAAATCCGCGCAGACGGGCGTAAAACTGCTGATCCATCCGCAGCAGGCGGCGGGCTGATGGCGCTGAAAAATCCGCCGGTGACAGGTTCAGCCATTGTCGATTGAAATAGCCGCCGACCATCGTTTCCGGCCACGCAATGAGACTTGGATGTTGCCTGGCTGCGGCCTTTGAGAGTTCAAAAAAACGGTTGAATATCTGCTGGTCTGCCGCGATGCTGCCGGAATCTTTTAACGCCTGCGGCACATTGCCTGAAATCACTGCCACCCTGGGGCCATGGGTCTGCAGAGGTTGCCCCAAACGAAAACTGCCATAACCCCAGACCGCCGCAAATAGCGCCGCCACCAGAATGGTTTCCACCAGCCACCCGCGCCGGCCCATCTTGGACGCACCCCGCCACACCATCCACCCATCCACCAGCCAACCGGCGCTGACGCCGCAGAGAAAGGTAAGCCCGGAAACGCCAAATAAGTCCGCTGCCTGCAGCAGATGCAGGGACGGAGCCAGGGCGGTTCCGAGCATAAACCAGGAAAAGCCTGAAAAAAGCGTGCTGCGAAGGTATTCCAGGGCGGTAAAGAAAATCGGAATTAAAACTGCCGCCGGCCAACGCAGCACTGCGCTGTTGAATCTCAAAGACCAGGCAAAAATCGGCCAATACACGCCCATATACAGGCTCAAAACAAAATAGCCCCCGAACGTTACGGGAATCAACCAGAAAGAATTGCCTAAAAAATACAGCAACCCCGCCAGGTAATAGACGGCCAGCCACCGCCAACCCAGCCGACCATCCAAGGCACTTATACCCAGAGGACACAAGGCCAGCAGAGCCAGAGGCCACAAGTAAAAGGGAGGAAAGGCCAGCGTCAACATGGCCGCGGCCAGGAGAATCAGCAGCAATCGCCACGGCCATGCCAAAGGGGCAACGGCGGTGCTGTGGCTGGTGGAATCGGGATGCGGTAAATCGGACTCTGTTTTCAACCTGCTGCCTTTATCCATGGGGTTAAGCACTCGCGTCGCCTGTGTGCCATCCGAAACCCGCATTATTTACGACGTCCACGCCTCGCCGGCCCAACGGATCTGGCCTGCACGAAAAATTATTTTAACCGATAGGCCGGCCGTTGCGCTCTTCCACCGGCGAGGTTTTCTCGTTCCATGCCGATTATTGACGCATTTTCCAACCATCGCTATGCTCCACATGTTTTTAGGAGTATTATCGTGGCTACCAAGTCAAAAATAGCGGCACAGATGTTCACGTTGCGGGATTTTATCAAGACGCCTGCGGATATCGCCGCCACCTGCGCTAAAGTGCGAAAAATCGGGTTTGAAGCGGTGCAGGCTTCCGCCCTGGGTCCCATTGAGCCGCAGGAATTCGCGCGCATTTTACAATCCGAGGGTTTAACCTGCTGCGCCACCCACGTCGGGTTTGAACGGCTTAAGGAGAGCCCCGAAAAAGTAGCGGAGGAACACCATTTATGGGGTTGCCAGCATACGGCGGTTCCGTCGATGCCGGGTGAGTTTCGCAGTGCGGAAGGCTTTGCCCAATTCGCCAGGGAACTCAACGCCCTGGGGAAAATCTATCGCCCGCTCGGATTGACTGTTTCCTATCACAACCACGCCTTTGAACTGACGCGGTATGGCCAGGCCACGGGACTGGAAATTTTGTATGAAAACTCCAAACCATCGCTGGTTAAGGCGGAGCTGGATACGTATTGGATTCAATACGGCGGCGGAGATCCGGCGGCCTGGATTACCCGCCTGGGCAAACGCCAACCCCTGGTGCATCTGAAAGATATGGGTTTTGTTGATGATAAAATCGTGATGGCGGAGGTGGGCGAAGGCAATTTGAACTGGCCCGCCATACTTAAATCGCTGAAACGCGTGCAGGCAGAGTGGTACATTGTTGAACAGGATGTATGCAGTCGGGATCCGTTTGAATCTTTGCGGATCAGCCTGGAGCATTTGAAAGCCTGGGGAGTAGATGGCTCCGACCAGCCATCCGCCGACACCAGTGCCGAAACAACGGCATAATGGGAGTGACATTGGTGGCGGCTACCACAAATATCTGCGGCCGGTGGAAAAGGGCATCTCGCGTGCCATTCTCCGCCATGGTGGCGGTGTTGGTGGTGACCGCGTTTTATTCAATCAGTGCAACCGGTGCTTTGACCCGGCACGCTAACCTGCTTATCCAACCAGCCATCGGCACAGGCCACATGACGTACAACGGCGGCGGCCATGCTGCCGCCCGACTGCTTCCCCACGGCGGACCGGGCGGCACCCGGGCGGTGGAAATTGTGGTAGGCCGGCAGCCGCGGGACCCATGGAACATTCAGTACATGGTAGGCGTGGTGCCGGCGTTGCGCGCCGGTGACCAGATCAATTTAAGCTTTCGGTTTCGCAGCGCTGCGCCCGGTAAAACAGTCCGTCTGTCGGCCGTACTCCAGTACATGCGATCACCCTGGACTGGAATTTTCAGTGTCAGTGCCGCCACCGGCTTCACGTGGAAAACTGTTCGCCAAACCGTGACTATCCGGAAGTCCATTCCGCCATCCAATATCGGGCTCACGTTTAACCTCGGCGGTCAGCGGCAAAAACTGCTGCTGGCCAATATTCAACTCACCTTTCAAGACCACCGCCATCTGAATCTGGATTTTCGCGGCCCGTGGTTAAAGCCGGCGTTGGCCCGAATAGCCAAATACCGTATGGCTCCGCTAACGGTGCAAGTTGTTAATGGCCAAGGTCGCGCACTGGCCCACGCCAGAGTGCATCTGGAAATGCTGCGGCACGCATTTCAATTTGGGACGGCGGTATCCTCCGCGATGATTAACAGCCCCACCGCCAATGGCCGCAAATACCGCCATACGCTCCTGAAATACTTCAATCATGCGGAAGTGGAAAATGGGCTTAAGTGGGGACCATGGCATGATAAACGCCGCCGGGCAAAAACGCTCCGCGCGGTACGGTGGCTGGCGGATCACCACCTTAAAATCCGCGGGCATAATCTGATCTGGCCGAGTTGGCGCTGGATGCCGGCCTTCGCTGTCAAACTCAAGACCCACCCACGGCAACTGCGCCGAGCGGTGGAACAGCATATTTTCTCCGAGGCCCGGGCCTTGCGCGGGAAGGTGGATTGCTGGGATGTCATCAACGAACCGCTGGACAACCTGAGCCTGCAGCATCTTTTCGGCCGGTCCATCCTCACAGACTGCTACAAGACCGCCCATCGGGCCGATCCACACGCGGTGTTATACGTCAATGAATATGAAATTGCGGGGGCCGGCGGCCTGCATATCAACAAGCAAAACCGTTACGCCCGGCTTATCCATTATCTGCTAGCCCACGGCGCACCGCTGGGTGGTATTGGGTTTGAATGTCATTTTGGAAGCCTCCTTACGCCGCCACGAAGGCTCATCCGTGTGCTCAACCGCTTCGCGAAGTTTGGCAAGCCGCTGACGGTAACGGAACTCACCATTGATGTTCATAATCCTCAACTTCAGGCTCACTACATGCACGCTTTTTTGATTGCCGCCTTCAGCGTACCCGCCGTCGTCGGCATCAACCAATGGGGGTTCTGGGCCGGCCACGATTGGCGACCCAACACGGCGCTCTGGAATCGCCGGTGGCGGTTGCGCCCGGTCGGCCGCGCCTATATTCACCTGGTGGACCACACTTGGTGGACCAACCACACCGGCCAAACCAATGCCAAGGGGGTCTACCACACGCGAGGATTTCTGGGTGATTATCGCCTGCGCGTCACGGCCGCGGGAAAAACGATCCATATTCACACCCGGCTGGAGCAAGGCGGCCGCACGGTGCGTGTGATCATCCCTTGATCGGCCGGTCTCTGCCCGGGCCCATGATGGCTGCAACTGATCCAAGAACTACGGCGATTCCCGCTGCGATGTCGCTTGGGAACCGCCGGTTGCCCCCGCACACTCCTCCAGTATGTCCAACAAGCTGCGGGCAGCGGCACGCCAGGTGAAACCCGCCGCCTGTGCAAGACCGCGCCGCCCGAGTTGGCGACGGTATTCAGCATCAGCAGCCAGACTGGTCACGGCCCGACTAATAGACTCCGGGTCATCATGTGCAAAGAAAAGCACGGCCTTTCCAGCGACCTCACGCAGGGATGTCATATCGCTGCACGCCACCGGACAACCGCAGGCCATCGCCTCCAATACGGAAAGGCCAAAGCCTTCAAAACTTGAACCGCAACACGTCAGTACCGCCTCGCGATAAAGCTGTGCCAACTCCGCATCGCTCGGTGATTCGGCAAAAACCAGGTGATCCAGGACTCCGGCCGCCTGGGCCTGGCGGTATATCGGCGTGGTCGGCCAGGAATTATGGCCAGCCAGCAGCAGCTTCAGGGTTGGATCCTGCCGCCATACGTCGGCCATGGCGTGAAAAATCCGGGGATAATTGCGTCTGGGTATGTCCGAACCAACCAGCAGAACATATCGATTGGGTACCGGTATTTTGCGTCGAATCTGGCGTGCGAGTTCCGGGCTGGATTCGGGATGGAAAATCGGGTTAATACCGTTGAAGATCACATGCACATCACCGGGCTGGATGCCATACACATTCATGGTGTCGTTTCGCGTCTGGGTGGAAACGGCCACAACATGCTGGGCACGGCGTAAAGACCAGCGATTGTTACGGCGAGCGGTGCGCCCCTGGGCACTGTGGCGAACGCTTAAGTCCAGTTCGCAGGCCAAATCGTGAATGGTCATCACCGCAGGCGCCGTGCATGATCGCGGCAACGCCGGGGTGAAACTATGAAAAACATCAAACTTCACCACCCCCAGCACCCTGGGCGAAAGCGGAGGCAGACTGCCGGCCGGGGCCAACAGGGTTCCGGGTGAAATACCCGACGAAACCACCTTGACCGGAAAATGTTCGCCCATATTGTCGGGAAGCGATTTATCCAGCTCTGCCCGACGAGCGGTCTGGGTATCCAGCACCAGAATAAAGTAATGTGGAGTATCCAGGGCCGCCCATTGCGCAACGAGATTGCGGGCATGCTGTGCTGCGCCGGAAGGCTGCCTTCCCACCAAAGGTCTGGCATCAAGTGCAATGATCACAAACCTCTCCTCGCCGGAGGCTTAGGTGGATGGCTGTGCCTGCTGGCGGGCAATGATGTCTTTTTTAGCCTTGTCCGTTTCCTCAAGCACTTCATCCACCAGGCCGTACGCCTTGGCAGCGTGGGCATCGAAGTATTTGTCGCGTTCCTGATCCTCGGCGATTTTCTCGCGAGGCTGGCCGGTTAATTTGGCCAGGAGATCCGTCAGCGTGGCTTTCGTTTTCAGTATTTCTTCCGCCTGAATTGCAATATCCGAGGTCTGGCCATACAGGCCGCCAAACGGCTGATGCACCATCACCTTGGCATGGGGCAGGGCGTAACGTTTGTTCTTGGTGCCGGCCGCGAGCACGACCGCACCGCCGCTCATGGCCTGGCCAATACAAAACGTCGCGACATCACAGGACAGAAATTTCATTGTGTCATAAATCGCCAACGTGTCATCCACAGAGCCACCCGGCGAATTGATGTACAAATTGATGTCTTGATCTTTTCGCGTGGATTGCAGATAAAGCAATCTCATGATCACATTGGAACTGGATATGTGGTTGATTTCGCCTACCAGAAACACCACCCGGTTTTCCAGCAGCATTTCATCCACCGTCATCTGCCGCCAGCGTTGATAATCCGCAGCGATCCGGGGTTGCACCCCGGAGGCCAGTTGCTGCGATACTTCCGCCGGAGTGGCCAGCGGAATTGGGGAGATCATTGTTCCACGTGAGTCGAATAAGGCCATAATGGTTTCCTGTACTGCGGACACTTCACCTGCCGCACTATCATAAGCCGTCTGTGTCATATCGGCCAGTGGGCCAAAGTTTTGAGCCGGAAAAAGCAGCCCCGAGTTTTGCCTCAGGCACTCCGCGGTGCCACCAAGCGCTGTTTTACCCGCGTCTGGCGGTGTAGAGGCCGGGCCGCACCTGCCGGAAGTTAGCTTTGCACCTGATCTTTCAGACCCGCGGATAGATCCGCGATGAAATTACCCACTGCCCTGGGAACATCCGGCCCGGGGCGAGACAGTTCTTCCCGGATGCGCCGAATGATTGCGCTGCCCACGATAATGCCATCCGCCGCCTTGCGCAGGCTCCGTACCTGCAGGGCGGTGGAAATGCCAAAACCCACGCAAATCGGCTTGTCCGTGAGCTTTTTAAGCTCATGCAGATTTTCCATCATATTCGGCGGGAGGGCATTTCTTTCTCCGGTGATGCCACTTACCGATACATAATAAACAAATCCGTCACAAAGCTCGCCAATGGATTTTCGCCGCTGCGCAGACGTGGTGGGAGCCACCAGCAGACTGGTACCCAAACCGCATTTCTGGATGACTGCAACGGCTGCGGGGGCTTCTTCCATTGGCAGGTCCGGCAGCACCAAACCGTTGATGCCGGAATCCAGGCAGGCGGCGGCGAAGTCCTGGCAGCCGCGCTTAAAGATAATGCTGTAGCTGGCCATAGCTAAAATGGGCACAGTAACACCAGCAGTTCGAGCCCGTTTTGCCATTGCCAAGGCCCGATCGACGGTGGTTCCGGCCTCCAGTGCCAGGCGGTAACTGTCTTGAATTGTAGGTCCGTCCGCAATAGGGTCTGAAAATGGAATGCCCAATTCAATGCAGCCGCTTCCGGCAGTCTGCATCGCCAGCAAAAGTTCTGGACCGACATCAAGGTTCGGATATCCGGCGGTAACAAACGGGCAAAGCAGTGCCTGACCCAGTTGACGGGAACGAATAAAGGAATTGTTGATTACGCTATTCATCGGGGGGATTATACTGGCTTGGCCGGAAATGGAGAATAAGTCCCTCGGACACCAGGACTGATTCGGCATTTTTCGCTGCACCAGCAGACCGATGGCCTGCCATTACCCGCACAGACACCTATGCGGGAAGCAATTCGGAAATACGGATAAAGTCGGCGGGTGGCAGTTCGGCGGGGCGGGAATTGGGGTTGATACCCGCGGCTTGGAGCGAGGTGATAAGGTTCGGGAAATTTTCCGGGTGCAGGCCATGGCGGATGGCATTGGCGAGAGTTTGCCGGCGATGGGCAAATAATGCAGCCAGCAATCGCTGCAACAGCACCACGTCGGGAATGGCGTTAAATTGGCTTGGTTGCGGAACGATGCGTACCAGGGCGGATTTCACCTTGGGTGCCGGCCAGAAGCAGTGGCGGTCAATGGGGCGGAGAATTTCGACCGTGGCCAGGAGTTGGATCAAGATTCCCAGTGCGCCGTAGTCACTGGTGTCGGGGCCGGCGGCCATGCGTTTGGCAACCTCCCACTGCACGGTAAAAGCCAGGCAATCCAATTGTAATGGACGGGAGACGGAGTTGCGGCTTTGAAGCCACATGTTCACCAGCAACTCGGCAATGAGCGGGCTGGCGGCGTTGTAGGGCAGGTTGGAAACTAATTTGAGACGGGAGAGATTGTGAGTACGGCGCAGCTCATCCAGGGTGGCGAGGATCTGAGGGTTCAGGCAATGCTTTCCGGCCAGAGCGTCGGCATGAAGCCAGCGCACGTTGGCAAGGGCATGCCAATAGAAAGCGGCGGCTTGCAGCAGAGGCCCATCGATATCGACGGCCAGCACGTAACCGGCCTGGCGGGCAAGCGTGGCGGTGAGATTGCCCACACCGGGCCCAACTTCCAGCACCAGATCGTCGCGTGTCAGGTGGGCGGCGGCGGCGATGGTTTCGAGCATGTTGTCGTCGAGCATAAAATGCTGGCCGAAACGGTGGCGCGGCGACGATTGAGCTGCTTGGAGGATTTCCTGGATATGCTGTTTGTGCATCAGCCTGCCTGACCAAAAAGACTTGAAAGCGGCATGGGATATCTAATCGGATCGAAGCTTTATCAAAATTTCGGCGGGGTGCCTGCGGCGGATGCCACCTTTGATGCTGGTATGCGGCCCCAACACTCGAATCTGGGTGATGGTGACACGCCGATACCGAAATGAAATAGTCAGGGGAAATGGCTTTCCGGCCAGGATGTCCTGGATGGAAGCGATAACCTGTGGCCCGGCGGTGCGGGCATAGCCAGCACCGGCATACATGGCGATCATGCGTTGGATGGAAGGCGCGATGCGAGGCAAGACGCCGGAAAGATGACTGGTAATTAAAGACGGTGGCAGGGGAGCCAGGCCCAGATGCAATGACTCAATGAGAATATGGCCCATGGGTGGCTGGTTTGCACCATGTGGGAGTGTGGTCACGCTGACGGTGGCGCTGGCTACGGAATTGCCGATGGCGGTATGCACGACGGCGGCGAGGGTGATCTTGCCATTCTGCAGGCGCACAAACGGAGCTTGAAATCTGCGGAATCCGGTCCGGGCCTGGGCGGCAGTGCGGGCGCTGTCAGAAGTTGGGCCATAAGCTATTGCCAGCAGGCTGTTGATCTGAGGGGCGGTAATACGCCAGGTGATGTGTGAGATGGTCGGGTCCTGGGCGGAATTATGCAAGTTCAGCAGAGCGGCCTGAGCTTGCCCCGCCTGGTGCTGAGTCAGTTGGGAGTTGGGGTTCATGGGCCGATACCATGAAGGTGTGGCGAGCATCAAAAGCCAGGTGGCGACCCAAATGATCAGGAATATGACGAGCAAGGTGAGCAGCCAGCCGGTGAAGGTGCGGGGCAATAAGCCTCGCCTGCGCGGGGAGGCAAAGTGGTTGGTGCCGGCTTGGGTAAAGGCGGCCAAGTTTGAAGATGAATCGGTGTTTTTCAGTGGAGTCCCCTTGATATTTTGCTCACGCAACGGCGGGTTGGATGGTTCACGGGTGCCGTGGAGCGGCTTTTAAGAATCCGGATGGAAAACCCAGCTTTTGGCCGGTCTTCAGGCCCAACTTCCGGTAGAGGCCGGCACCGATTTCAATAGCGTACAAAATTGGATGGTGACTGGGGTAAAGATGATGGGCGTTCCCATTGGGGGCCATGGTGTAATGTTGCCGAATCACGCCGTTGGCGCTCACGTAGATCAGGTCCAGCGGTATGTACGTATTTTTCATCCAGAAGATGGGTCGACAATTGCGGTGAAACACGAAAATCATGCCGCGA
Organism: Planctomycetota bacterium; assembly: GCA_021851715.1. Classification (GTDB taxonomy): domain Bacteria; phylum Planctomycetota; class Phycisphaerae; order WQYP01; family WQYP01; genus JABEVA01. The sequence continues at coordinate 22,833 of JAJZCR010000009.1, forward strand.
TTGGCGGGTAACGTGTGAATAAACATCAGTCCCCGTTTTTGCGCACGTGTGGTGCGGGCGACGGAAAGAATAAAAACCTTGCGGGCCATTTTTACATGGATGGTGGGCAACTTCAGCCAGCCCCGGGAGGAGACGTCCTGGTGTGTGGGATCGCTATAACGATTGGCTGAAGCCAGGGTGGTGACATGGGCGGTGGCGATGGAGGAGGTCAGGCACATGACTAAAAACAGACCTGTGACATACGGCGTGGTGCCGGTGACGAAGGTAAAAGTAGAGCGTGTCCAATAAAGATGATGGCACATATTCCTGTAACTCCTGCAGGTAGTGCGAGTGGCGGTTGATCCGGCCGCTGCCAAATTCAGTGCATTATTTTAGCGTGCTTATTCGGTTCGGTCCAAGGGGCGAGGAGATTTTAAGTGACGGAACCTACGCGGCTGCCATCGGTGCCCAGAGGTTTGCCGCAATGGCGACAAAAGCGGTCCGGTAGTTCGCAGGGCCAACCACAATTGGCACAGCGCAGGGGATTGACGACTGTGCTTTCAGCGCCACCTTCGACCATGCGTGCCAGGCGGCGAACCTGGGCCAGCAGCAAATACCACAATCCGAGTACCAGGGTGATACTGGAAATAATGAGCAGGCCATAACCGAGAATGGCACTAAAAATTCCATGGGTTCCGCCGCTGCTTAATGGGTGAATGATGGCGACGGCATAAACAAACCAGCCCGGGATGGCGGAAAGCACAGCCAGGAGGAGCATCCAGTATCCAATGTGGCGGAACCGGCGGCGCTTGCGAATGACGGACTCAGGCAAGCCTTCATCATGGGGATGCACCGGGGGCGGAATGAGATCAGGTTTGGGTTTCATGGGCTGGTCCGCCAATTAAAGCCTTATCGGAGAGGGCGGCATCCTATTAAAGCCGCCCATTGATGCCGCTGGTCCCGGCCAAAATTATAGCCGGTCTATTCCCATTCAATAGTTCCCGGCGGCTTGCTGGTAATATCGAAAACCACACGGCTGATGCCGCGCACTTCGTTGACAATCCGGTTGCTGACGCGGGCCAGTACGTCGTAGGGAATGCGGCTCCAGTCGGCGGTCATGAAATCGGTGGAATCCACGCTGCGCAAGGCCACGACAGGGTTGTAGCTGCGGCCATCGCCCATCACGGCCACACTGGAAACGGGCAAGATCACGGCAAAGGCCTGGGCGGTGGCGCGATACAAGCCTGCGGCAATGAGTTCTTCGAGAAAAATTTCATCGGCGTGGCGGAGGAGGTCCAGCTTTTGGCGGGTCATCTCGCCGATACAGCGGACCGCCAGGCCGGGGCCGGGAAAGGGATGGCGCCAAACCATGGATTCCGGCAAGCCGAGGACCTCGCCGAGCCTGCGCACTTCATCCTTGAAAAGCTCGCGCAAGGGTTCGACCAGATCGAAGCCCAACTCGGCGGGCAAGCCGCCCACATTGTGATGCAGCTTGATATTGGCGGCTTTGCGGGCGTACCCCTGGCCACTTTCGATGACATCCGGGTAGAGCGTGCCCTGGGCCAGGAAGGCCGCGTCGGGGATGCCCTGGGCGGCGCGTTTGAACACATCGATAAACGCTTTGCCGATAATGGTTCGTTTGCGCTGCGGTTCCGTTACGCCGCTGAGAGCGGTAAGGAATTCTTCCGTGGCATCGACGGTGCGCAGGTCGATATGAAAATGATCGCGGAAGGTGCTTTCGACATTTTGCCGTTCCTTGTTGCGCAGCAGGCCGTTATCCACAAAGATGCAGACCAGTTTTTCTCCGACGGCGCGATGCAGCAGGGCCGCGGTTACCGCGGAATCCACCCCGCCGGAAAGGCCGCAAATGACGCGGGCACTGCCCACCTGGCGGCGAACTTTTTCCACGGTGCTTTCGAGAAAGTTGCCCATGCGCCAAGTTCCGGCCGCTTTGCAGACGCGATACAAGAAATTTTCAAAAATTTTTCCGCCGTGGGGCGTATGGGTTACTTCGGGGTGAAACTGTACGCCGAAAAACGGTCGCGAGTGGTGGCGCATAGCGGCCATGGGACATGCGGGCGTGGAAGCGAGCGAGACAAAATCCGGTCCCAGCACCTGTACCTGATCCGCGTGGCTCATCCAGACGCCGGTTTCCTGCGGCACGCCGGCGAAGAGATCATCCGCAGCCGCTTGGCCGGATTGCACGGTCAGACGTGCCGAACCGTATTCGCCGGACTTTCCGGGTTTGACCCTCCCGCCGAGAATTTCGGCGGCGATCTGCATGCCGTAGCAAATTCCCAAGATCGGCAGGTTTAAATCAAAGATACCGGGGTGGCATTTGGGAGCGTCCTGCTCATAGACGCTGGCGGGCCCACCCGACAAAATCAGCCCGATGGGGTGGAGTTGTCGCAACTGTTCGGGAGAAATATCCGGGGCCACCAGGATGCCGTGGACTCCTGCTTCGCGCACGCGGCGGGCGATAAGCTGGGCATACTGAGATCCAAAATCCAGGATGGGCAGAGTTTCTTGAGCAGATGAGTTATTGATGTTCATGCGAAGATTCTACCGGGAGAAGAGAAAACGTAAAACCCGCCGGGCAGGAGGGGTCCGGTGGGCAATGTTGAAAGACTAAAAGAGTACGGAAACGCAAGGCTGGTGATGACGGACGAAAAAGACGCTACCGGCGCAGGTACGATTTGTCCGTGTGTCGATTCGCCGTTGCCAAGATTTGTTAACTGGTGAGGGTTTGGCGAAAGCCCTGACAGTGATTAAACTGAATTCACGGGCGGGTAAAGGAACCCGGCGATGGGGGTGCGCATCGAAATGGATGTGATGTGGAGATTACAACTGGGGGTTCGCTTGGGTGCGACAAAACCGAGTAACAATGTGTGGAGGGGGTGGAAATCTCCGCGTGCAGGGGCATTGGGGCTGGCGGCATTGGCGGTGGTGGCCATTGTTGGATCGGTGGGGCGGGGCTGCCGGGCGGCCGGAGTCAACAAGGACACGCTGATTTTCGGTCACCGGAGTACGTTGCGCCATGCCATTACACCGCAGGTTTTGCGAGCCGTTAACAAGGGGCTGCATTGGCTGGCCAAACGGCAGAATGCCAATGGATCATTTGGATCGATGAATTCGGTGGCGGTATCGGCGCTGGGCGGATTGGCGTTTATCGCCGGGGGTAATTTGCCCGGGCAGGGGCGTTATGGGAGAAATTGTCAGAAGGCCATTAGCTATGTACTTTCGCAATGCCAGTCGACGGGTTTGATCGCCGCTGCCAACGATGGTGCGCCGATGTACGGGCAAGGATTTGCGACGCTGTTTTTGGCGGAGGTGTATGGGGAATCACATGAGCGGTCGTTGCGGCGAAAACTTCAGCGTGCGGTGCGGCTGATCGTGGAAACGCAAAATGAGCAGGGCGGGTGGCGCTATCAACCGATGCCGATGCCGGCGGATATCTCGGTGACCATATGCCAGGTCATGGCGCTGCGTGCGGCGCGGCAGGCGGGTATTGCGGTGCCGCATCGGACGATCACGAAGGCGATTTCGTTTGTGCGGCAACTACAAAACGCGGATGGCGGCTTCAGTTATATGCTGGGTTCGCCAGGGTCCATGATGCCGCGATCGGCGGCGGGTGTGGCGCTGCTTTTCTATGCAGGCGTGTACCGGGGCAAGGCCGTGGCGGCGGGGGTGCATTATCTTCTGCAGGTTCGGCCGGGAACACCGGCCAATAACCAGTATAATTTTTTCTATGGGAACTATTATGGCACACAGGCGATGTTTTTGGCGGGGGGCAAATGGTGGAGCGCCTGGTGGCCGGCCATGTCCAAAACTCTGCTGGACCGGCAAGATGTCGATGGCAGTTGGCATGGGAATGCGGGGTTCAGCTATGGCACGGCGATGGCTTTGATTATCCTACAGATTCCTGATCGGCTGCTGCCGATTTTGCAAAAGTGAGCACTGGTATGGCACAATTCGGGCTGAGTTTGCATGTACGGCGGCTGGGCAACTGGACTGGCGTGGGTGCGGCATTCATGATTATGCTGTCGGCATTGCCGGGCCGGGCAGCGGGTGGGCCAACGCAACTGCGCTGGAATATCACCACTGCGGAAGTGGCCGCGGGCCGGCACGAGTTTGTCCGGATGAACAAGGTTCAGATCAGGCAGTGGAGTTGTCCGGGAAAGATGGTGGTGCGGGAGCCGGCGCTGGGAAGTCGCAAACTTTCCAGCGCGGATATTCTCGCCGTGCAACTGAGAAGGGCGATGGTGGTACCGGCGGTATCCGCGTGGCAACTGGTGCTGCGTGACCGTGATGTTCTGCCCGGCTATCCGATTGGCACGCGACATGAGAATATTATTTTCCATGCGGCGGGTTTGGGCATTGTGCATATTCCGCTAAGCGCGGTGGCGGGTTTGCGGCGTTCAGCGGATGTGGCGATACCCGATTCGGCGGCGGATCACGACCGTTTGTATTTTAACAACAATTCCCATCTGGCCGGGGCGGTAGTAAAAATTGGCCGCAACCATATAGCGTTCCAAAGCAACCTGGGGAATACGACCATTCCATTGAGCCGGGTTAACCACGTTATCCTGGGCGGCGTTGCGACTTCGCCGACCTGGCCGGTACCGGTGGCCCGCATCGTATTTCTCAATGGGGCATCCCTGCGGACGCCAAAATTCGACTGGTCGGACGGGAAATTGTCGCTGGTGGATCCAGCCGGCAAAACCATTTTTGTGCCGATCCGCGAAGTGGCGCGGATCGGGATTGTGGGTGGACGCGCGGTGTGGTTGACCGATCTAACGCCGACGGGAATTCACCAGGTGTCGTGGATCGGTGACAACCGCCCGGTCCGCAACAACCGGTGTGTGACGGGACGACGGCTGCGGATGAATGGAAAGGTTTTTGCACACGGGCTGGGTGTGCATGTCAATTGCAGTGCGACCTACAAGATCGGCGGCGCGTACAAGTACTTCATGGTGCGGCCGGCAATGGATGATTCGGCAGGTCTCTACGGACGTGCTAACGTATTTATCCTGGCGGATGGCAAGGCGGTTTATTCCGGAAAACATTTGCAGACAGGGATGAGAGCCGCGGTGGTGCGTGTGCCTGTGGTGGGTGTGCAGACGCTGACCTTGACGGCGGTGGATGCGGGCCGTTATGGCGTGCGTGGCCGGGTGGACTGGCTGGATGCGGTGCTGATTCGGAAATAATGTCGTTGAGCAAAGAGTACCTGCCGTGTCGAGCCAACCCCCAGATTCTATTGCGCAGCCTTGTGATGGCGGTGTTCAGTCGCCGGCCGGAGAGGTGACCGCAGCGACGTTGCACGGCCCGAAGCCGGTGGATATTTCGTCGCTGCTGCTGTTGACGCTGTTGACATCGTTTACGGCGATTGCGGTGCAATACGCGGTGAAATCTTTTCCTCCGATACTGGGGGGCGTGTTACGCTTCGGCATCGCGGCCCTGGTGATTTTAATTTTTCTGATGTGGAAGAAAGACCTGCGGCGGATTGCCCGGCGGGATTATAAATTTCTGGCGCTGCTGGGGATGTTTTGTGTGCCGATCAATCAAATTGCATTTTTTCAGGGGGTGGCGTGGGCCAACGCATCCCATGCGGCCATGATGTATGCCAATACCCCGGTGATTGTTACCATCATGGCGTGCCTGAGGCGCATTGAGCGGTGGAGTGCGGCGGTGATTGCGGGCGCGGTTTTGGCGACTGCGGGGGTGTTGACCATTCTGATACAATCAGGCCTGCACTTAAGCGGTACGTATTTCCGGGGAGACCTGATGCTGCTGCTGGCGACGGTGACGTGGTCGGGCTATCTGGTATATTCCCGTCCGTTCAATCAGCGTTATGGCAGCTTGAACTGCCAGTTGTGGGTTTTTGTGTTTGGTACCTTGATGTCGATTCCCATGGCCATGCCCGATGCGCTGACGCTGCACTGGAATACCATTGCGCCGACGGCCTGGGCGGGTTTGCTGTATATCAGCGTAGGCATAGCGGTCGTCGGTTTTTTTCTTTTCAACTGGTCCATCACCCGCCAGCCCCCGTCGCGTGTGGCTACGTTCAGCAATGCGGCATATCCGCTGACGCTGATCTGGGAGGCGATTTTGACGCATTCTTTGCCGACGGTATGGTTTCTGCTAGGGTCGGCCCTGCTGCTGACGGGTATGATATTCACGCTGTATCGGCCGCATCATGTGGTGGAGATTCCAGAAGAATCGGCACCTGTGGGCGATCCGGCGGACCTATAGGCTCAGGAGTTGGCCGCGATGACCGTGAATGAAGATAAATTTTGCGTGCAGTGTACCTGCGGGCAGACATTATTTATCCAGGCCGGTGACATCGGTCATGGTGTGGCGTGTCCATCGTGTCAGCGGAACCTGTTGCCGATATGGGCGAATGCGGTTGATAACGGGGCGGAGATAAAGCCGGTTTCAGTCGAGCCGGCTACGACCAAGATATGTCCATTTTGCGCAGAGAAAATTTTGGCAGACGCACGCAAGTGCCGGTTCTGCAACGAGTTTCTGGATCGGGCGAATCCTGGGCCGGTCGGCAGGGTGGCGGCAGAGGCCCCTGCTTTGCGAGCGGATGAGTCGACGGCGGTGTATAGCCTGTGCATCTCCCAATGGGACAACCTGTGGAAATACCTGACATGCGGCCTGATTTTGATTCCGGCGGCGGGGTCATTTTTGCTGCCGGATTTGCGGGCTTACGCGGCCATTATTCTGGCCTCGGTGGCCATGGCTGTCGGATTGGCAGTGTTATGGATATTTTTTTCCACGCGATCCAGCCGCTGTATTATCAGTTCAGGACGCATAGAAACACAGACGGGCATTCTGGGCAAACAAATTGAATGGGTCTCCATGGCCAGCGTGACGGATATTCGGCTCAAGCAGAGTTTGGGGCATCGGCTGATGGGCATCGGGACTATCATCATCAGTTCCAGCGATCAGGTGACGCCTGTGCTGGAGTTGTACCAGATACCCAAGGCCCGCGAAGTTTTCGCGTATCTGCAAACCCGGATATCCCACTTTGCGGGTCAACATGTAAGCCGGCATTAAACGCGTGCTGAAGAGCAGGGCCGCCGGGCGCAAGGACACCAGCCCGGCAAAGGACGGATGTGAACATTACAGTTGCTGTGAATCGTGACTGTGGGATAAGTCACGGAGAGCTTTGGCGCGATGAATCCGGCGCAGGATACGGTTGCGGACCATTTTGTCATGGGCTGATGAATGGGCCGCGGATGGCAGCCGGTTCAGAGCCTTTTGCCAATAGGACATGGCCGCAGCGCTGTGGTTGAGCTGGTAAAGGGCGTCGGCATAATGTTCCAGCCCAACCGAATTTTGGCCGCCCGGCAAAGCGATGGCGCGGGCGAACTGGTCCAGTGCCCGGTGATAGCGGTGCTGCTGATACAACACCCATCCAAGGCTGTCACGAAATGCCGACTGGCCGGGAAAATTTTTTAAGGCCAGGGTAATCATTTTTTGGGCGGTGCGCAGATGCAGGCGTTTTCCCGCCCAATAGTAGCCCAGATCGTTATTGGCTGTGCCATTGGCGGGCATGAGGGTGAGGATTCGCTGATAGGTTCGCACCATGGCGGCATCATCGCCGATGGAGATTTGCAGGTCCGCCAGAAAGCTGAGCCGAGATGTTGTCGCCCCGTGGTCGCGCATAAAAGACTTCATGACGATCAGAGCACCGGGGCGAAGGGCGGGTTTTGTGCTGCTGGCCAGGAAAGTGGCCCAAGCTTCCGTGGCCAGCTCGGATCGCGGGTGGCGCAGGGCCGTTGTTTTCAACACGCGGCTTGCCTGCATCATTTGTCCGGCTGCTTCCAGTATCTGTGAGTAAAAGATTTGCCAACGCGGCGATTGCGGATGGTGGTCGGCAAAGCGTGCGGCGGTGTGGACGGCCATATTTTTGTTGCCGGCGGCGAGATAACACGCGCATAAGTCCTGAACGGCGTCGAGCGATTGCCGGGAGTCGTGGAGCATGGCGGCGGCAATGACGATGGCGGCCTTTGCCGGTTGGTGCAGGAGAGATTCCACTCCAATGAGGGCCTGCCGGAATTCAGCATTGTCCGGATTGGCCCGCACCTTGGCCAGAAAAATCTTTTCGGTTTGGTGGACATGGCCATGGCGGGCGTAACGCGAAGCGAGAAAAACCGTAGTCAGGGTAGCGGTGGGAAACCGTTGGATAAACAGATGGCGATAATGTGCGGCAAGCGGCCAGTTGTCCAGGTCCTCGGCCAGGTCAATGAGCAGCCTGTACGGGTGGGTCTGGCCGGGAAACTTGTTAATGATTCGTTCAAGCTGCCGCAACTGATGTTGCAGTTGCCCGCGCTGTGCATATAGCGAAGCGACCTGGATGGCGGTTTTGTAATCTTGTGGATATTGGTGCTGGAAGACCAAGGCCAAATGCAGGGCATGCAGTAAACGGTCCTGCCGGGCGTAAGTACGCACCAGCAGTCGACCGGCGGGCGCTTGGAAACGCTGTTGATGAACATACAGCGTCGCGTGAGCCGTGGCGGCGGCAAAGTGATCTTCCTGAAGCAGAGTCTGCACCAGAGAGCGGCGGGCCGGCCAGAAGGCGGGGTCTTGCTGTGCTGACAGACGATAAAAACCAGCCGCAACCGACGTTTGGCGCACCCGTTGGGCGGCCATTCCCAGCAGTTCATATTGCCAGGCAGCATAAGCGATGGAATGAACGCCGTCGGAAGTGGTGTGCTCAGGAGTAAGTTTGTGCAGGATGACGGGGTTACGATCGGGTCCGATGAGGGTGGTGATGAGCTTGTGGAGTTGTGCGGACGGAACTTTGCCGGTGGCGGCGGCCAGCACCAGATCATGTAAGGCCACGGCCGGCTGATGTTGGAGTCTGGCTAAACGGATCATGCGGTTCAGGGCGGCGATAGCAGTAATGGACCCGGTGCGGCGCTGGGAGGTTCCCGGCCTGGTTGCCGCAAGTTGCTGCTGGGCTGAGCTGCCCTGGCTGCATAAGGCGGACACGACCGCTATAGCCAAGGCAGCATACAAGCATAGTCGTCGGGCTTGCAGAGAAATCAAACATCGAGGTTGCATCATTTCTGGTACCTTGCTGGGCAACAAGATATTTTATCCTGCTACTTAAAGAGCGGCCACCGGCCGAATTGCCGTTGTGTTGCAAGCGATGGTCGGATGCCGGGCACAAACACAGCCCAGGCATACAAAAATAATCCGGCGATGGAGGCTTGCCATCAGCGCCGCGATCTGCATGATAACGTCATCCATTGCCGATGACACCGGCGGGTGTTGGCAATGCGAACCGGCAGCGGCTGAAATGCTGCGGGATGGATGTTAAGTTAGGAGTATAGCATGACGCATCTGGCTTTATGGCAGGCGATTTTGCTGGGGATCCTGCAGGGGGTATCGGAACTGTTCCCGGTCAGCAGCCTGGGGCAGATTATTGTTGCCAAGGCTCTGTTGCACTGGCATTTCAATGCCCATAACAAGCATTTTTTGTCGTTTGTGGTGGCACTGCATTTAGCCACAGCGCTGGCACTGGTCGTTTATTTCTGGAAACAGTGGAAAATTGTGCTTGTGGCATACTGGGGCAGCGTTAAACGCCGCCGTTTTGTTTATGATGAAGCGAGCAAGTTTGCGTGGCTATTGGTGGCGGGCACACTGGTGGTGGGGGCGGTGGGTCTTGCGTTTAAGAAAAAGTTTACCTTGTTTTTTGATGATTCCCGTTATTACTGGATGGTGGCGCTATTTTTGATTATCAACGGCGGGGTGATGTTTTTGGGAGATTACATGAAAAAGCTGGCGGTGCGCAAGGCCGCACAAGGGCAACAGAAGCGGGCGGAAGATTTGACCTTTCCGGCGGCGACGCTGGTGGGGGCGTCACAGACCTTCGCACTTTTTCCGGGCATCTCGCGCAGTGGGGTGGCTATTGTGGGAGGCATTCTGGCGGGACTCAGTTATGAAGAGGCGTGCCGATTTGCGTTTATGCTGGCCACGCCGGTGATTGGGGCGGCTGGGCTGCTCAAGCTGCCGGCTCTTTTTAAGCCGGAGGCCCGGGCGATTCTCGGCATTACGATTCCGGCGGCGTTGGCAGCGGGAATAACGGCATATCTGAGCATTAAGTTTTTGATGATATATTTTGAAACCCGTCGGCTCACACCATTTGCAATTTACTGTGTGGTGATCGGAGCCATCGCCATGGCGCTGCTGCTCAAACATTAAGCCGCGGTGGGCGAAACCAGATCGGGCATACAAATAGAGGCAAAAACAGTGGCTGTTTATCACCTGGATCTTTATATTTTGACAGCGGCCGGAATCAGCTTACGCTGCAGGCAATCAGGGTATCAGTAAAAACGGCTTTCATACGGGAGTATTACGGATGGCATTACTGGGTTTGGATATCGGCACATCGGCCACCAAGGCGCTGGTGCTTACGCCACAGGGCAAGGTGGTGGCGACGGCGGAATCAACACACGTGCTGAAAACGCCACGTCCCGGCTGGAGCGAACAGCATCCGGAAGACTGGTGGCGGGCGGTGGTCTTGGCTACCGGCCATGTCCTGAAAAAAGCCGGAATCCATGGATCGGAAATTACCGCGATAGGATTGTCCGGACAGATGCATGGCAGCGTTTTTTGGGGGATGGTCCCAAGCCATTGCGCCCGGCTTTACTTTGGAATGACCAACGCACGGCTAAAGAGTGCCGGGAAATTGAAACGCTCGCCGGCGGGCGCGAAAGCCTGATCAACATGGTGGGCAATCCGGCGCTGACCGGCTTTACGGCACCGAAGATTCTATGGCTGCGTGCCAACGAGCCGGCGCGATATGAAAAATGCCGGCACATATTGCTGCCCAAGGATTACATCCGATACCGTTTAACGGGGGAATATGCCGGAGAGGTGTCGGATGCGTCCGGAACGTTATTGTTTGATGTGAAGAACAGGCGGTGGAGCAAGGATCTCATTGATCGCCTGGGGATTGATTCTTCCTGGTTGCCACGGATCAGCGAATCGCAGGAAATTACCGGTCATCTTTCGGCGGCGGCGGCGGAATTCATACCGCTGCGCAAGGGCACCCCGGTGGTGGGTGGGGCCGGGGACCAGGCCGCCGGTGCGGTGGGTACGGGCGTGGTGTCGGCGGGGCTGTTATCCGCCAGCATGGGCACCAGCGGAGTGATTTTTGCCGCATCGGGTTCGCCACAGACGGACCCGCGGGGCCGAGTTCATACCATGTGCCATGCTGTTCCGGAAACCTGGTGTGTTTTTGGATGCATGCTGAGTGCGGGCGGATCGCTGCAATGGTTAAGAAATATGCTTTTGTCGCATGAAATGGAGCAGTTGCTCCGGCGAAAGAAAGATCCCGGCGTGCTGTATGAACGGCTGATTGAACAGGCGCAGCAGGCTCCGGCCGGGGCGGAGCATCTGTTCTTTCTGCCCTACCTGACCGGCGAGCGATGTCCTCATCCGGATCCGAATGCACGCGGAACATTTATTGGTTTAACGCCGCGTCATCAGCAATCGCATCTGATTCGCAGTGTGCTGGAAGGTATTACATTCGGCATGCGCGAACAAGTGGCCATTATGAGATCCATGGGACTCAACGTGGATCAGGTACGTGCCAGCGGCGGCGGTGCACGCAGCCCGTTCTGGCGGCAACTGCAGGCGGATATGTACGAGGCTCCAGTGGTTACCATCAACGTGAGCGAGGGTGCCGCATTGGGTGCGGCCATTTTAGCGGGTGTTGGCACCGGGGTCTGGAAGACCGTGGCCCAAGCCACTACGGCCATTATTAAAATCCAGCATCGCAGTTCGCCGCACAAAATCCGCGCGGCACAGTACGCGAAGCTCTATCGCACGTATGCGGCGTTATATCCAGCCCTGCAGAACGTGTTTCCAATGCTGGCGGGCGACGCCTGTTAAGGGTGGGTAGCGCACGTGCGTTTTTCTGGCCATAAGCCGCAGGGGCGTTATAATGACGCCATGCCGGTAACAACGCCAAACTATCTTGCTCTTGCGAGCTACCAAAACTGCATGCAGAGGCTGCAAGGGGCATGGAAAGCCTTTGCGACTATCCGGCAGGATCGTCTGCGCCACGGCGAAGTCGCGGAAAAAGTTGCAGAGGGCATCGTGGAGGATCTGCTTACCGGGGTGCTGGATTGGACCAAGGGAGATATTACGTATCAGATTGATTATGCGGATATCGTCTTGAGCCGCAATCTGCAAAAATATCTGGTCATTGAGGTGAAAAAGCCCGGCACTTTACGCCTTGGAAGGCAATCTCTGGCGGTGGCGCTGGCACAGGCGCTGCGCTATGCCCACGCCCAGCACATCGGACAGGTGGCGGTCAGCGACGGCTACGTTTTCTATGCGGCGGATGTCCTGCCCGGCGGATTGCAGCATCGAGTGGTGGTGAACCTGGCCGATCCGCAACCGCCTGCGGCGTTGTGGTGGGTGAGCGTGCATGGCGTTTACCGCCCGATGGAGGACTCTCGGCCCGCGGAATCGCTGTTTGCTGAGGAGCCGTATCCGGCCACAATCCAGAACCAACCAGATCAGGGACCGTCTGTTTTGCTGCACCGAACCTACCGGCTTCCGGCATGCTGTTTTGCATGGGTGGGCGATGCCAACAAGCCCAGTACGTGGAAATTACCGTATCTGAAGGAAAACGGCACCATCGATGACAAACGTCTGCCCAAGGCGATACAATCTTTGTTGACCAATTACCGTGGGGCCAAGGTGCGAATTCCGGAATCCGGCGTTGGCGAGGTATTGTTGCGCCTGGCGCAGGCCGCCAAAAGGGCAAATCTGCTGCCGCCCGAATCGGTCCATCCGGCACCGGTGTACCAGCAATTGATACTGTGGCTGGAACAAAACGGGCGCAGCAGCGAGATCTGATCGCGATGCAGAGAGGCTGATTTTGTCGTTCGCGTGGCCCTGCGGATATAATAAATCAAGAGGCTTCGCGATGACGCATGATTACCGCTTAATTGTATTCGATATGGATGGCACACTTACGCACGATGCGATGGATTTTGAAGCATTGCGGGTGGCATTGGGTTTGGCCGAGCGGCGGCCGATATTAGAGTGGATCGCCGGCCTGCCGGAATCGGAGCGTGATTACGCCACCAAAATTCTTGAACAACATGAACGGCGGGCGGCGGAACTGTGTCACGTGCGCGTCGGCGTGGTGGATATGCTGGGGGAGCTTGCCAGCCGCGGAGTGTACACAGCCTTGCTGACCCGGAACAGCCGGTCAAGCGTGCGGAGTATTATCGGCCGGCACCGGCTGTCATTTGAAGTGCTGGTGTCACGGGATGAGCCACCGTTTAAGCCGCATCCGGGAAGTTTACAGCGCATTTTGCACCACTACGGCGTTAGCCCGCGTGAAACATTGATGGTTGGCGATAATATTTTTGACCTGCAGGTTGCGCAGGCGGTGCAAGTGGCAAGCGTGCTGCTGGTTGATGGGGCGCTGCCGCGTCCATCCTTTGCGAGTCGGGCGGACTTTTGCATCCGGGATATTGCCGATATTTTGAAGTTACTCGACGAGCCGGAAAGGTTTCGCAACGAATGCAACATTTGGGCGGATGATGGTCATGGGCAGAATTGTGTTGAGAAAGGATAAGCCATTGCGGAATACGAAATGGAAATGGCGACGGATTATTCCTTTGCTGCTCTGGATGACGAGTGTGATGGGCGGGGTAGCATGTGGCGCTGATAAAACGCGGGTGACGGTGGCGCAAACGCACAAGCCGGTGCCGCCGTCGCCGGCGGTGTCCGCGTCGCTGAATATGCTGCAGGCCCGAGGCAAAACTCTGCATAATTTCAGTGCCGACCTGAAGGTTACGGTGCATCATCTGCGTACGGATGAAAAGGACATGAATATCGGGCATCTCTGGTACTTGCGCAAAGGCGGCACTACAGAGTTCGATATTCGCTTTAACATTCTGGTGGTGGATGGAGCCATTGCCCGCCATCATGCGGACCACGATATTATTTTTGATGGCCGCTGGCTGATTGATCGTAACGGCGCGGCGAAAATATACCGCAAAATTCAACTGGTGGGGGCGGGTAAAAAATTCAATCCGCTGCGGCTTGGCCAAGGCCCGATTCCCATTCCCATAGGTCAAAGCCCCGCCATGGTGCTGCGGGAATTTCATGTGAGCGTCGTGCCGAACCAGGCCCATGCAGCAGGAGAGGCCGCGAAGTCCCGGTTCATTCATCTGCGGCTGGTGCCGCGGGATAAACGGGCGTTTGCGTTTGTTCAACTGGACTTTTGGATCAATCCGGTTCTGGCGTTACCAGTAAAAATCGAGCGTATTGATCCAGATGGCACACCCACGGTGGCGGTGCTTTCAAAGATTAAGATCAACCATTCGATGCGGCACAATTTTCATGTGGCGGCCCCAGCGAGCGGCAGCGGATGGACGGTGGATATTGAGCCTTTGAAGGCATCTACCAGCGGAAGCGGTGCCCAATAATTCCGGAAGCGTTTGGACAAACGCCTTACTGGCCGGCGGCGGGCGGAACAGTTTCACCACCCGTCATCGCCGGTGTGGAGGCGGCCGGTGCCAGTTTCGTGGGATTCTGCGAGCCTGCAGGCTGATCCGCGGCGGGCACATAGGGGTTGTATTTGAGTTTGACGGGCAGGATAAAAATATCCACTCGCCGGTTCAATTGACTGCCGCGATGATGGGGGGCGTTGGGGGCGATGGGATGGGTCTTACCCCAACCCGCCACCTGCATCCGGCGGTCCAGTACACCGTCATGGCGCAGGACGTACATGACGGAAATGGCGCGATTGGTGGACAAATACCAGTTGGTGGGGTTCATAACGCTGGCGCGATTGCGGCGAATCGGTACGTTATCGGTGTTTCCGACGATACGAATTTCATTGTCGGAAATAGAATTCATGTCCAGGATGGAAGCGAACTTCTTGAGCGCGGACCGGGCTGCCGGCCGCACCACGGTGGATCCCAGATCGAAAAGCAAATCGCTCTTGAAGCGAATCAGACCCAGCTTGGAATTGTATTCCAGCAAGTTGGGATATTCGGCTGCCAGACGGGCCAAAGCATCGTTAACAGCTTCCGGTAGTCGGGGAGAACTGCCGGCCAAAGCCAGCAGCTTGTTATACCGGTCCTGCAAGCGAGCCAACCGGGCCTTAAGAGCATTGACTTCCTTGAGCAGGGCTGCCGCGCCACCGCCCTGGGCACTCAGCAGACGGTCCTTTTCAGCAATCTGGGCCTTCAGGTCGGCGATCTCACCGCGCAGCGTGCTGAGCTGCTGATCCGCCGCTGCCAACTGCGATCGCATTTGGTTAAATGCTGTTTCCAATTGTTTGTATTGTTCCTGCGACACGCATCCGGTGGTGCCGACTAAGGTGGTCAACAGGCCGGCCATAAGGGCCACGCGAAGAACCCGGGGAATTACCAGACGAGCCATGAGAGAATCTCCATTTTCAAAATTAAAATGCCATCCCTGGCTTTGAGCATGTGCCGGGATCATGTTTCAGGAAAAAAACTGCTTGGACCCCCAAGCCACCGGTTGATTTCGTGGCCGGTGATTACCGCGAAGCCGCTCTTCCGGCGAAAAATCCAACAAAACCAAACAGCAGGGCAACCAAGACCAGCAAGCCGGCGAAGAGAAGCAAGTTTGAAGCGAGGGTGTGCAGCCAGCCTGGTTCAAAGCCCTGTACACCGGCGGCACTGACAATAATGGTCAAAGCCATCGCTAAAATTGCCGCCAAGGCAAAGCCACCGAAGATCCCCGCGGTCGGATCCGGAGCTTCCACCACCGGCGAGTAGCTGCTTACCATAGGCCCGGCAGGTTCAGCGGCAACCGCCACAGCGCCGGCACTGGTCTGTGCGGCATGATCAAACACGCCTGACGAAGCAGACCCGATTCCAGTTTGACCGGCTTTGGAACCTTCGCCGGGGTAGATTTCATCGAGCAGTTCCGCTCCGAGACTGGTGTTGTCACTTTCGCGGGTCAAATCCAACAGTCCCGAGCCGCTGCCCACAGAATCCAGACCGGATGGGGAAATTGCATCATAAACCGGTGAGGTAATCTGGGTTTGAGCACTGGCATCGATGGGCTTGACTTCGCGTTCATCAAACACCTTCATGGGCCCGGTGGCTGGGGAAACTTTAATGGGAGGCGGTTTCATTCCCGCACCGGTTCCCGCGGCGACAGGGGTTTTGGTGCCGCCTGATAATGGGGCCTTGGTTCCAGCAGATGAATCTCCCGCCAAGGCGATACCGCTGTCGCCGGCGGCAGAAGCCAGGTTTAACACTCCAGACCCGGCACCGGTTCCACCAGACATGTCACGCAAGAGCAGGTCCACTTGATCGACCTTGTACATAACCTTGGCACCGTCGCGAAACTCCCGGAGCTTACCCTGGTCGACAAGCTCTTTGAGCTTATCCGCTGCCACGTTGAGTTTGGCGGTTGTTTCGTCGAGACTATAAAACATTTTAGCCATAGGCAACTCCTAAATTGCATGGAGCCTGTATACAATAAACTCTACCGGGCCGCCGGCGAATTTGCAAGTTAAACCGCTTCCCGCCGAGCGTCTATGCTCACGGCCGTGGCACGCCATGGTGCGTGGCGGATTTATTGCCCGCGGGATTCCCCGGTGGAAGTTTTTGCACACGGTGGGGCGGTATCATCATTTCTACCATGGCTTTTACCTGAGCCGGTGTCGGCGAGGTGTTATTGTAATCACGCAGCCGCATGTCATAGCGATAATCGCGGGCGGCAACGAGCCGTAATCGCGATGCACTTTCGAGAAAGCGGTAAACGCAAAACACCCGCCGGCGAGGATTCACCAATGCCAGCCCCCAGGATTTAACTCCCAGGCGAAGCGGCAGAATATAATTACCATGATGCAATACCAATGGAGCCTGAAAAGCGGCCCTTAAAGCGCTGCCCGAGAACACATTGGTCTGATAGCCTTTCGGCCAGGCCAGTACCACGGCATTTAGCAGCAGGGCAATGCCGATCAACCAGAGCGCGGCATGGGATCGTGGCGGACGGGAGGAACCGTTTGCTGTTACAGAACTATTCATCAACGACTATGGTAAGCGTAAAGTGGGTGAAAGGGCAAGTGTTTGCAGGCCCGGTGTCAAGCCAAAGTTAAAATGTCCGCTTGGGGAGGCCCTGGCGGCCTATTTGTGGTGGTCGGCAGCGGGGCGCAGAAACTGCAGAGGGCAGGGTTCGTTGATTTGTCGCCCGATATCCTGGCCCATGCGGCGCAAAAGGCTCACGCGTTGCAGGCTCTCATCTGCGAAGGCGGAAAATATTTCCTTAATTTCCAACCGACCAGCTTGCGCGGCATAGCGTGCGTAAAACCCGGCGATGCGTTTTTCGCTGGCGATGAGCAGCTTCAAGGCTTCGTCGAAATGAGCCTGATCACGGGCGTCAAGAATGCGCGGGCCGACACATACCATGTTTTTTTCATGGCTGTCGAGGAAAAAACAGGCGGACGAAAATAACTTTTCCTGCAGCGACTGGAGTTGAGTTCGGCGGGTGTTTTCGCGGGCAGCCATCTCCTGCAAGCCGGCGCGCAGCCGTGGATCGGCGGCCTTTTCCGCCAGAACCATGTAGCGGTATGCGGCAACGGATTGTCCAAACGCCGCAATGGCCAGGGCCTTGTCGTCGCCGAGGCGGGATAAATCGGGTTGATCGAATCGTCTGACCATGTCATTTATCATAGCCGCGGCCGGCGGGTAAAAAAAGAGTCCCGCGGCGCTCAAAACCAGCCAATGCGCCCTCCGGGATCTGTGGGCCAAATCAGGCCGGGGTGGATTCAACACCGGTCGTCGGGGTCTGCGGGTCCGGGAACCCTGATGGGGTGGTACGCAGGCTGTGAATCCCGTAGCCGGGCACGGGCCTGATGGAAGAAGTGAAGGTGTTGGCCTTTCGGCGCAGGGCATGTTGACGCTCCCCCACCACCGGCGAATGTAAGCAGGGGATGGATATCTCTTATGATGGGCAATGGGTGCCACACCTTGGTGGTCGAACCCGCAGGCCTTCACGGTTGCAGCCAGAACTCCGCAAGCCATGCCTTGGCATGGCCCGACCGGGGAGGGTATATTTGACTGGGTTCAGCCCCCGTCTGGGGCTGGTTGGACGGAAGGCTGTGAACGGTCAAGAACTGTCGGACCTGCAGGAGTCGCGAGCCATGAATATATTGCCATTTTCGCGTGCCGGCCGTTTGATAATCGCTGATTTTGTCAGGTACGGGAGCGTCGCCATTTTGGCCTCTTCCGGCTGGGCGACGGCTCGGGCGGCATCACCACCAGTTGTGCCGCGACCGGGAGCGAACGCGGCTTTATATTACTATCAAGCCCTTGAGATGCTGCCACGGATACCCGTGCGTACCATCAACGGATCTATTCCCCGCATAAGCGACTATCCGCTTGACAATACCACACTTCGCCAACTTCAAGCCGCCAAATGGTCCCTGCGGCTGCTGCGCCTCGGCAGCCGTGTGCCCGTATGCAACTGGGGGGATAAACCTATTTACGGCCAATTTACTTTCGTACCACCTTTGTTCGTTTTAGGCCAAGCACGCGGGCTTGGTGAGATTGCCTTGCTCCAGGCGCGGCGGGATTGGGGCCAAAAGCGTTGGAAAAGAGCCAACAGACTGGTGGCGGTGGCCTTTGGCCTGGCCCACGATGTCGGCCAGGGGCACATGCTGCTGGGCATATTCACAGAGGGAGTCATGAACGATATTTACATTGGCACGCTGGCTAAAAATATTGCCTTGCTGCCAAAGGCGGAATTGCGGGCGCTCCAACCGTTGCTTGATAACTTGCCACCGCTCACGCCCATGGCGGCGGCTCTGTGGCCAGGTGGACCCGAGCCTCTACGTGTTGTCATGCGGCAACTTCTCAAGAGTCATCGCGAAACGTCCATCTGGCAGTGGGTAGCGACAACGGGCAAGCCGGGAAAATATGTGCAAGGCCGATGGCGCTTTGCGCCTGTACCGCCGGTTCCTGCGCACTTTGCCACGCAAGTTCGGGCCGCCATTTCCGCCATGCAGCGGCACGATAAGGAATTGGCGGTGGCGATGGCCACCCCTTATCCACGGGGCCTCTTGGCCGTGAAAAAGGCGTGCCGCCACATCAAAATTCAGGATAGTGCCAGTGGTAATCCGGTGTTACGTGTGCTGGCAATACCATGGTGGGAGCCATCCTATTATGCAGCCCAATGCGGTACAGAGGCCCATCGCATGGAACTGCGAGCCGCCATTGCGTACTTGCTTGGCGGCAGGGCGGCGTTTGATAAAATCCGCGATCCTTTCGGGCCTGGGCCGCTGATACTGGAAAAACACGCGAACCAACTGGTAATTCGTTCCCACCTGAATGTATCGCCTCTGGTCGCGTCGGCGACAGCAAAAATGGAGGCCTCGCTGACCGTGCCGCTGCATTGAGACTGGGGAAGTGATAACAGCGGCCACGGCCAGTCGTCGGCCTTCGTCCGCCACCTTTTAGGCCCCGTGGGTGAATGGGTGCGTGTGCTGTGCGAAGGGCATGGGAAAATAAAGGATACATCCGCATGAAAAGCTGTGTGACTTATCTACTGGGCGTAGTGCTTGTATTCAAGGGTGCCGCACTGGGTGCTAACGCTTCGCTGCCAGCCCAAGCGTCGCTCTCTGAGAATGCCGCATTGTATTATTATCAGGCCTTTGCAGCGAATTCTGGAGCTGCAGACATAGAGACCCGCTCCGCTTACGAGCCGACGTATGCGATATGGAATCTCCCGATTAATAAGCAGATTATCCGGGATCTCCAGGCCAGCCAGCAGGCATTTGTGCTGCTGCACTTCGCGGGCAAAATGCCCTATTGCCAATGGGGAGATGCGGCAGCCGATCGCCGTTGGGGTACGGCAACGCCGACTACGGCGGAACAGCGGTCCCGGGAGCTTATGGACGTGGCCGTGCTGGAAGTGCGGCTGGAGTGGCGCAAAAGACACTGGAACAAAGCGTCGCAAATAATCAACGACATGCTAATTCTTGCCCATCGTATCGGTCAGGAAAAAGAAATTGTCGGCCCATTGGTCTCTTGGAGCATGGACAACATTATTTTTGAGGCAATTGCCGCCCACATTGGAGCTTTGCCGGACGCCGGTCTACGCCCCCTGCAAATGGTCTTGGGCAAAATGCCGCGGTTTGAAAATCCGGCTGCGGCATTGCGGGGCAGTTCACAGATGGCCCATTCATTTATGCGGCAAGCCCTCCGCGAAAAGAACCAAACCATGATCCACCAAATATGGCAACAAACGTGGAAAGCTCAATTCTACAAAGATCCCGCTTGGCAAACCAAAGTTCCGCCCGCTGCGCCCATGCCCGTTGGGTTTCCTGCCGAACTGCGGGCTGCTATTCCAGTGTTGGAAAGGCGAGACAGGTCTATCGCCGTAGCGTGTGGAGAACCTTACCCGCAGGTCATCAACAGCCTGAAAGCTCTCAACCAACGGGCTGTGAGGTGGCAAACGCGGGGAAGCTTCATGCTGCGGGAGTATGCACAGTCCAAGCCCGGATGGATCTGGATTATACATGCCCAAGCCGTGGTCGGTCGGGCGAACTGCCGGGCCGCGATTGCATATCGGCTTGGCGGCAGATCGGCATTTGATAAAATCCGCGATCCCTTCGGCCCTGGGCCGCTGATTCTGGAAAAGCAAGCCAATCAACTGGTGATTCGTTCACGCCTCGACATTGCCGCGCTGGTCACTGCAAAAGAGTCCCGACAGATCACATCAATGAGGGTGCCGCTTGCGCCCCGCCCGCGATAACCGGCTCACAGACGTGGTTTGCCCAGTGCAGCTTTTCACATATTACTGGCGTTACGAAGCAGGCCGTTGTGGGTATGTTGGCAATTGCGGCTGCGTGGCAACTTGGTAAACACCTTGCAAGCGGCTCCGATGAAAGATCTCTCCGTGAAGCGACTTACGAAATCGTAACCGTTTATGGTGTTTGGGCTTGCCAAGCGCACCAATGAGCCTATCCCCGGAGCAGTCGTGGTGTTGTTGGGCCAAGGACATCTGCGTATCGACGGAGGGTGAGGACATTGGCGATCTCAGCCCCCCTTAAATTCGGGGATCATAAATTGTGGGGCACCGGCCACGAGGTAAAGTTGCACCCGCCGCATAAAAAGTCGGGTGCAATTTTGCAGCGATACGGTACCATAGCGTTGGTGTCGCCAAGACTAGGAGTCCTGATGCTTGCCGCTGAAGATCCTTTAATTGTCCAGGGAGACTTAACTGTGCTGGTGGAAGTGTACAGCCCGCGCTACGCGGCGGCACGAGATGCGTTGGCGCGGTTTGCGGAACTGGTCAAATCACCGGAGCATATTCACACTTACCGGATCACGCCGCTGTCCGTGTGGAATGCGTGTGCCGCAGGCTGCACGCCGGAGTGGATCATTGAATCGCTGGAGGTTTATGCCAAATATCGGCTGCCGGATCATGTGCGGGTGCAGGTCCAGGATCTGGCTGGTCGCTACGGAAAGTTACGCCTCATTCGCCATGAGTCGGATATGCTTTTGTCCGTCGCCGATGCCATCCTTGCGGAGGAAATATCGCGGCAGGACCAGGTAAAACCGCATCTGTCCCGGCGTCTTTCGCCCACCACTTTTGTTGTGCCATTATCCGCCCGCGGGCAGATCAAACAAGCCCTGGTCAAGATTGGTTATCCGGCGGAAGACCTGGCGGGTTATGTCGGCGGAGAAAAACTGGCGATCGGCTTGCGAACACCGGAAAGTCTGGGCGGGAAGCCCTTTGGATTGAGGCATTATCAGCGTGATGCCGCTGAGGTTTTTTATGCCGGTGGCAGCGACCGCGGTGGATCCGGAGTGATTGTGTTACCCTGCGGTGCCGGCAAGACCATCGTGGGCATGGCGACAATGGCTCAATTGCAATGTTCCACGATGATTTTGACCTCCAGTGTGACGGCGGTGCGACAATGGATATCGGAGTTGCTCGACAAAACCACCCTCATGCCGGATCAAATTGGGGAATATACGGGCCAAAATAAGGAAATTCGTCCGGTAACAGTGGTAACCTACCAGGTGCTTACACATCGGAAAAGTAAAACCGGTGAATTTCCACATATGGGCGTTTTCGACGGCCGCAACTGGGGGCTGATCATTTACGATGAAGTTCATTTACTGCCCGCACCCATTTTTCAGATTACCGCGGATTTACAGGCCCGCAGACGTCTGGGCCTTACGGCCACTCTGGTGCGGGAAGATGGTCGGGAAGACGAGGTATTTGCTTTGATCGGCCCGAAAAAGGCGGATGTGCCCTGGAAGGACCTGGAGCACCAAGGTTGGATTGCCACAGCCATATGCACCGAGGTTCGCTTGGAAATGCCGGAATCGGTACGGATGACGTACGCCCTGACGGACCACCGCAACAAGTTTCGGGTAGCGGCGGAAAATCCGGATAAATTCGCCCTGGTGCTGGAGATTCTCAAACGTCATTCCGGCGAGCCGGCGCTGGTGATAGGCACGTATGTGGAGCAGATTGAAGCTCTGGCGAAGTTGATTGGTGCACCGGTACTTACGGGGGCGACGCCGCAACGACGGCGTGATCAGGCCTACGCGGATTTTAAGGCCGGTAAGGTGGGGGTGCTGGCGGTTTCCAAGGTGGCTAATTTCGCATTGGATTTGCCCGAGGCGGCGGTGGCGATTCAAATATCGGGAACTTTTGGCTCCCGGCAGGAGGAAGCGCAGCGCTTGGGGCGTATTTTACGGCCTAAATCTGGAGCCAATCAGGCGCATTTTTATTCGCTGGTCTCCCAGGATACTCTGGAGCAGGACTTTGCCATGAAGCGACAGTTATTTTTATGTGAACAGGGCTATGAGTACCGAATTGTGCATGCGGCGGAATGGGCGGATCGGGAAACAATGTCCGCTGCTTGAGGCTATGATGAGGGATTGGCGACATGGTGTGGTTTAGGACTGGTGAGCACAATTTTGGCAGGCAGGCCATAGGCTCGACCTGTGGCGGCATGCCGGTACACAAAATGTTTGTTTTGCTGGGGAAGATGATGCCAGCGTGGCAACAGACCCCCCCTGGCACGCGTGAGACCTTGCTCGAACGTCTGACGTATCCGGCCAGCGTGATTCCACGCGGTACGGTACCGGGGGTCGACGCGCTCGTAGCCGGCAAGTGGCTGGATGCCGACTGGAAGAAATCGGAAATTCGGCGAGGCAAGGCCTGTGGGCCGGTCTGGGAGATTTTGAGGGTCATGGAGAGATCTGATAGCTTTTCGGGCGACGCGGACCTTAGCCTCCTGTTAGCCGGAATCTTTACCTTCGAGCAGCGCGACCAACTGGCTATAAAGGGGATGAACAATCAGTTGCATCAACGTGTTGAGTTGAGCGTGCGCTCCCGTGGCTGGGTGGGTGGTTTTCTCGCTGCGCCGGACAAAGCCACCTGGATGAAACAAATGCATCTTCAAGGCCCGTTACATTCTCCCCTGGAAGAGCAGGCTGTTTTTGGCATGGTGCAGAAACTGGTTAAAACCTGCTTGGAACAGGGTCATCCACTCCAGGTGGAGCAAGCGGCCAACAGCACGGATTTTGGCGGACGCGAGACGTTTTATGGGTTGCTGGGACTGGCGGTGGAGCATCTGTTGCTGATTCCGTTTCTGGACCCCGAAACCCGGGACTTGCTGGTGATGATTGAACCAACAGCGCACCGGTCGTTGCGACGCCCGCCGGTCGTGCGGCCCGTGCCGGTGGGGGCCATGGCGGAGACCTTCCGTTGGCCATGGATTGTGGAAGATCTCGTGGTGGTGTTGACCCAGGCCGCCTTCAAACCGCTGCGGATGAAAACAGATGGAGGTCTTTATACCCAAGATATCGCCGATGTGGCATCCGCCATCATGCCGTTGCCGGAATGGTTGGTAAATGCAGAGTCGCACCGCGCCGATAGCCTGGCGTATATGCCCTCCAGCCTTTCGCGCGCGGACTTTGCCGTGGGGCTGGCCTTGGGCTCGCAATTCATGGGCCATGACCGCGATGGCTCATGGCGGGAGCTTAAGCCAACGGTCGAGGGCCAGACATTCCTGAGCCTCTCCCCGCACCAGCGGGTGCGGCAACTCTCCGATGCGATGATTGCCAGCCAGACCAAAGAGCCTTTCGCTCCAGCCCGTCCGTTCAGGAATCCTTTTGGTGGATTGCAACTGCCAAAGGCACAAAAATCGCGGTTGAGCGACTTGCGACCGCTTGTCGCCCAAGCGGTGGCTCAATATCCGGCCGAAAGCTACATCCCCACGGAGCAGTTCCTCTGGTACCACGCGGCGAAAGATAATCCGTACATTGCCGAAGCTGGGAATAAGAGCACGTGGAATACGCTATGTTATAATTTTGGCGAGATTGGCACGCCGGCATCGCAACCGGAACGGTGGGAATACCTATGGATTTCTGGCTTGGCTGTAGCCCTATTCCATCATGTTGCTGGAATGGGCGGGGTGACATTTGGACACGACCGCGACGCCAAGGCGCCGGTTTATTTTCAGGTTAATGCGATTGGGCGTTACCTGCTGGGGTTGACCGAGGGGTTGGTCTATGACCAGGCGCAGACCGTTCCGGAAAAGCCGTTGCTGGTGCAGCCGAATTTCGAGGTAGTATTTGTGTCCGCATCGCCGGCGGCGCACGTGTTATGCGGACAGTTTTGTGAGCGCAACGGAAAGGGGGCGGTGGGTAACCTGCTGAAAATAACGAAAAAGTCGATTGTCCGCGCCGCCAGCGCCGGCTGGACGGTCGAACGCGTGGTGGAAACCCTCGCCAATGCCTCCAGCAAGCCATTGCCCGCCAACGTCCTGCATGAAATTCGTGGATGGTTTGGCGGAGTACGCCGGGTACAGGCGCATCATTGTGTGTTGGTTACGTGTCCGGATGTGGCCACGGCCGACCGTGTGGTCTCACTTTATGGGCACACAGAACCGCGACCGAGAATTTTATCCGGTCATCTGGTGGAACTTTCCGGACTGTTAAGTATCGCTGAAATCACCAATAAGCTGCACAAGGCTGGAATTTTTGTCTCGTAACAGGTGCATCAGGCCGGAGCTGATCCGCACCGTCATGGGCGGAAATTTTTCCGTGGCCGAATATCGGCTTTTACGCCGCAGCCGATGGCACTGTGCCAGTTGTCCGATAGGCTTTTTGCTGGCGGATCGCCGCTATGGCGTCGGCATAAAGGGCACCCTGCTGTTGTTTGATGAGGGTTCGCACATCGTAGGCACCCAGAGAGTAGTTAGCTCCAATGGTGTTAAACAGTCGCAGCTCAGATGGCGTCAGTGGACCGTTGGATAGGGCAGCCCGAATGAGGGATCCCAGCCACAGCCGCACTTCTTCACCGGATGCCGGCTCGCGTGTCTGCAACTGGCCGCTTTGGGCCGCTTCCAGCAAGCGCTGCAGTTGTTCCTGGGGGACATTTTGACGCCGGGCAACTTGAGCCAGCATTTCCCGCTCATCGGGGTCCAGCGCACCGCCACTGGTGGTGGTCTTAACCGCCCAGGCAACCAGCCCGGCAATTTGCGGCGGAGGACGCTGCGGTAGATTGGCTGTTACCATGGCCTGGTCCCGCATAAAAGGATCCGTCAGGTCGGCCATGGAGGGGATCTTGTCCAATTGCGCAAGGAGCACCTGTGCCGGGTCGCTGGACATGGGTAAAATATCCGTGAGTACCCAACCGTTGGAACCGTCATTAAGTACAGCGCCGCAAAAGGAGCATGTGCTGGAGGTATCATCGGATTCCGGTGCACCGCAACTTGGACAATGCGCTGCGGAAATGGTGGAGGCGATGGAGGTTTGGACTCCACTGGCCCGCTGCAACACAAATAAATAAAGAGCCACATTGCCTTGCATCATGCGCAGAATCTTGCCGCCCCCGGCATCCTCATAGAGCCGGGCGGAAGCGTGGACCTCCACCAGCATGCGGTCCAAGGGTGGCCCGGGAATCACCCCCAGTGCTTCCACCGCGCCCACCGCGCAGTCGCCCCAAAACGTGCGATTGCGGTTCGGTTCCAGCGGGGGGTGCAGCAATTTTTCGTAGGCGTTGCAGAATTCGGGGCTGGCGTTTTTTCGCAGCGGATCCACCTTTCCAAGGCGATCGGCCAGAGTTTTGCGCCAAAACATGACGGAGGCGCGATCTTCAATATCTGGAAGGTTAAAATTAGGATCGGTTTGCTGAAGCTGGTTCACACCGGGGAGATTTCGCGGGTATTCCGGCTGCCATTGGGATTCCTGGGCGATATCCACCAGTACCCAGTCATATTGGCCGCTGCGTAGAATGGCCTTGCAATTGAGGCAGCGTGCTTCGGCGTTGAGTTCAATGGGCGCACCGCAGTTGGGGCAGAGGCCTTCAATGAGTCCGTCCTTGTTCATGGTTTTCGTGCCCCGCCGGCGCAAAAAGGTCCAATACTCTGCAAAAGTGGTGTTGCTGAAGCCGCCGGAAATCACCGAGCCATCCGTGAGCGAAACGTGCTGATCCAAGGCGTTGGCATCAATGCGAACCGTGGCGGAATCAAACACGTTGTCACTGGTCAGATGCATCAAGGCGATGTGATCCAGATTCACGCGTTCCATGCGATCGCGGTAACCTTCAGCCTTCTGCTGCGCAAATTGAATCTGAAAGCGTTCATGTACGCCGTCAGAAATGAACGCCCGGACGGTGGCCACGTTTTGGGTGCTCCAGGCATCCTGAATTTTAAGAAACGCGGTACCGACACGTTTGTAGAACAGATCTGGAGAAAATGCCGGATCGCGCTGCTTCAGGGCATTGAGCGCGGCTATCTCCGCATTGCCGTCAATGGCTTCGAGCCCATTTTGTGTGCGCTGGGTTCGCACGTAACCGGCCACACTGCGATGGGTGAAATAGTAAAAGATACCACAGCAGATCAGCAGGGGAATACCGATTTCAGGCTCTTGTACCACCAGGTAAACCAGCAGGTACATCAAGGCCCCGCCACCGCCGCCGCCTCCCCCTCCACCTCCACCACCTCCTCCACTGAAACCCTCACCGCCGCCGGCCCGGCCAAACGCGGGATGCGCGGCCGCCAAAGCGCTAAGCACGGCAAGCACGGGGCCGCCCGCCAGGGCTAGACGTGTCCAGAATCTGCTTAGTTCAGGAAGCTTAGGCATGTTGAAATTATAATCGGTGAAAGCTGGTCTGAAAACCAGTCTGGCCGCCGTTACGGTCCGTTGGTGGAAAGGTTGAAGTTAATGACCGTCGTGGGAGGCAATTTTTTCATGTCTGTAATCAACATGCGGTCCTGTGTCCAGTTGACTTTATAAGTGAACGCAATTTTATCGCCCACGGCCAGATCTGCGACAGAAACGGTTTTGGCCAGTTGGCAGGGCATGGTCATGGCCTCCATGGGCGTGACCTTGCCGTTGATACCTATCCAATTGGGAACCGCCTGCATCTTAATCATTATGCTGGGTGGTCCCTGCATGGGGACGGGCAAGGATCTGATAATTCCCTTGAGGTGGTAAACATAAGTGAAGCCCTGCTTGATGGAACTGCTGGAGTTTTTGGATTTGCAGCCGGCGATTGGCAGGCACAGCGAGCAGATTAGTACAGTGATGAACAGCAGATGGCGGGGCATGGCGTTCTCCCAGCTTTGTGGTGCAGGCCCGGTGGCTGATATTTCAGCGGTCAGTTTGGCCGCCGGGGGGGGCGACGGCGACGGTTTGTACACTGCGGACATAATCCACTCCGAGCCATGCGGCGATGGCGTTGGGGGTGCGGCACTTCGGGCAGGTAATGGATGCGGCCAGATAGTTTTGGCCGCAGTGGGGGCAAACCCCGTGGTCGGCGAAGAGATCAAATTTCTGCCCGCATTTGCCGCATTGGAAAAATTCCCCGACCGGCGGCTCCAAGTTGCAGGATGGGCAATGAGCATGGGTGTGGGTGCCAATGGGAACGTCGGAAGGGTGAATTTTGCCATGGTGTTCCATTCGCAGCCGCGCTCCGAGTTGAAATCCCTGCCAGGCGTTCATGATTAAGAATACGTCCATTGCCAGAAGGTAAAGCGTTGCGTATTGGTAAAGGCCGAGGCTGCGTGTGAAAAAGGCCATCCAAGTCAGGATTATAATCGCCGCCATTCCAAGCCCCGCCGCAACTTGCAGTGCCAGCCCGTCGCCAACGACAAACCACAGCAAAGACCACAGGATTTTTCCGCCATCGAGCGGATAAATCGGCAAGATATTAAACACCAGCAGAATAAGATTGATCACGTACATCTGATGGATGAATACCGCGATATTGGCGGAAACTGGAAGCAGGCCGGTGACTGTAGCGTGTTGCAACAGGAGCAAAATGGGCCATAAAACCACATTGACCAGCGGTCCGGCCACCACGGTCCAAAGCATGGCTGGAGCCTTCCACGGCGGTTGGCCGAAGGCAATACCGCCAAAGGGCCAGAGGATGATGGTATTGGCGGTGCCGCCGACGGAGCGGCAGGCCAATTGATGACCGAATTCATGGGTCAGCACTATGGCAAAGAGGCCCAAAATAACAAAGAGGTTCCATATTGGGCTGGTGAACTGGCCCCAGGGAGATTGGTAATCGATGTAAACGATAATCAGCCAGCTCCAATGCACGAACACGTCGATGCCGAACAGGCGAAATATCCGCAGGGCTCCATTGCGAAGAAACATGAATTTAGGCCTCCAAAGGCATCACCCGTGACGATGCGCTGCATTCTATATGGATTGTAGGGAATCTTAAGCTTAAATAAAAGCGTGGCTTTTTGGGTTGGCCGTTTTGGCATTTTGGCTCGGCCGGGCGCGCTAGAAAAATGTACCTGACACCTTTTTTGGAGGCGTGAGCGAGCAGCGGCATTTATTTCTGTTGCAAGCCTTCCTCACCGGATAAAAACCGATACACTGCGGTCTCATGATAGGGGCGCTCCGGAAAAACGAGAATGGAGGGGAAATGGCTGTGATGGACAGCATCGGCGAAGTGCTGAGTTTCAAGGCAAAAGCCGTAATGTTTCAGGTAAGGCCCGCCGATGCCACGAACGGTGCCATCAAGAAAATTGCCGGTATAAAACTGAATTCCCGGTTGGGTGGTGCGCACTTCCATCACTCTTCCGGTTTGGGGTTCTTTCACCCGGGCAGCCAGACGCAAATGGTGCGGCTGGGGACGCACCACAAAATTGTGGTCATATCCAGGGGCTACCTGCGCGATGCGGGATCCGATGGTGGCGGGTTTGGTAAAGTCCACGGGTGTGCCCTGGACGCGCAAAATTTCACCCGTAGGCAGCAGTGTCGTGTCGGAAGGGGTGTAAAAATCGGCGGCGATAAAGACTTCATGGCCGAGGACATCGCCTTGGCCGGCTCCGCGCAGGTTAAAATAGGCATGGTTGGTCATGTTGATGGGGGTGGTTTTATCCGTCGTGGCGTGAAACTCAATGATCAGGTCTCTCTCCACGAGCCGGTAAATAACCCTGGCCTGTACGTTACCGGGAAAGCCCTCCTCCATGTCCGGGCTGAAGTAGGAAAATGTTACACCGCAGCCGTGCTGGTTGTCGCAGATTTCCGCGTTCCACAGGCGTGACCCAAATCCCTGCGGTCCGCCATGGATGGTGTTCGGGCCGTCGTTGGCGGTAAGTTTATACGCGATATCATCGAGATAAAATCTGCCGCCGGCGATGCGGTTAGCGACTCTTCCGACCGTGGTCCCCAAATGCGGATGTTTAGCGAGGTAGCCGGCGAGAGTGGGAAATCCCAACACCACATCGGCCATTTTTCCGGAGTGATCGGGCGTGTGGAGTTCGGTTAGCGTTGCGCCATAGGAGGTTACTTTGGCGATTAAACCGGATGGACTGGTCAGTGTAAAAAGATCAGCGCTGCGGCCGTCCGCCATTTTTCCGAAAGTTGTGCATGTGGTTTTCATGGCAGGAGTTGTATCGCATAATTGCCCGCATGGCAATCCTCGCGTATCTTGGTTGCAGCGACAGAGGATCGCTGCGGCACTCCCGCTCCGCGCAGGGCATCAGATTTTGCCTTGGGGTGGCAGCCTGTCGTAAGGCTGCCCGGGCTGGAGAATATTTTGTCTGACAAAGTTTTGCATCGCCAATCACCGGATCGTCTGCCCGTGGAAGTGGGTCGCGTTATCACAGGCGTCGTCTGGTCGATCATGGGCATCCTGACGGTGATTACCGCTTTTCAGATGCGGGACCGGGTGATTCGCAACAGCCATCAGCACCCACGGGTGGATGTCAACGATTTCGACCGCTGGATGCACATGTTTCCGGGGTTTCTGTTGCACCATGCCAATTTCGTCAACGATCTTTGGCCCATGCCGCCATCGACTTTGTATCTGCTTTCGCCACTGGCATTGTTTTCGCCGGCCAATGCTCAATTTATTTGGATTTGCTGCAAGCCTTTTATGGTTGCGGCGATTTTTTACATGGTCCTGGCGATGGTTCGCCGTGCAGGAGTGAGGCTGCCGGCTACGGCCATCGCCCTCCTGGCGGCGATCTGGTTTTGGCCAATCATCGGCGACATGCAGGAAGGGCAGATGAATTTGTTCATGCTGACGCCAATGGTGGCGGGGCTTTTCTATGCGCAACTGGAAAAGCCCGGAACCGACTGGCTGGCCGGCTTGTTAATCGGGCTGGCGGTGTGCATCAAAGTCACGCCGATCATATTTTTTGTTTATATGCTGTGGCGGCGGCGATGGCGTGTGGCCGCGGCTATCGTGATAGGGACACTGTTCTGGATTTTTCCGGTCGGTGCGCTGATCTTCGGCTGGCATCAAAATTTAATCTGGTGGACCCAGTGGACCCACATCATGATTACCCCTTACGTGCTCAAGGGCGCGGTGAGTGTGTACAGCGGCGAATCCATTCCCAGTTTTTTATACCGGCTGTTGACCCATGTGCCGGCATTTATTACATCGAGGCATGGCGGCCAGGAATTATGGTACGTCAACGTGGTGAATTTGCGGCCTGGCATGGCGCGGCTGGTGGTGCGCGTGGTGCTGGTGGCCATTGGCCTGACCGGGCTGCTGTGGATGTACCGCCGTTTACCCACCCTGCAATGCCGTCGCTACATCATGGAAATCGGTGCCGTGGCGGCGTTTATGCTCTGGGCTGAGGAGTGGTGCTGGGTTCCTCATTATGTCACGCTGGTGTTGACCATTGCCGCTGCCGGTATGATCGCGGTGGATAGCCAGACCCCGCGGCGCGCCGCCGGGCGGGCGTGGCTGGCACTGTGGATCGCAGCAATCTTGATGTTTTTTACCTCGGATGCGGTAAAGATTTTCGGCCGTCATGCCGGTAATTGGGGCCGTACCTTGGACCCAAGTCTTTTCGCCGGTATTGGCCTTGTGCTGGTAATTTTATTTTCCGGTTATTCCAGGTCTATTGCCTGCGGGAGCGCCATCACGGGCGAGGAGGCCGGTGCCGGTGGAAATGATCCGCCGTCAGCGCGGTAGCGGAAGATTCTTGAAATCAAACGGAACTCGGAACATTTTTTCATGGATGCGCAGCGTCAATTGCAGGGATGCTTTCGCGTTTAAGGGCTGTGCCAGGGGGATGCCCACCACCATCCCGTGCGGTATGTTCATGACAATATCCGACGGGGCCGGCGTTGATTTTGGGGTGGAGGCAGCCATGATCACCACCGCGCGGAGAATATCGGGTCGTCCCAAGACATGCAGCCGCAGCAATTTTTCCGGCCTGCCGTTGGGCCGCAGCCGCTGTGGTTCCACCCGGATGCGAATGTGTGTGCCCGGCAGATCCGCGGCCGGCACCTCATGACCCAGCAGACTTTTCACCCCGGCAATGGTAAAGGTTTTGCGGGTGCCGGCGGCGATTACTACAAAAGAGCCTTTCAGACTGGCAATGCGCAGCACATGGTTGACCGGGGGCAAAAAGTTAAGTGCCACAGGAAATCCCAGATCCCCGGCGGCCTGCATGGCATAACGCATCTGGTGTGGAATCTCCACGGCCTTGGCAAATTGGCGCGGAATGAGTTTGAGTGCCACGCCGTTGCTGAGCATGGCGGAGCGAATATGCAGCGATAAACAGCGATGCGGGTGGCGGATGGCCTGGGAAATAACCTGCAGCTGCACCTGCAGCAGTTGTCGCCGAGCCAAATAGGGTCCGATGGTGCGCCTATTTCCACCCCAAAAAACAGACTTGGTCTGGGTAATACAGATGGGCACAACGCTGACGGTGGGGGCGGGCTTTTTTGCCGCCGGGAGGCCCAGGCACGCTATGATCAACAGGACAGCAGCCGTCGATTTGCGTTTCATGACAATCTCCTGCCACGGCGGATATCAGCCATCGGTTTCGTCGATGATGGGAGGTTCAGTCGGTACAAATGCGGCGGCCTTGCCGGCGCGTACGTGCAAATGCTGGGCATGATCCATCAGGAATTCCACCCGCGGTTGAACGCTGGCTTTGCTCAACGCGTGTTTGAGCGCACCGGCAGCCCGGCGCAACCCGGTACGACGCGATACATGGGCGATCAGCACCAGGTCGTTGTGCAATTGCGGTAAAACTTCCAGCAGGTCATCCAGATGCAGATGCCGGCCGATGGCGGCCCGACGTTTGTGGCCGGGGTCAAAGAATGTACACTCTGTGATGAGCACCTGGGCATCATGCACGCCGTTTTGCAGGAGAGTTTCTCCCAGGGCGGTATCTCCGGTATACGCCACCAGCGGAACGTCAACGGTGTACGTAATTTTTTCGCCACGGTCTTTCATCTCGCGTAGAATATGGCCCGGCAGCCGCTGTTCAAGCAGGTCGGGGCGAAGCTTTTCCCGCCGGTCCACCAAGGTATAGCCGAGGGATGGAACCGTGTGGCAGGTGGCAAAAGCCCGCGCGATCAACCCTTTACGTATTTCAAATTCGTCGCCGACTTCCATCGGCACGATGCGATGCGGAGCTACTTTGCCTTCCAGTGCCGCCCAGGCGTGCACAATGCCGGCAACCCCATCGGCGATTTTCGCGGGGCAAAGAATGGTGCCGGGGCTCATTCCCTGAAAGATTCGTTGCGAAAGGTAATAGGCAATACCCGCACTGTGGTCAATGTGGCCATGGGTGAGCAGGCAAAAATCGCTGACCAGCAGCGGCCGTGGGCACTTGCCGATATCAAAAACCACATTTAATTCCGGGATTTGTACGGCGCTTTCCTCGCCGGCCACGCTATAGCCGACAATATGAAACCGCGGTGTTTCGACGATTGCCATGGACGGCAGCAGGGGTACCTGCCGGGGCGATTCGGTGGCCGTGCGATGATCCGCGGGCGGAATCGGTTCAATGATGGGGTTGCCGGATTTAGGTTCAGGATTGGTCATTTTGGCATCCATCATTTCATGATTCATTGAGTCTACGCCAGAATCTCATCATAAATTAACCGATAGCCGCAGGCGCAGCAATTATCCCGAGGCGCCGCGCTGTTGGTGGCCGTGGAAAAAGTGGTCGATAGAATATAAATACCGATGGCGACTTGCCAAACAAGAAATTCCCTAGTAAGCTTATGGGAATAGTAGGTGA
Source organism: Planctomycetota bacterium (assembly GCA_021851715.1). Lineage (GTDB taxonomy): Bacteria > Planctomycetota > Phycisphaerae > WQYP01 > WQYP01 > JABEVA01. The sequence goes on from JAJZCR010000009.1 coordinate 56,332, forward strand.
ACGGAAAATAATGTTCCAGTGATGAAAGAGATTCGATGACGCACCGACTGACCCACTTAAAAGAACTTGAGGCGGAAAGTATTTTCATTTTCCGCGAAGTGGTGGCGGAATTTCAAAATCCGGTCATGCTTTTTTCCAGCGGCAAGGATTCGTGCCTGATGCTGCGTTTGGCCCAAAAGGCCTTTTATCCGGGGCGGGTGCCGTTTCCGTTATTGCATATCGATACCACCTGGGATTTCAAGGAAGTTTATGAATTTCGCGACCGCATTGCCCGCGAAAATAATCTGCAAATCATCGTGCATACCAATCAGGAAGCCATTCGCAATGGCATTAACCCCTTTGATTCCGGCAGCGTCAAATACACCCACAATATGAATCTCCAGGGGCTGCTGCAGGCGTTAAAAAAGTACCAGTTTGACGCGGCCTTCGGCGGAGCCAGACGCGAAGAAGAGAAGTCGCGGGCCAAGGAGCGCATTTTTTCCTTCCGGGATAAATTTTATCAGTGGGATCCCAAAAATCAGCGCCCGGAGATGTGGAACCTGTACAACGCCCGCATCAACAAGGGCGAGAGTATTCGTGTGTTTCCACTTTCCAACTGGACGGAACTGGATATCTGGCAGTATCTGTATCTGGAAAACGTGCCTCTGGTGCCGCTCTATTTTGCCCAGCCCAGGCCCGTGGTCAAACGCGACGGCTTATGGATTAATGTCAACGACAATCGCTATCCGCTGCAGTCCGGTGAAACACCGGAAACGAAAACCGTGCGGTTCCGCACCCTGGGCTGTTATCCGCTGACGGGGGCTATTGAATCCACCGCCGACACGCTGCCCAAGATCATTGAAGAGATGCTGCTGTTTAAGAATTCCGAACGCGCGGGCCGCGCTATTGATCATGATGAACAAGGCTCCATGGAACAAAAAAAACGGGAAGGATATTTCTGACAGCGCGGCGTTTTGGAATTATGCACGCCGGGCCAAGTTTGTAATGGGAACACCAACATGACCTGCTTAACCACCACTGCACGGGAAGATATTCACGCCTACCTCGCGCGCCATCAGGCAAAGGAATTGCTGCGGTTTTTAACCTGTGGCAGCGTGGATGACGGAAAAAGTACGCTGATCGGGCGGCTGCTGCACGACACCAAAATGATTTACGAGGATCAACTGGCGGCCATCCGCAAGGACAGCGTCAAGCACGGCACCACCGGCGGCCAGATTGACCTGGCGCTGCTGACCGACGGCCTCAAAGCCGAGCGGGAACAGGGCATTACCATTGATGTGGCCTATCGCTATTTTTCCACGGACAAGCGCAAGTTCATCATTGCCGACACTCCCGGCCACGAACAGTACACGCGCAACATGGCCACCGGTGCATCCACGTGCCAACTGGCGATTATCCTGGTGGATGCCCGGCACGGGGTATTGCCGCAGACGCGCCGGCACAGTTTTATCTGTTCGCTGCTGGGCATTGCCCACTTGGTGGTGGCCATCAACAAAATGGACATGGTGGAATTTTCCGAGGAGCGTTTTAACAAAATCAAAGCGGAATATGCGGAATTCGCCGGCAAGCTGGAAATTCGCGATGTTCACTTCATTCCCATTTCCGCGCTGCATGGCGATAACGTGGTGGAACGCAGCATCCGGATGCCGTGGTACAAGGGCGGAGCCCTGCTGAACCACCTGGAAACTGTGCATATCGCCGCGGATCGCAACCTGACCGATCTGCGCTTTCCGGTACAACTGGTGTTGCGGCCCAACCTGGATTTTCGTGGATTCAGCGGCGGCATTGCCTCGGGGGTCATGCGCCGCGGCGATTCGGTCATGGTTTTGCCCGCAGGCCGCCGAAGCCGGATCAAATCGATTGTGGCGCGCGACGGCGATCTGGAAGAAGCCCAATGCCCCATGGCGGTCAGCGTGACTCTGGAGGATGAAATTGACATAAGCCGCGGGGATATGCTGGTGCATCCGGAAAACCAGCCGCATTTTGGCCATGACTTCACGGCGCATGTAGTATGGCTGAGCGAAAAGCCGCTGGATTTGACCAGCAGTTATCTTATTAAACAAACCGCGCGTACCGTACCTGGTGACATAAATATTCTGGCAGGTATAGACATCAACACACTTGACGAAAAGCCCCTGGAAACCCTGCATCTCAATGAAGTGGGGCGATGTTCGATTTCGATAACACAGCCTATTGCCTTTGATTCCTACCGCCGCAATCGGGCGACCGGTGCATTTATCATTATTGACCGCCAGAGCAGCAACACGGTGGGAGCCGGTATGATTATTGAACCCGATGATTCCCGCGGCCGGGCGGATCCGTGGTCGCCACCGCCCAGCATGCCCGCGGATCGCCCCCACAGCCATATTGCGTTGCACCAGCGTGAAAGTCGGCTGGGCCAAACCCCGGTAACCATTCTGCTGACCGGTTTGACCGGCTCCGGAAAAGCTACCATCGCCTACGCCCTGGAGGAAAAACTTTTTGAGCGCGGGCACCTGGTAACGGTGCTGCATGGCCAGGAATTACGCCGCGGGATCACCAGCGATCTGGGCTTTACCGCCGACGACCGGTCGGAAAACCTCCGTCGTACCGCGGAAATGGCGCGTATCATCAACGAATCCGGCCTGATCTGCGTGTGTGCCCTGGTCGCCCCGCATGCAGCGGTACGGGAAAAGGTGCGGCGACTGATAGGGCCGGAGCGCTTTCTGGAAATCTATCTGTCCGCGCCGCTGGAGGTGTGCCGGGCACGCGATACCAGCGGCATTTATCGCCTTGCGGACCGCGGCCAGGTGAAAGGTGTGGCGGGCATCAGCACCCAATACGAACCACCCACTGCACCCGATCTGGAATTACCAACCCACGTTCTGACGGTTGATCAAAGTGTGGATCGGATTGTGGAACTTCTGCGCGAGCGGCAATTTTTGAAGGCATAAAAACCGGGCGGGAAGTTTTTGATCCGGTTACAAGCGGGTTCCAGGATGTCCTGGAACCCGCAGCGGTGGCGGCGCAACCTTATCGATGGCGCGCTCGGCCATCGGGCCTGCCGGCAGACATCACATGGCAGTGGCGGTATAATCATGGGCGGCGTTTTTACGGTTTGCGTTGTCGCATGATGCGTGTGGCTCGGTAAAAGGGTGTAAACTTGGCGATCAGTGATACTATCAAACGAGGAGATATTCGGGCCCCGCACCGGAGCTTGTTGCGGGCCACGGGAGTCATTCGCGATGAATCTGATTGGGATAAGCCCTTTATTGCAATAGCCAACAGTTTTGTGCAGATCATTCCAGGTCATGCCCATTTGGATGTGGTTGGACGAAAAGTGCGTCAGGCGGTGCGCGATGCCGGTGGAGTTCCCTTTGAATTCAATACGATCGGGGTGGATGACGGCATCGCCATGGGCCACGGAGGCATGAAATACTCGCTGCCCAGTCGCGAGTTGATTGCCGATTGCGTTGAAACCATGCTGCGAGCCCATTGTTTTGACGGCATGGTCTGTATTCCCAACTGCGACAAAATTGTGCCCGGCATGATGATGGCGACGGCTCGCGTCAACATTCCCACGGTGTTTGTTTCCGGGGGTCCCATGAAGGCGGGCGTGCAGCCTTCCACGGGGCGGGTGATCGATCTGATCAGCGTGTTTGAGGGTGTGGGGCAACTGTCTGCGGGCAAGGTAAGCTCCAAGGAACTGCAAGAACTTGAAATGCATGCCTGTCCAACCTGCGGTTCCTGTTCGGGTATGTTTACCGCCAACAGCATGAACTGTCTTTGCGAGGCTTTGGGCCTGGCGTTACCGGGCAACGGGTCGCTGCTGGCCACCGATCCGCGACGTGATGAATTATTCCGGGAAGCGGGCAAGGCTGTGGTGGAATTGGTGCGGCGGAATATACGTCCGCGGGATATTTTAACGCGTCATGCTTTCGAAAATGCTTTTGCCCTGGACATGGCCATGGGCGGATCCACCAATACGGTATTGCACACCCTGGCCGTGGCGCAAGAGGCGGGTATGCCGTTTGCGTTGGATTCTCTCAACGAAATCGCGGCCCGGGTACCGCATGTATGTAAAGTAGCGCCGGCCGGCGTTCACCACATGGAAGATGTGGATCGGGCGGGGGGCATCAGTGCCATTCTCAAAACTATTGGTGGTAAACCGGGCACGCTGCATACGGATTGCATCACTGTAACCGGCCGGAGCCTGGGAGAGAATATCGCCTCCGCCAGAGTGCTGGATGCGGATGTGATCCGGCCGTTGGAAAAGGCCCATTCCCAGCAGGGCGGGCTGGCCATTTTGTTTGGCAACCTCGCACCGAACGGATCGGTGGTGAAAGCGGGTGGTGTGGCCGCAAGCATGTTGAAATTTTCCGGTCCGGCGGTAATTTTTGAATCGGAAGAATCGGCGTCAGCGGGAATTCTGTCGGGCAAGGTGAAATCCGGGGATGTGGTGATTATCCGTTATGAAGGTCCGCAAGGCGGCCCCGGCATGCAGGAAATGCTGGCTCCCACCGCCAACATCATGGGCCGCGGCCTGGGTGAATCGGTGGCGCTGGTGACCGATGGGCGATTTTCGGGTGGCACGCGTGGTGCGTGCATCGGCCACGTTTCGCCCGAGGCTTCCGCCGGAGGACCAATCGCGTTGGTGCACAGCGGGGATATAATCGACATTGATATTCCCAATCGCAAGCTGGATATTCGTATTTCCGCAGAAGAACTCGCGGCACGAAAGGCGAAGTGGCAACGGCCGGCTGCGAAAATTCAGCATGGCTATCTGGGCCGCTATGCCAGCATGGTAACCAGTGCCGATACCGGCGCAATTTTGAAAAATCCATGGGCGGCGACCAGGACATCCGAAGCCGCGGATGCCCGAACGGCCCAACATTGATACCGGCGGGAGTTGTCTGCCAACGATGACGGTGATGACGGACTGGTGCGGAAATGATGGAGTATTCGTAATGATACGCTTCATGGCGGTGGTAATCGGCGCAGCGATGCTCAATGCCGTGCTGGGGGGGTGCAGCTTGGTTGACCATCCCGCCGGTAAGTCCGTTGCTGCCGCAAAAGTTGCGACGACATCCAAACATGGTCAGGCGCGCAGATCCACAGGTTTGGTGGTGGTTCCTGGCACTGGTATGGGTATTGGTGCCACGTGGGGAACTCTGCCGGTGCCGGCTTGCGCCACCCACCGGCCATGGCCGATTATGCACGCGGTTTACTGTGCTGCGCCAGTGCGGCATAATCCCGTGTACATGCATGATTTAGACGCCAACTCGAAGTTTGATGATCGACCGGCGTCGTGGAATGCAATAACGATCAATGTGCTTAATATACCATGGTTTTACGTGAACCTGGCCATCACGCCGGGGCTGATGGTCGTGCATCCACCTCTCCAAGTATGCAAATCACCACTTCGAGTGCCGCAGAAGGCCTACAATGGTATGCTGCCGTGTGGCGGCCATGTAATGCCGAAAATGGTGATGGGCCGTACTTACTGGCGCTATCCGCGTGTGCGGCCCTTGACATCGGTGCCGACGCACTGACTTTTGGAGTGACGGATGTCACAAGACGCGATTGATCCCTATCCCTGGTTCCTGCATAAAGAAATTCCGTTGGTGATCAATCACCTGCCCGGCACCATGCATATTACGTCCAAAGAATGGACTGATTCATGGCGTCCATTTTTGGGGCGGCTTGTGGATTTACGCAAATCTCCGGAGCAGCGGCTGGTCGTGGGTATTGTGGGACCGCCCGGATCGGGTAAATCTTTTCTGGCGGAGCAAATCGCCTGGTTGGCGTCGCGTGGATGCATTCCGGGGGCCATGGCGATAGCGCTGCCGATGGATGGCTTTCACCACAACCGGGAATATCTTGAACACCATCACCAGCGGCTGTCATCCGGAGATTCCATTACCTTGCAGGAATGTAAAGGTTCGCCCTTCACGTATGATGTGGCGAGCCTGCGGCAACACCTGCAACAGCTTCGCGAGGTGCCGCCCATCATGACCTGGCCCGGATATGACCGGCAGGTTCATGACGTGGTGCCGGAAGAGCATCGAATTCCGGCGGGGGTCAACCTGGTGCTGGTGGAGGGCAACTATTTATTCCTGGACCGGGCGCCTTTCAAGGGAATTGGGGAATTTTTTGACCTCAAAATTTATGTGGAAGCTCCGGCGCCGTCGATCATGGGCAATCTGATGGAGCGGCACATTCTGGGTGGACGATCCATGGAGTCCGCCAAGGACTGGGTGAAGCGGGTGGATCTGCCCAATGCGCGGCTGGTGGAAGCCACCCGGTCGGTGGTGGACGTGGTGGTGCAGCGGGACCAGCAGGATCGCATGTCCGCGGTGATCTGGAAGAATCAGGCAGTTGGGGCATAATATTAAGCCGCACGTGCGGTTGGTGGTGGTGCGGCCAACCGGGCGGACCCCGTTGGAAAGAATTGTACTGGAGTTGGCAATGCGTTTTACGAAGATGCACGGAATCGGCAATGATTACGTCTACGTGGACGTATTCGAAAACGAAGTGCCGGAGCCGGAAAAGCTGGCTGTGAAAATTTCGGACCGCCATTTTGGTGTTGGCGGTGATGGCTTGATTCTCATCGGACCTCCCACGCCGGAAGGACTTTTGCAAAATGCTCATGTACGCATGCGCATGTTTAATGCCGACGGCAGTGAATCTGAAATGTGCGGCAACGGGGTGCGTTGCCTGGCGAAATATGCCTACGACCATCATATTTCACGGGCCAATCCGATGAAAGTGGAAACCGGGCGGGGCGTGCTGACGCTGGACCTGTGGATTCAATACAATCGGGTCAACCAGGTGACGGTGAACATGGGCCAGCCCATCCTTAAACCCAGTGAGATTCCGGTTTTAATCAAGGGCTTGGAGCGACTGGTGGGGCATCCGGCGGAGGCCGCCCTGGGACTGAGCCGTATGCCTCCCGGATCGGATTGGATCAAAACCGCCGGATTGGAAGACGCCATGACCTGCGTATCGCTGGGTAATCCGCACGTGGTGATGTATTGTAAACATGCTGCACGCGTACCGCTGGAACAGGTTGGTCCGTTGATCGAAAAACACGCCATTTTTCCGCGCCGCGTGAATGTGCATTTTGTGCAGGTGCATAATACCGGCGAGGTTACGATGCGCACCTGGGAACGCGGCAGCGGCATTACACTGGCATGCGGTACGGGTGCCGGGGCGGTCTGCGTGGCGGGCGTACTTACGGGCAAGACCAATCGCATTGTCCTGGCTAATTTGCCGGGTGGACGGCTGGCACTCAAGTGGAATGAAGTCGACGGGTGTGTGTACCTCACCGGACCGGCGGTGGAAGTGTTCAGCGGAGACTGGCCGGATCCGGTATAAGGGAACATGGTGCCAGGTGGATTTGCAACCGGCTTTTCAAAATGAATTTTGCTCGGCCATGGCTGACCTGTATTGCAGGGTGGATGCGGATGTGGCCGGTCGGCAGGGCGTTTGCAAGGCCAGTGGCCGTTGCTGCCGGTTTGAAGAATATGGCCACCGTTTGTACGTTACGCACGCAGAATTGATTTACTTTTACGCTACGTACCTGCAGCCCGGGATTAATCCGGCGAACAATGACCACGAGGCTGATACCGCTGCCTTGCCACGCACAGCGGGTTTTCCATTGCCGTTATATAAGGGCGATGGGGAATTTGCTCCCGGCTGTCCGTGGCAGGTGCAGGGAATGTGTACCGCACGCGACGCGCGTCCATTGGGCTGCCGGATATATTTTTGCGATGCCGACAGCCGCGGCTGGCAGGGGCCTGTGTACGAATACTGGCATCAACAATTCACGGCAATACAGGCACGGTTCGGTATAGATTATGGCTATGTCGAATGGCGGCACGGACTTTCCCTGCTGCGGCGGGCGTTGGCAGATCCGATCGCCGGCCAGGCCGGAGTGGCAACCGGTCGGGACCAGGAATAGCCAGTCCAGGTGTTGTTTAAGGTGGAAATATGGATCGACTTGAGGAATTGCGGAAGATGTTGGCGGCTGATCCAGCGGATGCCTTTTTGCGTTATGCCATGGCGATGGAATACGTTAAGAGTGGCAATTTAAATCAGGCCATTGTCGAATTTCGGCGGCTTATAACCGATAATGCAGCGTATGTGGCGGCGTATTTTATGTGTGGTCGGGCCTTGCGTGACAGCGGGGATACACCGGCCGCCCGCCAGATATGGATGCAGGGCATTGCCAAGGCCCGCGAAATCGGTGATTCTCACGCCGCTTCGGAGATGAGCGAGGAGCTTAACCTTTTAGAATAAAATTGCTTCGATGCGGGGCCGGCTCGGGGTTGGTCTGATCCGCGCGAGGGTTCACACGAGGATGAAATGAAACTGGCTTTTTCCACCAATGCGTTTGCGCATCAGAGTCTGTCCACGGCCATTGCCGGTATTGCCCGCTGCGGCTACACCGGCATTGAAATTCTGGCTGACAAGCCGCATTGGTATCCGGATCGCTTCGATGCGGCTGTGGCAGCGAAAATCCGCAAGTTGCTGGACAAGGCTGGTCTGGCGGTGAGCAATATCAACGCCAACTGCACATTTGGTTACTGGAAGGATGCTCCGCCCGAGCCTTTTTTTGAGCCGTCGCTCGTATCGCCGTTGCCAAAACTGCGCCGCGATCGTGCCCGCATGATCAAGAATACCCTCGCGTTCGCCCAGGCCATCGGAGCTGACAACATCAGCATTACCAGCGGCAAGGCGCTGCCCACCATGCCGCCGGATCAAGCGCTGAAAATGCTCCGCGAAAATCTCCGGCCCCTTCTGGATACAGCACAAAAGCTCAATATACGCATTGGTATTGAATGTGAACCGGGTTTGCTGGTGGAATGGGCGACTGAACTGCGCGATCTTATTGATACGTTGGGCAGTCCCATGCTTGGGGCGAACCTGGATATCGGCCATAGCGTGGTGCTTGGTGAAGACGTCCCGTCTGCGTTAAAGCTGCTGCGCGGACGCATCTGGAACTGCCATATTGAAGACCTGCCCGGCCGAAAGCATTATCACCTGATTCCCGGCCTGGGCACGTTTGATTTTGTCGCCTTAAAACGTTCCCTGGACACCTTGGGTTATGACCGCTTTGTAACGGTAGAACTGTACACGTATCCAGATCAGCCGGAATACGCCGCCAGGAAGAGCATCGCCCATTTGCGCAAGGTGTTGGCGTAGGGCCACCGCAGCCTGATCGGCTTGTAACCTGCGGAGCATTTCCACCCACTGATGGTCAGGTTCAACCACGTAATCGGCAAAGCCGGACTGGAACAATGTCAACGAGCGTTTGCGGTCTCCAAGTCTGGCGGCGTAGACACCGTCAAGGGGCGGCAATATCGGGAAACCACTAAAAAATGCGGCCAGAATCCCGAGACTGCATGGTCTTTTGGAACGATTGTCGTTATCGTGATTGAGGATCACCCCGGTTGCGGCGTCCCATGGCCGAACGCTCTCGACGGTGCTATCAGCGTGTCAGTCGCATTTTCCCGACATTGGGAATAAGGGGCCAGCCGTGGCCATCCAAAAGCCGGAAACCCGCCGGCCAATAGACCATGAACGCCTTACCCAGAATATAACGCTGCGGCACCACACCGATGTGCAAGTGCAGGTCGGCCAGGGCTGGATCCACCCGATCCCACACGCGGCCATCCGCGCTGTAGGCGGAATTATCACCGAGCATAAAATACTCACCTGCGTGAAGTTTCAGCGGATGGCCCACAGTGGCGGTTCCCGGTCCCACTTCACTGCCGTCCGAATTTTCAACATGGGTTTGCGTGTAGTAAATATCGCGCATCAGATTCAGATGCCGCAGGGTACAAACACCTGTGACATTCACAAATATTCTGGGAATTTCGCGGCCATATTCAATCTGATCATCACGGAATTTCAAAGCCTGGCCAACCGTCCACAGCGGCGTGTACTGCAGCACCAGATGATGATTGAACCAAAAACGAACCTGGTGATCGATGTTGCTCATGCTGATGGAGTAGGGGATTCCGGGATGCAGGGGTGTGATCTTCTGCATAAAATCCAGCCGGTCCGGGGTCACCGGTACGAAGCTCTTGCGGGCGGAAATCCACCGGTACAGGCCGAGTTTGCCATCATGCCGGAGAGACACCTTATAACGGTTGGATCTTGCGCCGATGACCAGGCTGATCGCGCTAAAAGGACTCGTCGATTGCCATATGGTGGAAAGGTACAAATCATCCACGAGATGATTTTCTTGATTCCGGTGAAACGTGGCGTCGTAGCCTTCCCCATTTAACAGGTAATGGCCGCGCTGTTGAAACGAAAGTTCACCGTGACCAGCCGGATTCATCGCTGTAAACCGTATCACCGGGCCGTTTGTAACCCAATGACCGCCGTACGGCCCATGTGACACCGCAATCCATGGATTGGTCCATACGCGACCATTGCGGCGAGTTTTGCCGGCATCCCGCGGGTAAAAGTCGTTATCGTACACCAATTGCAGCATGGCTTTTTCGACCGTGGGCGGTTTGTGGGCAATGGCACCGTTTATGTACACGTTTCCGCCGACAATCTCCACGGTGTTATGCGGCAACCCGACCAGCCGCTTGATATAGTTTTGTTGGCCGGTGAGTGGTTCCTTGAACACCACAATATCCCAGCGTTTGGGGGGGGCAAACCAGTAAAGATATTTCATAACCAGTATGCGGTCGCCATTGCGGGCATACGGAAAATACAGGTTTTCATAGCCATTTTGTACCTGCATCTGGCGGCGAATAACGGGTTGGTCCGGCAGGCTGGTAACCGGAATGGGAAAATGGCAGTTGGGGCACGTGATATAACGCGGGCTGCGGATGGCATACGAATTGGTCAGTTCTCCATTGCGAATGTTGGTCATGCCGTAGTGTCGCACCCACTGCTGGTCCACATTGGCATTGGTATCGAATACCCAGCCGCACTGTGGGCATATCACCCGAAAGTGGGCCCCGTTGAGCGTGGGGGCCATAGATCCAGTCGGAATAACATACGCCTCCACCATAAAAGTGCGGAAGGTAAAGGCCAAAATAAGCGCCAAGATGACCGCTTCCAGAATATCGCGGGCCGAGCCGGACCTGATGGCATCCTGCTGGTGGTGATGAACGTTTGCACCGGGCGTTGCCGGGGGGGCTGTGCGACTTGCAGATATTTCGCCTGCGTTGGCCGCGATTGGCGGAACGGGCGCAACAGGCCCGCCGGTATTGCCGGAAGTGCTTTGCGGACGATTCAGCAATGGATTATCTTCGGATGGCAAGAAACGCTCCTTGTGTGCGCATTTTAATGGCTCTGGCCCGACGCAGCCATCGCCGCATCCATGACCGCTTCAGACATCGTGGGATGCGCATGAATGGTTTGCGCGATTTCGTCCCTGGTGGCCTCCAGGCGCTTGGCCAAAACCAATTCCTGCAGCATTTCCGTAGCTTCCGCGCCGAGAATATGACCGCCCAGCAGTTCTCCATATTTTTTGTCGAAAATCAATTTAACAAATCCGTCCGTTTCACCCAGCGCCACCGCTTTACCATTGTTAGCGAAATTGTACCGGCCAACTTCATAATCAATCCCCTTTTCCTGGCACTGCTTCTCCGTCCAGCCCACGCTGGCTACCTGGGGATAACAGTACGTACATCCGGGAATCAGGCTGTAGTCCATCTCGCGCCGGCCCACGTTAAACATCCGCTCCACGGCAATGGTGGCTTCCAGGCTTGCTACATGGGCCAGCCAAGGCGGCCCGATGACATCTCCAGCGGCATAGAGTCCCGGCACGGTCGTCTGAAAGGTTTTGTCCACCTTGATCGCTCCCTTTTCAATTTGCGGTGTGGCCGCGGGGGCAAAAATATTTTCCACATTGCCGGTAACACCCACCGCCACCAGCACCACATCGGCCTCCACCGTGCTACTCTTGTGGGTTGCCTGATCCACAATCGTCAGCCGTGCCCCTTTTTCCGTCAGGTCTACTTTTTCTGTTCGCGTATTGGTTTTAATGTCAATACCGCGCTTGGTGAAAATAGTCTGAAGACGCGAACTCACATCCGCATCTTCAATGGGCAAAATCGCCGGCAACATTTCAATCAAGGTCACCTGGGTGCCAAAGGCGTTATAGATATACGCAAATTCCACACCGATAGCACCCGCCCCGATGATGGCCATACGTTTGGGAATGACCGGCAGCGTCATTGCTTCACGACTGGTGATAATCCATTTGCCATCGGCTTTAATTCCCGGCAATTCGCGGCTGCGGGCACCGGTGCAGATAAGAATTTTTCCGGCGGAAATCGTTTCTGACACCTTGCCGTTAGCCGACCGCACCTCCACGGTGTTAGGTGCAGCCACAAAGCCGCTACCGGTGTAGCGAGTGACCTTATTTTTTTTGAATAGGAATTCGATACCCTTGCTAAGCGTGTCGGCGCAGCCGCGGCTGCGCTGCACAATTTTGCCCCATTGAAGTTTGGCCGTCTCTACCGTCATGCCGTAAGTCGGAGCGGCGTGCTGCAGCGAACTGAAAAGATGGGCATCCTGGATCAGGGCCTTGGTTGGAATGCAGCCCCAGTTCAGACAAATTCCACCCAGTTCGGAGCGTTCCACACAGGCTACAGATTTTCCTAATTGTGCCGCGCGCACAGCAGCCACATATCCTCCCGGGCCGGATCCGACAATCACCAAATCAAATTTTGCGTTCGACACGCCCAACTCCTGTTTTCCATGGCAACATTGCCAACAGTCATGGATTGTATGCGATGCCCAGTTCGCTGCAACCAGCGGCGTTTGGGCGGATTGAGGTGTAGCTTCGCATGCGGGTGTGGCACGGCTAAGGCTTCGATCAGCAGTTTCTCCGTTGGGCTATTTTCCGCCGCCGCGGCCCTTGCACCGGCTGAACCGGCTTATGATGGCCTGCTTCGGCGCGGCATCGATTGCCTGCCGCCTGTGGAAGCGGACCAACAGGGCACCGGGGTACTTGCTGCGGGTTCGTGGTAGACGATATTGCTGTTGCCGTCATGGACCGGGATTCGCAGTGCTTGTTGGAAAATTCGCCTTTTCTCATCGGATATGTTCTTTTTTGCCCACCCGACAGGCCACGTCGGTGCCGATGACCGGGGCAGGGTCATTTCCCGACGGGTCCTTCCCCTGCGGGCTGCCGGCAGTTTGTTACCAGCGCATTGGACTTGGGTGTGGCCATATTTTTTGGCATCAAGCGGCGCGGGCCCGCATGGCCCACCATTGTTGGTGTTGGTTGCTCTCACGCATCGCCAGTAGCGTCATCATGGCGGCGGCATGGTCGGCATCCCATTTCA
>JAJZCR010000064.1 GCA_021851715.1 Planctomycetota bacterium
CTGCGGAATTTTAACGGGTTCCGCCGGCCCCTACACGGTTTTACCCTCGTGGAACTTCTGGTGGTCATTTTGATTATTTCCATCCTCATTGCCCTGCTGCTGCCGGCATTGGCCGCGGCCCGGCAGGATGCGGATGCCGTCGCCTGTCAGAGCAATCTGCAGCAGATGGGGCTGATGTTTTTGGATTATGAGAACCAGTTTAGCGGCGCGCTAATCACGCCGAAGTTCCCATACGTAACCAACGGCGGCACTGGAACCCCCACGTGGACGATTTGGCTTAACGCCTTGGATACTTTGCCGGATTTGTACCGGGATTATTACCAGGGATTTCATCTCGATAAGCTCATGCAGGATCCGGGAGAGCCGCTCTATACCAGCACCAATTATTATATATGGGCCGGCATGGGCTATGACTACGGCATGAACAGCGCTATCGACAGTTCCGGCCCTGCGGCGCACTACACGGTCTGGGATATCGGCGACGCTTGGGCACGTATCAAACGCATCACGGATCCCGCAGACCTGGGTTATCTATTTGATGCGTATAGTGTGCCGTCGTTAAGCACCGGCGGCGGCCAGGACTGGGAAGTGTGGAATGCCTATATCAATGCGACGGATTCGCCGAGCGGTTTGGCGTTTCCGCACAACGGGACATGCAATGTGCTTTACATTGACGGTCATGTGGGCGAGGGTACCCCCAGCGAGTTAAATGCCTGGCCCAGTGACCCTCCACCCGGCGCGACCACGTGGGAATTCGCACCGCCGCCATGGAACCCGAAAGGGTGGTATTCCGGCATGTATTTCGGCGGACCGACGCAATATTAGGCAGACTTGGCCGGCGTTTGGGGCCGGCGTTTCAAGCTGTGGTGAAAGGGATTAATCGATGCCAAAGGATGATGTACGGGAAGGGACGCGGTTGCGGGGCGGTCGTTTTGTGCAGCGACGGTTGACCAGCGGGCGGGCGGCGGGCAAGCGGCGGTACGGTGCCAGTGCCAATGCTGCGGTGCGCCTTTTTGCGATAGGCTCTACCATGCTGGGGTTGACGGCCATCGCGGGAACCAACGCTTTGGCCAGGGCCGGCAACGTGCCGGTAAAAAATCCCGATTTTGCCAAGAGTAGCGTGGCACCCGATCATTACAACAGCGGTCGGGTGGTAGAGCCGGGCAAAGACAAAATTATTCCCGATTGGGGTATCGGATCTACCGGCGGATACGCGGCGGCCGGTATTCACAACAATGGTGGCACGCCGACACAATATGCCGCATACACGGGTTATACCAGCACGGTGATTTATCAGGATGTGGGCGCACTGCTGCCGAACCGGCATTACACGTTAAGCGTTTTCGTACGCGAGAATCCCGGGCGATGGGGTGTGGGCAGCACCGGCCAAATTGCGCTGGTTAATACCAGGGCCGATGCGAATACCAAAACCCAAACCTTTAAAGGTCGGCTGTTGGGCAAGGCGAGTGTGGTGGTCAGCAGCCCGGGGGTAATACTATCCACCAGCGTGACCACCGGAAAAAGTGTTTCGGGAGATATGACCATTGAGCTTTCAGTGGCCAAGCCCGGCACTTCCGCCAAAACTGGTACGGAGGTGCAATTTACCGCAGTGAAGTTGAGCAGCAAACCGGCTGGTGCCGGCGTAGCCCATCCCGCCAAAGGGGCTAGGAATGGGACCGCAGGCGCGGGGGTTTTGGGGCGCGGGCCATCCGGCGAATCAGCATCAAGCTACCCGTGCGTCCGCCAGTCAACCTCGATGGCCCCCTGCGTCCTTGGCGGTTAAAATTCACCGCAGGGGACTAAATAAAAGGGAACGCAGGGGTTTTAGAAAACGGGGCCTGCACCATGTATCCGCCAATTTCGTTATTGAAAATCAGAGCCGCCGCTGGATTCGGCGGTTTGCTCCTTGTACTGGCGTGCCTGCGCGCTGGCGCGGCGCCGCCAGGGGTTGCATCCATCGCCCGGCTGCTCAAGCCTTATGATACCCATTGGACCACGCCTGGCGGCGGCCCGTCGGCCTCCATGCCGGTGGGGAATGGCGCCATCGGTTTGAATGTATGGACAGAAAAAAACGGCGACATCGATTTTTACATTGGGAAAACCGACTCCTGGAGCAATTGGCCGGCTGGGGCTAATTACGGCCTGATGAAGCTGGGCCAGATAAAAATAGCCATTACTCCTGCGCCCCTGGCGCGGCACCATCACTTTGTGCAGGATTTGCAATTGTACAAGGGCCAAATTGTGATTCGGGAAGGCCATGGCGACCGTGCGGTACAAATTCGGCTGTGGGTGGACGCCAACCACCCGGTGATTCACGTCCAGGTGCGCAGCGCACGGCCGGTTTCGATTGCT
Organism: Planctomycetota bacterium; assembly: GCA_021851715.1. GTDB lineage: Bacteria > Planctomycetota > Phycisphaerae > WQYP01 > WQYP01 > JABEVA01. Next base: position 2,353 of record JAJZCR010000064.1, read on the forward strand.
GCGCATCTTATTGATTGGCGGGCCAAGCCGGGTTACCGCGGCGCACCCGACACGATTGTGCCGGGGCTTAAGCGGCGCATTATCTGGTATCACCGGGATAGCCGGACCAACATTGCCGCGGTGAAGAATCTGACTTTTGGGGCATTAATCCAGGCTGCGGGCTGCTGCAATAAAAATGCCAAAAACCTGCAATCCACCGCACCACACAAAAATTTTGATGTGTCCATTTATCCGCTTACCGCCACCACCGCTACGGCCCCGGAATGGGTGGCCATGCTGCGCCGTCAGGCCCGGCATCTGGCGGCGTTGCCGGTGGCCGGGGCGCTACGGGCCGATCACCGTTGGTGGGCGGATTTCTGGCACCGCAGTTGGGTTTTTGTGACCGGGGATAAGATGGCGCAGCGCACCACGCGTGGTTATGTACTGCAGCGTTTTGTTTCCGCCTGCGCGGGACGCGGAGCGGACCCGATCAAATTCAACGGGTCAATCTTTGTGGTGGCCGATTCATGGCACAACAACGGTCCGGGCAGCCCGCCGGGCGTGAATGCCGATTTTCGCATCTGGGGCGGGCAGTACTGGTTTCAAAATACCAGAGCCATTTACTGGCCCATGCTCAAAGCCGGCGATTTTGACATGATGAAACCGCTCTTTGCCATGTATTACCGGGAATTGATGTTCAACCAGCCTCTGGTGCGGCAATATTACCACCATGGAGGATCGTATATTGCGGAAACGGCACCATTTTACGGCGGCATACCGGACATTACCCCGCAGATGAAATGCGTGTATACCACGCGGTATTACACGCCCATTTTGGAACTTAGCATGATGATGCTGGCGTATTACCACTACACCGGTGATTCCGCCTTTGCGCGCAAAACGCTGATTCCCATGGCCACGCTGGGGCTGGAGTTTTTTGACCGCCATTTTCCGCGTGATGCCCGCGGGAAACTGTTGCTGCAACCGGACAATTCCATTGAGGAGTTCTGGAGTGTTTCCGATCCGGCACCGGATATTGCCGGACTGCATGCCGTACTGGTGGGGCTGTTGGCGTTGCCACCGAGTCTGGTCAACGGCTCCTTACGCCGGCGCTGGCAAAAGATGGAAACCGAGTTGCCCCCATTGCCGATCGGCCTGAAAAATGGCAAAAAAGTTCTGCTGCCCTATACCGGTCCGCAAACAGCGCCGCGGCACAATATGGAAAATCCAGAACTCTATGCCATCTATCCATTCCGTCTGTTCGGATTGGGGCGGCCACATCTGAAGCTTGCTGAGAACACCTTTGCCGCGCGCAAGTATCAGATGACCGGGGACTGGTTTGAAGATGCCATTGAAGCGGCCATGCTGGGTCGGACGGCGCTGGCCATGAAAGATGTGAGCTTTAATTTCACGGATAAAAGCGCACGGATGAAATTTCCGGCGTTTTGGGCCAAGATCAATGATTACCGCCCCTGTGAAGATGATGGTGCCGTTGGTGAAAATGCCCTGCAGGAAATGCTGTTGCAGACCGCGGGGAAAAAGTTACTGCTGCTGCCGGCATGGCCGGCGAATTGGAATGTGTATTTCAAGCTCCACGCGCCGCAGCGAACCACAGTGGTGGCCCGGTTTGAAAATCGCAGGCTCGTTTATTTAAAGGTAACGCCGGCATCCCGCCGCGCCGATGTGGTGGTGTATCAACCGCATATTGTTCACGAATAAGGAGCGCACCCATCAATCGCTTATTTTCGTTGCGCAAGGCCCAAGCCGCTGTTGCGGGCATGTGTATCGTATTAACGTGTGTGTGTGGCTGTGCCGTCACGGGCCAAACCCACGCGGTGGCCGCGACGCGCCAGCGGCCCGCGCCGCAGCGGGTATTCTGGGCGTGGTGCTGGTCGGCTCCGGCGGCCGGGGACAAAAATTTATATCCGATGATCTGGATTCGCCATGCGGATTATGCCACCCCGGCCACGGTGGTCGCCGAAACCCAAAATATGCCACGGGGCAAGGTGGCGTTGTTTTTCTGGAATGGGGCGGCATCACTTTTAAGCCGCCCGGTTGATGGGTGCCGTACCCTGGCGGGAAAGCCCACACGATATTCCAGCCCTTGGATCAGGCGCGGTGCGGATGAGCTGGGCCGCCGGTTTACCTCTTTTTTTCAGCGATACAAAGCTGCGGGTGGCCGCTTGAATTATCTGGTGCTGGACTATGAAGCTGGCATCACCTGTTGGCAGATTTCGCCGGCAAACGCCAAAGCCATTCAGGCTGATCCCCGGTTTGCAGGCCTCAAGGAGCGTCTGGGCTTTTCCAACATGCAGTCTATTTTTGAGGCCGGCGTGCAGCGCAGAATGTGGAATTTGCTGGCGGGACGGCGTGTGGCAACGGCTTTGAACCGGGCCTTTTACCGGCCGGCGCGGGTCTATTTCCCGCGGGTAGGCGGCAGCAACTTTGGTGGAGAAGCGATGCTGGGGCCGCACTTGGCCCCGGATGTCAACGGCCACTATCAACCGGAGGACTGCATTTTCGGTACGGCCCAAAGCCCGGCATTTTACGGCACCATCGGACAACTCGCCGGTGATGTCAAGGGCGGGGCAGTTTATGGCCACAGTTCTTTTGCCGCCTTGCGCTATGAAATGATCTATCTGCAAGCCGTGGAGCGATCCAGCCATAAGCCAGTGATTCCGTGGATCGGCTATCCGGAATTTGTACATACTCCGCACGCCGCCGGTTATTATCGGGAACTGGTGTATCAATTGGCTCTGCGCGGCGTGGATCGGTTTTTGTATTGGAACCCGCGGGCATGGCGAAAAAATCAGAAATATATGGCCACCGCACGCTCTGATCGCCGGCTCAACCATTATTTGACTGTGCTCAATACCAAGCTCGGCCCGACGCCCGGGCCTGCAGAGCGGACGGGGCGGGTTAACTGGAGTTCCGGCTTGCTGGTGGCGGGGCGGAAAACCTTCGCAGGCAACATTTTGTATCGGGTGACGGTGCCGCCGGGAACAACAACCATTGTGGCCGGGCCGACGGGGCGGCGCATCAACACTGGCGGGAAATGCGGCGTCTGGGTAAGTTCACCCGCGGATCAACCATTGACGTTCCGGGTGAGTCACTGACGCTCCACGGACGCGCCGGCTGCACTGATGTGCGGCTAACGGTGATGGCGGGAGCCGCACCGGAACAAATGTTTCTAAAGGGATCCTTATGATGATGTTGGCACGTTACAGACCTACATTCGCCCTGGGCGTTGTGGCTACGGTCTTTGCGGGGTGGCTGATTTCCAGGCCGTCGGTGGCCCAGGGATCTGGGGCCCGCAGAGCGCTCTTTGAGGCGTGGTGTTGGTCGCCAGCGGCTCGGGCGGATAAAAATCTTTACCCGATGGTATGGGTACGCCACAGCAATTATGCCGATCCGGGAAAAATTGCCGCCGAAGCAAGCCGCCTTCCCCATGGTCGGGTGGCGCTATTTATGTGGAATGCAGCGTCCAGCTTGTTAAAAGGTTCTTTGGATGCCAGCCGCACAGCGGCGGGCAGGCCCACCCAATACCCCAGTCCGTGGCTGGATCAAGGTGCGGCGCAGATTAGTGCCAAGATGACGAGATTTTTTCGGGAATACAAAGCCGCCGGTGGCCGCTTGAATTATCTGGTGCTGGATTATGAAGCGGGGTTGGGCAGTTGGAGCATGAGCAAAGCCAATCTGCTGGCCATCAGCGCTGATCCGCGCAGCGCGGCCTTGAAAAAGAAACTCGGTTTTTCCAATTTGTTAAGCGTGGGCACTTCCGCCGGTGGACCGTGTTCGGAACGGTGCCGGCGCATTTGGAATGAAATGATGGGCCACATTGTTGCGACCGCCCTGAACCACGCGATTTACCGGCCAGCCCGGAAAATATTTTCCCGCCTGCGGGCCGGCAATTACGACAACGTCATCATGCTGGGACTGATTGCCCCGGATGAGAACGGCTACTATCAGCCATTGGATACTATCTTCGGCAACGTACAAAACCCCTCCTATTACAACCGCATTGCCTGGGGACTGCGGGGGTGGCTGGCCACGCAGGAGACCGGCGGCCATGGGCCATTTGCCACGCTGCGCTATGAGTTGCTGAATCTGGAGGCAATTCAGCGCGGCGCTCACCCGCCAATTGTGCCGTGGATAAGTTATAAAAGTTACGTGAAGAATAACCCCTACTATCGGGAACTAATTTATCAACTCGCCATGCGCGGCGTGAATCACTTTTTGTACTGGAACCCGCGGGCCTGGCTTAAGGGCCAAATTCTGACCACCACCCATGATAATACAGTGCTCAACAATTGCTTGACGGTGCTGAACAAAAAACTTGGCTCCACTCCTGGCAAGGCCTTGGGCACCGGTGCCATTACGTGGAATACCGCTTTGCTGGTGGCGGCGCGAACAACGTCGACTGGACGCATTTTGTACCGCGTCACCGTGCCGCCCGGAACCAAGGCCATTGGCATCCATCCCGGCCGGCGGCCGGTGGCAACCAACGGCAAAACCGGCGTGTGGGTCATGTCCTCCGCGGATCGACCGTTGACGTTCACGGTGAGCCACTGACCCACCGCATCGCCACTGGTGTCGCAAGTTGAGCCAATTGCCTTGTCGATCACTACGATTTAACAAATACAAATTTCGGTTTTTGTAAAACGCGAATGACAGGCGGTATTTTCCGTGGTTCCACTGGAGCATCGGATTTTTACGCCCTGATTCGTGCTCCCTACCCTGGCGCGGCGTAGCATCAGCGGCATCCCGGCATGGTGGGGGTGATGGGAGCGTTCCGTTTGGTGTGCGGCCGCAGGCAGGGAGAGGGTGTTTTGTCCGGAAGCAGAAGATGCCACCGCCACTTTAATTTTATGCCCCCGCGCACACAACGCCGTGGAATCCCCCCTCAGACGCTGGCCCAGATCCTCCACCGTGCTGCCCAGCACTCGGATCATCGCATTGAATATGTCCGTAAGATGGTCCCGGTAAGGCTTCTGGCCCAGCACCTCCAAGAACCGTGAGATATTCCATTTTTTGGCAACACCCTGTGCCTGGGTGATACCGATCAAGCGGCGTAGCGGAGCATTGCGCCGCAATTCCTGTAAACAAGCCTCCATGCTGGTATGCCGCAGAACGACGGTCAGCAGTACGACTCCCCACAATACTTCCACCGGATAATCATTGCGTCCGTGTCCGCGGCCCCGCCGCAGGGCGATCAACAATGTCCGGTCCGGAATAACGGCCAGAAGCCGGAGGAGATTCTCCATGCCGGGGGAAAAATCTTGCAAAAAGACCACCACCAGATACCCAAGCCGCTTCTTTTTAAACGCCGCAGGCTCTCCGCAGGTAACGCCTTTTTCAGACCACCTTGAAATCCACGCCCTTATTCACCCTGCAGACAACGCAACCGGCTCCCCGTTGACATTCGCCAATGGCATGGGTACAAAGATCAAGTCTTTACTGGAGAATTCTGTTATGCTTGTTACGACCAGCGAGAACATTGCCGGTTTCCGCATCGTGGAAACCAAAGGCCAGGTGTTTGGCGTGGTGGTCCGCAGCCGGGGCGTGGCGGGTAATATCATGGCTGGCCTGCGGTCTATTGTCGGCGGCGAAATCAAGGAATACACCCAGATGCTGGAAGAGGCTCGTCGGCACGCCGTTGATCGCATGGTAAAAAACGCGCAGGTTATGGGTGCCAACGCCGTGATCATGATGCGGTTTGACTCCTCCGAAATGGGCCAGACCATGAGCGAAGTAGTTGCTTACGGCACCGCGGTAACCGCGGAGGCGGCAGGCTAAAAACATGTTAAAACACCTGCTGATTGGATGCGGATCAATCTGCGTGGTGGCGGCGGTGGTTCTACTGGTTGTATTGCCAGTAACATTTCCGCTGGCACTGTGGCTCGGTGGGTTGGGCCTGTTGTTGACTGTGGGCTTTGCCATAGAGCGCTGGAAGTATCGCCAAACCCGCGTCCCAGGCGGCAAATGGCAAGCAACCGACGAACGTTTCTTTGACGAAGAAAAAAACTGTAACATCCAAGTGTACTACAACCCTGCCACCGGGCAGCGGCGCTATGTTCCCGAAGGCCACAGCGCGGACGAGCAATAAAGCTGCGGATCGTGCTTGCTCTGCTGATGCTGTCGCTAAGGATTAAAGCACCATTCGCAGTGGATTTTCCAGAAGGGTTTTGATTTCGCCCAGGAATTCGGCCGCAGTTGCCCCATCCACCACGCGATGATCTGCGGAAAGCGACAGGCTCATCACCTGGCCGGGCACAACCTGGCCATTTTTTACAATGGGGCGAGCCTCGGTACCGCCTACAGCAAGAATAGCAGATTCAGGGGGATTGATGATGGCCTGAAATTCGCGTACGCCGTACATGCCCAGATTGCTGATGGTAAAGGTACCGCCGGTCATCTGATCGGCCTTGAGCTTACGACTGCGGGCCAATTCCGCCAACTGGCGTATGCGAGTGGAAATTTCAAACACACTTAGCAGTTGCGCATCGCGGATCACCGGCACCACCAGACCATCTTCCACCGCGACGGCGACACCCAGATGCACTGTGCCGTGGCGAATAATGGCCGTCGGCGAAAAACTCGCGTTCACGGCGGGCACGTTGGCGATAGCCAGGGCTGTGGCCCGGCAAATAAAATCTGTCACGCTCAGCTTGGTGGGAGCGAACTGCTCGTTGACGGCTTTGCGCAGATCCAACAGGGAATCCATGACCACATCCATGGAAACATAAAAATGCGGAATGGACTGCTTGGACTCCAATAAACGGCGGGCAATGGTCTGGCGCATATTGGATAGCGGCAGCGTACCAGCCTGAAGTTTATTTTTTGTCGGCAATCCTGCCGGTTTGGGTACGGCCCCAGCCGCAGGTGCCTCAAGTACATCACGGCGAATGATGCGTCCACCGGGGCCGGTGCCGTGAACGGAACTGATATCGACGCCTTTTTCCGCAGCAATTTTTCTGGCCAGAGGAGAAACGCGAAGCTTGCCGGAAGTGGTCTGGCCGGCAAGACCGGGCGTGTTAGGCGCAGCCGCCGGAGCCGGCGCAGGAGCGGGCGCTGCGGCAGGTACCGCAGCCGGTATTGGACTTGGGGTGGAAACCGCAGGAGCGGCAGCCGCCGGGGTGGGCCCCGCCTGCGTAGTGGCGGCCGGTGCCGGAACTTTGGGTGCGCTGGCCACGATCTTGGCGACATCAGCAATATTTTCGCCGGGGCCGGCAAGCACCACAATCACACCGCCGATGGGAATCTGGCTGCCTTCACCGACCATAATTTTGGCGACGGTTCCCGGCTCAAAGGCCTCCAATTCCTGGGTGGCTTTGTCGGTTTCCACCTCAGCGATGATATCACCCGGATTCACCGAGTCGCCTTCCTTTTTTAACCATTTCACCAAGGTGCCCGTGGTCATGGTGTCGGAAAGTTTCGGCATTGTAATTTCAATGGGCATGTGTAATCCTTATATATAATGGGGACGCATCATGTTTCACACAGCCAGGCCATCAAGCCATCGGCAGTCCGCCAGAACCTGAATAGTGTAAACGCAATTGTCCCGGACGTTAAGCCTGCCCGGGTCGGTCCGGCAGTCACTTGCGGCGGCAGGCAGGGCGATGCGAGCTTGCCAAAAATCAGAAATGTCATAAAATCCCTGATTACGCATCCTCGCGCGTGCCGGTGTCTGCGAGGCGGCTGGATAATGCTCGTAAAGAAACTGCCAATTTCAATCACCATGGTTGTTGCGCTCACGGTGGCGTTGCCGACTATGCTTTTTTCGGCGGCAGCGCAGGCGGCAAATCTTACGCTTACGGGTGCGGTGTGCCCGCTGGGAGGCGTCAAACCGGGCCGGTGGGTGGAAGCCCGCTGCCAAGTTACCAATCGCAGCGGAGTGGCCCGGCGACTGTTGACCGTGATCAGCTTTAAGAATCAGCCGAATGTGCAATTTGCGGCCCGGCTGGAAATTCCAGCACATTGCAGCCGACAGGTCTGGATTCCAGTGCGCAGCGCCGGGCTGCAGCCGGGCAAACGAAGCATATGGCTCCATACCCTGCTGGTGGATGACACGGTGAAGCCGGAGCAGGTTCTGGACCGACAAACCGGCGCAATGCTGGTGGAGCAGATGACGAGTCCGATGGCGGTGCTCGTCGATTACAACGACCATGCCTCGATAAGCCTGGCGGCAGCGATGCGCAGGCAAATGGGTCTGGATAAAGCCCTTTTTTATACTTCTCCCCGGATGTTGCCCAATGAGTTGCCGGGCTGGGGTGCCGTAGACTGCTGCCTGGTGGGCACAGAAAATCCGAAGATCGCTCCGCTGCAACTGCATAATATGCGGGACTGGCTGGTGGCCGGTGGGCGATTATGGATTCAGGCCTCGCCCAAAAACGCAACTTTTTGTGCGGCACTGCTGAAACATGCGTTTACCTGCCAGACTGTGGCGGTGATCCACACGGCACATCTGCATTTCACAGGAAAGATGCTCAACCAGCGCGTGGTGCTGAAACGAGCAATACGGTTATCTTGTGCACTGCCCAACGGCATGAAGACGCTTGAAACTGTGAATGGATGGCCGGCGGTGCTGGAAACCTCTTGGGGCCGTGGACGAGTATATGTATGCATGCTCAACGGGCGCGGCTTGTTGAATGCCAAAGGACACGGAACAGCGGCCCTGTGGGCGGCAGTGCAACACTTTTTCCCCAGCGCTCTACGAAGCCCGAAGTCGCTGCTGCCGCAACTGCACCATTTTGCGATGGCCCAAATTGGATATCAGATCGTGAGCCGATCGGCGGTGGCCGGAATTCTGCTGGCCTTTACAGGCATACTCATATTGGGGACGCTGTGGCTGTATCGCCGGAAGCGGTTGGAAGGGCTGGCTCTGCTGGGCGCAGCGGCGGCCGTGCTGGCGGTGATCGGTCTGACCATCCTGGGGATCCATTCGCGGCAGGCGGTACCGCTGACTTTGTCCACGGCGGAGATGGGCTATGTGATACCGGAGGCCAAGACCTTGGTATTTTCCGGGGCGGCGGATGTGTACAGCCCGCAACAGCAAAGCGCACGGATCAACTCGGCGGGCGGCGGCGTATTCTGGCCTGATCTGACGGGCAGTCGCGAAACCGTAGTACGTATGATATGGACTGATTACAACCGCTGGAACTGGCGCGGGCTGAAATGGCCATCGGGAGCGGTGGCCCGAGGCTTTGTTTCGGGCGTCAGACGCACAACGCACCTGGGCGAAGTGGCCGGGCGTTTTGGCCCTGATGGACTGACTCTCCGGCCTGCGCCGGGCATTATGAAACGGTTGACGGATGTACTGATTGCCGCTCCATCCGGCGATTTGACGGTAAAACCGGCAGCGCATGGTCGCTGGCTGGCGGGTACGGCGCAGGTGTTGGCACCCGGGCAATATGTAAGCTCCCTGGTGCTGGGCAACCGGCAGTGGCAGCGCAGCCAGGTCTTTGCGACACTTTTAAGCCGGCGGGATTTTTCAGCGCCGGTGATGCTGGGCTGGATGACCCGTGTGAACCCGGGCTTACAGGCGAACAATGATATTCGCCGACAGCGGAACATGCTGGTGGAAATCCCCATTAAACTTCTGCGGAGCAAGACCGGCGGCAACGTGCAGGTCCCGGCACCCTATATACATTTCCGGCTGGTGGCCGGACCGGGACAACTTCGCCCCGCCCTGGTGTACAACACCCAACGGAAGAAATGGCTGACCAGCCTGACCAATCCGACCAACATCTTTGTGGCTTTTGCGTTGCCGCAGACGGTGCTCCCGTTCCAGGTGCGACAGTTGCAGGTGCATCTGCTGATCCATGCGCCCAATCGCATGGTGAAAGTGCTCTTGGCACAGGGGGCAAGATGGCGCGTGCTTAAAGCGCAGAAAGGGCCGATCGGAGAGATGGACATCACGCAAGGCGGGTTGAATTTGACTCTGGGACGAGGCCTGGGCATGAGTGCCAAGGGACTTGAGGTGGAAATTCAGGTGCAAGGAAGGGTGGACGTAGCACACCCGTGGGGAATCAGCGGGTTACAAGCCAGCGTGGAAGGGCACGTGCTGGACCGATCGACAGGGTACCGGCAGGCGAAGCCATTGGCTCAAAAATAATAAGTCCGAAGCAGCAGACAGGAACTGGCCATGACCATGGAGCTATCATGAACGGCGAATATGTGGTGCAAACCGAAAACCTTACGAAAAAATATGGCGAGTTCACAGCGCTGGACGGGCTGACCATTCAGTTGGAAAAGGGAAAGATCCTGGGGTTCATCGGACCCAACGGAGCGGGCAAAACCACGACCATCAAAATTCTGGTGGGCATGGCGTTGCCCACGGCCGGCTGGGCGAAAATTTCCGGCATTGATTGTTCGACGCGCTCACGCGAGATTAAAAAGCTGGTAGGGTTCATGCCCGACACCTTCGGCGGATATGACAATATGCGGGTGCATGAATACCTGGATTTTTTTGGTGCGGCGTTTGCAATTCCGCGTGCCAAGCGACAAAAGCGCGTCGATGAGGCCCTGGAGACCACGGGAGCCACGTCGATGCGCGATTTGTTTGTCGAAAGCCTGAGCCACGGCATGAAGCAGCGGGTGGCCATTGCCCGCACACTGCTGCATGAACCGCCGGTGCTGATTCTGGATGAACCGGCCAACGGGCTGGATCCCACCGCCCGGGTGGAAATGCGCCACATTCTGTTGAACCTGGCGGCGATGGGCAAAACACTGATTGTTACGAGCCACATTCTGCCGGAACTGGCCAGAATCTGTAACATGGTGGCGATTATCACCGGCGGCAAGTTGCGGGCCTTTGGCACATTGGACCAGATCATGCACGATGTGCGGGAAAAGAGGATGATCGAAGTGCAGCTTGCGACCCGGGAGGATGTAGCCAAGGCTGCGGCAACGCTTACCGCGATGCTTGGCCCGCAGGCGCAGGTGCAGGAATCCCAGGCGGAAGGAATGGTGCGCTTCACGACTACACAAAGCGATGCAGCCCTGGCCCGGATGCTGGTGGCGCTGGTAGATGCCAAAATTGCGGTGGCCCAATTCCGTGATGTGCCGCAAAATCTGGAAGATGCGTTTTTGTCCGTCACCCAGGCTGCACAGACACCGGGCAAAGCCGACGGAGAGAAAATTACCGCGGGTGGAGGGCGGGCATGAATAATCCGATTATCCGGCGCGAACTGGTGGGCGTTTTGCGCAATTGGCGCACGGCCGCGGCTGAAATTATTTTTACCATGACCCTGATTGGGGTGGTGCTGCTGCGTTGGCCGACCAATGCCCAGGTGAGCTTGTCGGGCCGACAGGCGCAGGAAATGCTGCGGCTGTTCGGGTATGCGTTTATGACGGCGATGATCCTGATTGTGCCGGCATTTTCAGCGGTTTCGATGGTGCGGGAGAAACGGGCCGGCACTCTGGCGTTAATCCTGAACACCCCCCTTTCGCCCTGGTCGATTTTTTCCGGAAAGGTTGCGGCGATAAGCGGCGTGATTGCGCTGTTGATGGGTCTAAGCGTACCGGCGGCGGCGGCATGTTACGCGATGGGCGGAGTAAGCCTGCGTGGGCAGATCGGGCCTTTATACCTGCTGCTGGCGCTGGCGTCTCTGGAATATACGGTGGTGGGCCTGTACATCAGCACACGATCCAACCGGATAGATGCAGCACTGCGGAGCACCTACGCAACGGTGTTTGCCCTGGTAACGCTGGCGGTGATACCGCAGGAATTCGCGCAAGGCCGGATGACGGGCCTGCCGGCGGAAGTATGCCAGTGGCTGGCCGCGTTTTCGCCGCTACCTGCCATTTTACAGGTGTTTGGCCAAAGCGGTGTTACCCATGCCGGCAATATGTCGGCGGGCAGCGCGGTGTTTCGGTACGTGGTGGTAAGCATCGTGGTGATACTGTGGGGCACCCGGGCGACGCTGCAACGTCTGAACAGCGGGCTTTTTGACCGGCCACGCAGCGCCGGAACTATCACCGATGAAAGTTCCGGAGGCGTGCAGGCGTACCGGCGGGTGATGTACCTGTGGTTTTTTGATCCGCAGCGCCGCAGCCGGCTGATTGGCCCGCTCACCAACCCGGTGATGGTCAAGGAATTCCGGACATCCCGGTTCGGGCGTTCGCACTGGATGATGCGCATGATAGGCGCGTGCCTGATTGTGTCGCTGGCCCTGATGCTGGCGGCCGCCCGCGGATCGGAAGTAGTGAACACCCGGACCATGGGTGCCATCTTGGTTATTTTGCAAAGCGCCTTGATCATCATCATGACACCGGGCCTGGCGGGCGGCCTGATTGCCGGAGAAATCGAAAGCGGCTCATGGCAACTGTTGCGGATGACGCCCCTTAGCGCCCGCAGTATTGTGCTGGGCAAACTGCTCAGCGTGGGCCGCACCCTGCTGTTGCTGCTGCTGGCCACACTGCCCGGTTATGCGGTGATGCTGGTGATTGATCCGAATGAAAAAACTCAAGTGGTGGAAGCCCTGGTCAGCCTGGTCATCATGGCGGTATTTGCGTTGTTGGCCAGTGCCGCTATCAGCAGCTTCTCCCGGCGCGCGGCCACGGCCACGGCCACGGCGTATGGATTTTTGGCAGTCCTTTGCGCGGGCACCCTGCTGGCATGGCTGGGGCGCGGATCTTTGTTTGGCTTTACACTGGTGGATTGGATTCTGCGGTTGAATCCGGTGGCCGCGACGCTCTCCGCCATCCACGCTCCCGGCTTTGGGCACTATGGCCTGATTCCGCGGACCTGGTGGATTATGGCCTGTGGATGCGGGCTGGCGGTGGTGGCGCTGGTGCTGCGCACGTGGCGGTTGACCCGTCCACAGTAACAGCTCTTTCATACCCAGGTCTGGCGTGGCAGAAAGGAATTGGTAGTCCATGACGGAAACGCCCCGATGGTTGCGGCACTTTTTTTTGATCACAGGAGCGGCTGTGCTGCTGCTGGGTGGCGGACGAGGTTCGGCAGCGATTCGTGCAGGCGATGGAATTGATCAGCCGATGAATCGGCACCCCCTGTTACCCACGCTGCAAACGACCGAAACGTATGATCCCGCGTATCTGGTTTTGTGGCGCCAGGCACTGGCGGAACACAGCGTTCAGGTGCGATGCCACGTGTGCGAAGCCCTGGCACATGCTGGCCGGGAGAAGTTTTCCGGGCTGACTTCCTTTATGACAACACTGGAAAACTTCGCAGCGGGCAGAGAGGAAAAGCCGGTCTTACGGCAAAGTGCGGTTCAGGCACTGGCGGCGATCAACAACCCGTCGGCAGCACCAGCCCTGTTACAGGCGGAAAAACGCGGCGGGGTTGATGTGGCACTGGTGGCAGACCGGGCGCTGGTGCGCTGGCACTACCGGCCGGCGATGAAATGGTGGCGATCCCGGCTGCTGGATCGGCGTGTCGCAGCGCTGGTGGAAATTTCCGCCATCACCTCGATTGCGAAGATGCCGGACCCGCAGGCCATAAGCCATTTGCGTCAACTGGTGCTCAATAATGGCACCGATATCCGCATTCGTCTGGCGGCCGCCAGAGCGTTGGCCAGGCTCCACGCCAAAGGAGTAGCCGGCATGGCGAAAAAACTGCTGGGGGAACATCTGCAGGTCGCAGTGGAACCTGACTTGATTGCGGTATGGCTGGTTTCCGCCGGCTACAACGCGCCGCAGCAAAACATTTTGGCCGCACTGGTGCGCAATAAGAATCTGGCGGTGCGGGTGATAGCAGTGCGCTGCTTGCTGCGAGCCAATTGGCATGCGTTAACGCCGGATACGCAGACCTTGGCCAAGGCCCGGTATTCTACCATCCGAATTTTGGCGGCGCGGCTGGCGCGGCGGGAAAAGAATGTGGCGATTTTATCGCGACTGCTCAATGATGTGCGGCGGCCGGTGCGATGGTACGCCCGTGACGCTTTGGTGCGGCTGGGGCGGCAAACCCGTTTGGCTGCACCCATTGAACATGTGCTGATGAAGCTGCTGACTGTTGACCATCCGCGACAGCAGCGACAGGCGGCGCTGGCCTTGGGTATGTTGAATTACCAACCCGCCGCCGGTGCTTTATTGCAACTGCTGCGGGAGAAATTGCATCCGGGTGTGCAGTTGGGTGCCCTGGTGGCTTTGCGCCGATTGGCTGTGCCCGATACCCTGGTCCCGCTGTTTATTTATGCCAAACACGAGGCGGCGATCTCCCGCCGCATGGCCGGTCCAAGCAAGCGGGTGCAAGCCGCCACAGCCAAAGAATTTAGAACTTGCAATGATGAACTGGCTCAGTTGCTGCAATTGTTCGGGAAAAAGCGATACCGTCCGGCCGGTGCACTGCTGGAAAAATTCATTCCCAAAAAATCTCCGTATGGCACAACGGCCCGCGCCGCCGCCATCTGGGCCTTGGGCAAAATTGATGCGGGTGATAAGAACTCTCCGCTGGTGGGATTGTTTCAGGGGCGACTGGCGGACCAAAGCATGTTGGATCCCGAAGCCCCGGCAGTACGGCAGATGTCAGCTATTTCGCTGGCCCGCTTAGACTCTGTCGCAAGTTTGTCGGAGATGCAGGGATTTTTCGCGGAAGAACCAACCAGCAACGTAGGGCTGGCGTGTCGCTGGGCCATCGGCAAATTAACGGGAAAAATGCCGGCCAGACCGATGGTTCCGGTGGAATTTCGCAGTAACTTCATCACGCCGAAGCAGCCCAACTCCCAATAACAAGCTGGGGGGCACCACTTGCAGTATTGCACCGAAGTGCGGCTGCCAACAGGCCTCTGCCCGGCACAGTTGCACCACCGGCGGTCGGATAGCTACGTACCAGGCAGCATGCTGTCTGCACGGCCGGGAATTTCGACCTCATGCGATCAGCGGTAGCCAAATCAGCAGGCCACCCATTATGATAAAAGCCGTTGGATCCGCGCGGCCCGTGGAGATGCGACCCGTTGCAGGAGTTGAAAAATATGAGTTCTGTTGCAGTGCTGTTTGTCATTGCACCGCCGGTATGGGCGGTCGGTGCCCCCGGCAAACCGTTTAATAAAATTGACACCCGCGAAGTGTTTATGCGAACAATTGATATTTATTCCAAAAGAGATCAGGTGGTGCAGCGAATTCTCTGCGCGGCGCCGGATCAGCTTGGCCGAATTCAACAGAATTTTTCGGCCCATCTGGGGTTTCAGGGAGTTTCGGTTACTGCGGGTGGACCGGATTGGTTCGGTGCGGTCAGCCGGGGGCTGGAAAAACTCAAGCCGGAAATACAGACCGTTATCATTCATGATGGGTGTTGCCCGGCAGTGCCGTATCCGGCGATCGACGAATTGGAGGAAGCAGTTAAAAAGACTGGAGCGGCGATACTGGTGCTGACGCCGGGAATGCCATTGGCGCGCAGCGATGAACGCGGCCAGTTGCTGGAGCGTTTGCATCCCGCAACCTTGCGGGAAATTCAATCGCCGCAGATTTTCAGCCGGCCGGTGCTGGAAAAGGCGTATGCCGGGCGGGCGGGCCTTGTTCCGCCGCCGCAGGACGATGCGGCGCTGGTGCGTGCACTGGGCGGCAAACTGGTTGCGATTCCAGGATCGCGGCTGAATCTGCGTGTGGGAACTGAAGAGGATGTGCGCGTGGTTGGAGAAATGGTAAAAATGCTGCCCAAGCCGCGGAGCAAGGCCCCGCTTTCACCGTTTGACGAAGCACAATGGTAAAAACCGGATTGACCGGCGACCATCAACGGAATAACGATGCGGAAGATTATCCTTTTAATCACCGATCTGGATCTGGGTGGCAGTCCGCTGGTAGTGCGGCGGGTGGCGCGGGGGCTGGCCGCAAGCGGTACGTGGCAACCGACGGTGGTCAGCCTGGCTACGCCCGGCGTTGTAGGACGTTGGATCCGCACGGATGGCGTGCCGGTGGTGGGACTGCACGCCCGCGGTCCGCGCGATGGCGCTGTGCTGTGGCGCTGGCTGGAAGTTTTGCAGGCGCTGCAGCCGGACGTGGTGCTGAGCGTATTAATTCATGCCAATGTTATCGCCGCGATTGGATCTGGTTTCGGGCCGCGCTGCACCTATTTGCAGTCCATTCACACGCTGGCGGAACATCCGGCGTGGCATTGGCAGGCGCAAAGCCTGATCGCGGGACAATGTGCGGCGGTTATTGCACCCAGCCGATTTATTTTGCAGCGCATTGCCGGCTACGGTGCGGTTCCGCCCGGGGTGGTGATTCCCAACGGGATTGACGTGGAAGAGTTTGCCAGGGCCGCGCCCATCGAACCGTCCCTGCGGCCGTGGCCCGCCGATGCCCTGGTGGTTGGATACGTAGGGCGGTTTGATCCGGTCAAAAGACTGCCTGTGCTGCTGCAGGCCGCCGCGGCCCTGATCCAGGCCGGATGGCGACGCCTGCACGTAGCGATGGTGGGCTATGGGCAGCAGGAGGCGTACCTGAGGAACCTGGCGGAAAAGCTGGGGATTGCCGCGCGGGTTCATTTCACCGGTGCCACAACCACACCGCAGCGGTGGTACAAGGTCATGGACGTGCTGTGCATGCCGTCGATTTCGGAAGGGTTCGGTTTGAACATGGTGGAAGCAATGGCGGCGGGCACGCCGGTGCTGGCCTTTGACACACCGGCGGTGCGGGAAATTATTACCCATTGTAGGACAGGGTGGCTGGTTGATACGACACGTACAGGATCGCTGGCCGAAGGACTAACGGCGCTGCTGGGGGATAGTTCACGTCGGGGGGAATTGGGAACGGTGGCGGCCCAGGAGACGGAGCAACGCTTCAGTGCGACGCAAATGGTGGAGCAATACCAAAAAATTTTAGGGCAAATATAAATTTTTCTTCTAAAATAACACCACTATTGGCGGCATCTCACATGCTATAAAACCGCAATATATAGTGCTTTTAACACTATATTAGCACTTTGTTTGGTAATTAATGGACAGTTGTAACCAACAATTCTGATTCTTTTCGCTTGCAACGTGCCGATAATCTCATTAATGTAATGGTGCAAAAAGGGGAGGAATGGTTCTAAATGGATTTGAGTGGGCAAGCGTGGGAAACTCTGATGATTCCCGCTCGGCACAAAGGAACTCGTGGCTTGGCTCGGAATTTAGATGGAAATGAAGGTATATTTCTCGGGCACACACGAACACGTTATTGATGATGGCGGGCGCATAGCCATTCCCAGCAGCATGTACGCCACCTTCGTCAAACATACGATCCAGCCCGAACTTATTTACGCAGAGGCGTCGAAGCGAACTGGGATAAAAGGACAGGTCTATAAGTTTGTCAAGCTGCTGCGTTACGAAGTTTTGCAAGAGCGAGCCAATCGACTTATGTCCGAAATTATCAGTGACGATGAGCGTGACCAATTTGGAGAAGTTTTTTTTTCCAAGTTCAAACCGTTGGACATCAAGGTGCCCCAGCCGCGAGTAACGCTGCCTGCGGAATGGCTGACGGAGCGCAAGTCCAAAACGGCCTCCAAGGACAAGGCGTTTTTGGGTAACAATGTGACGTTTGTCGGCGTGGGCGAGGTCATCGAAGTATGGAACACAGAAGCCTGGAAAGAGCGTGACGCGGAACGTGAATCGGACGAGGCCTCTGGTAACGGGAGCCAAAAGAGAGTCTGAACTTTGGAATCGCATGCGCGGCAGGAGGCCGCCGGAATCATGCGAATTCCGCCAAGTGTAACCGCCCAACCATGGACCGGTTCGGCGGTTTATAAAGCCGGAGCGATGGATCGCTCTAAGAAATTTAGGTTGACGAGGCTGCATGGATGTTAGCTTCACAACCTGACCAAGGCACGAAGGGTCGGCAGCCCATGGATGGGCTGCCGACCGCTTCCTCTGTGATTTAGAAGGCCATCAGACACAGTGACATAGTCTGTTGGCCCAGGCCGATTACGCCATCTTAAGGCTTTTATCGGTCAAATACAAGCAGTGACTTTGCTCCAGGAAGGGGCATCGTAGAGCCACGGACGGCGGGTGAGGACATGCAGGCCGATCATGTCCTCGCCCTTTTTTGAAGATAAACGGTGCGTTGAAACCGTTTTTTGAGGCACGACGATCGCTTTTATGAAAAATGCGCGTCGGCCTCTTTAGAAGTGATGGTCGCCGACTTTATGGATGTTCCGGATCATGGTCACGAACCGGTACTCCTGAATGCCGTGTTGAATTTCCTTTCACCGCGCAGAGGTCAGGTGGCACTCGATTGTACTGCGGGACGAGGGGGCCATGCGTTGGCTTTGGCCCAGGCGGTAATGCCGGGGGGCTTGGTGCTGTGTGTGGATGTAGATCCTGACAATCTTGCTTATGCCCGTACACGCTTGGGGCAGTGGGGGGAAAACTGTCGTTATTTTCAGGCTAATTTTGCCCAAGCCGACGAAGTGCTTCAAGCGGCGGGCGTATCTGGTGTGGATCTGGTATTGGCGGATTTAGGGGTATCCACCAATCAGTTGACTCAAGACCGCCATGGTTTGAGTTTTTCGGTCGATGCACCGCTGGATATGCGTTTGGACCCCGAGCTGACTATCACCGCCGCCGACTTAATTGCCAAACTGCCGGAAAAGGAACTGGCCGATATGCTTTTTACCCTTGCACAGGAGCGATGGTCCAGGCGAATTGCCCGACGCATTGTGCAGGTTCGTCAGACGACTCCTATCAGCACAACCCGGCAACTGGCCGAATTGGTGCGGCAGGTCGTTCCACCAGAGCCAGGTCGCCATAAAATTGATCCGGCCACGAAAACCTTCCAGGCGCTGCGCATGGCCGTGAATGCGGAACTTGATAATCTTGGCACCTTGCTGGAACAGGTGCCGCAATTCATCAAGCCGGGTGGCCGCGCCGCCTTTATCAGCTTTCATTCGGGCGAAGATCGACTGGTTAAACACGCGATGCTGGAATGGCAAGCGCAGAACAGGTGCCGCGTGCTGACTAAAAAGCCCGTGATGCCCGACGAGGTAGAAATAGAGGCTAATCCACGTTGCCGCAGTGCCCGGCTAAGGGCGGCGGAATTTGCTGTCTCGACCGGTGTGCCACCACAGTAACGGCGGCCGACTGAGACGAACTGGCCGCCCGCCGCAGGCGACGGCCGTATATCAGAATGATGAGATGGTGCCCAATGGAGTGGCAACATCCTGAATTTACACGGAGGTTTTTATGAACCGCGAAACCAAGTTTGGCCTGATTACCGGATTGCTGTTGATTGTGGCGATTGGCATGCTTATTTCACGCTACCTAAGCTCCCGCACCGCACCGGTAATTCAAACTCCCAACCTGCAAAGTCTGGGGGGAAATTTCCGCAAGCAAATTATCTCTCCTGCCGGGACGGCGCTTATTCCACTGGCATTGCAATCCCATCCACAAGGACAAAGTCCGACCACAGTTCCATCCGCTCTGGCAGAGGAGTTGCCCACCAAATCTCCGCTGCAAGCCGGTGTTACTTTTCCGGCAACGCAGCCATCCTCCCTGGTGGGCACGACGGGACAAACTTCGGCCCCGGTGCCCGCGACCAGTGCAACGGTTTCAGTTGTAAGCAATGTCAGAGCGCCAATGGCCAGCGCCAACCCGAAAACATCAAGACAGTATACGGTTAAAGCCGGCGATACCCTCTGGCGCATTGCGCGCAGATTCTATCATCAGGTGGGGCCGACCCAACTGGCCCTGATCGTTCGTGCGAATCCCGGGAAGTTATCCTCCACCAAGTCGATGCTGCAGATTGGAGAAACACTCACCATCCCAGCCGTTCCAACTTCCGGCCAGATTCGCCTGACACAGATGGCTGCCATATCCATGGGCACTGTGCCGGTTCCCACCACGGCAACTGATTTATCCAGCCCCCCCACCCATCATGCAACGGCCACCGCCCGCATGGCCACCTATAAAGTTCGTGCCGGCGACACGCTTTATTCCATCGCCCGCAAAATTTTCGGTGCAAGTTCTCATGCGGCGATTGCCCACATCATGCAGGAAAACCATATTCGCAATGCCCGAGATCTGCGAGTCGGCCAGATTTTGCACATTGGCAAGTCCTTGTAGGATATTCTGGTTGCCCCGGACTTTGCGATAATAGCCCAGTGTATTGGCATCAGCTACACGCGATCACGGTGCGGACTGCTGGGTACCTCGTGCGTAAAAAGGGCCGCGCCGGGCAAGAATGCACCAACAAGCCGCGGTGCACACCCGGCAGACATAATCTCTTCCGGCCTGCAGATTTTGCTCTGCGCCATACTGAAAATCATCGGCGAAAGCCCGGCGATGTCGGCGCGCGGCAACTTCTAATCGCTGCTTTCCTGACCGGCCTCCAAACGAAAGATGGCCTGTGGCGGCGGCAAGAGCTATTGTCAAATGTTGTGGATTGGCTGAATTAGGCGGCTTGTTTTTTGACTCCATTTTCGAACACAACGCCTGAGAGCACATCGGCGA
>JAJZCR010000065.1 GCA_021851715.1 Planctomycetota bacterium
TGATAATGTTAAGGGAAAATAGCCCTCGTCATCGAACATTTTGATGCCACCCGCGGTGGGGCCGAAAGCATTACCGTCTGGCTCAGCGGACAATTAGCCGCCGCGGGCCATGATGTTTCCGTGCTTTGCCATGACCACACCCCCCGGTTCAACCGCTACCATGCCGCCAGCCACGGGGCATCGCATGATGCCGAGCGGTCCCGGCAATCCCATTCGCAGGCCATGCCCGATCCCCCCTCCGGCGTACACGTCCACCGGCTGCGCGGGCTTAAACTTCGCACCGGCCTGGGGTTTCGCATGTTCGGCCGCCACGCCGTCGCGTGGTGCGCCAAAAATACCCCCGACATCATCCACTCGATGACCGTAGCCTGCCCCGGCGATTTATATCATCCCCACGCCGGCGTGTACGCCAGCATCCATGAACAGGCCGTGGCCAGCCGCGAAACCGCCCGTCAGGCCATACTGAAACGCTGGATGCTGCAATTCTCCGATAAGCAGCAAACCCTGCTGAAATTTGAACGCCAGGCCTTGGCCGGTCCACAACATGGTGGCGCCCGGCAAATTTTATGCCTGGGCGCCACCATGATGGCGGATTTTCAGCGGCATTATCACGTTCACCACGACCGGCTCATTCGCCTGGACAACCCCCTCATGACGCCCGCGCCTCCCTCCTCCATGCTGATGGAATATCGCGATTGGTTCCGCAGCCATTACCACCTGGCACCGCAAGACCGGGTGGCCCTCTTTGCCGGCCACGACTTTCGCCGCAAAGGTCTCATCTGGGCCATTCGCACCCTGGCCCTGACCCAGGCTCCCTGGAAACTGCTGGTGGTAGGCCTGGGTAAAACGCGGGAATATGTGCAACTGGCCCAATCTCTGGGCCTTGCCGACCGCGTTATCTTCGTCGGCCCCACCCGCGAAATGAGCCGGGCCTATGCCAGCGCCGATGCCCTCCTTTTTCCCACCTTTTACGAAAGTTTCGGACTTGTTGCGTTAGAAGCGATGGCTCATGGCCTGCCGGTGGTCAGTACACGTTTTCTGGGTTGCTTTGACCTGGTGGAAAGGCACCACGCCGGCACCATCGTCAACTCACCCACCGACGTGCAGGCCATGGCTCATGCCTTGGATGCTTTGCCCCACTCCCAAGCCGACCGGACCAAACTCGCCAGCCTGGCCCGCAAGGCCGGCCAGGGGCTGGATCCCGAATCTTACCTGAAGAAACTTGAGTCCATCTATCAGAACTGCCTGGCCCTCAAAAGATCCTGCGGCTGATTTCGCCGCGTCTGGCCAGGTCCATGTTCCCCAATCTCCAGGCGCAGAACTGCCGCTGAGTTCAGGCTCCTGAATGGCTCATCGCGACGCCCAACCATGCCCGCCGCCACATAAGCTTTGCCGATCCTCCGCAAACAGCCACGCCACAACCTGCACGTATGTGCTACCCCATGCCACCATGGGTCTCTACGCGCTGGCAATCCGCGGCATACGGGTAGGCTCGCGCACCAGTTCGGCATTTATAAACCGCTGGAACAACTCGGCCCTTACGCCGGCGTATGCCGGGTCATTCCAGCGATTGTGAATTTCTCCGGGATCTTCCACCAGATCAAACAATTCACCATACGTATGATCTCGATACACCATTAATTTATGGCGCTGCGTGATCAAGGTGCGTAAATGCACCTTGGTGGGCTGGTGCCAAATCCACCAGCCCCGGAACCGCCCGTTTACCGCCACCATCAGCTACGGCCCGTTGCCCCTGCTGGGCATAATTTCCATCAGGGCCCATTGGTTCCTGCGCTGCCAGTTCCACTGCATACGTTGCCAGCGGCGCTGGGCCACCCGGCCATGCCCCTGAAACCAATTCATCCAGAGCGCATTAACCCATGGGTGAACCATGGGCGACTGCCAACTGGCCAGCAGAAGGCTCTTCACATTGCGCCCGGTGGGCACAAGCTGCGGCAGCATCTGCCGGCGCAGCAAAAACGCCACCGTGCGATGCTGGCTCCACGCCCGGCGAATCAACTTGAGTTCCATCTGTCGCAGTTGCACCGCAGACCTGGCATGAAGTTTTCCATGCGGGCCTTTGTGGCCCAGCAGTTTCATGTATGCTTCCGATCGGGCCTTTTGCAGACCATGCGGGCCTTTTTGCTCACTGGCGTTTTGCATCCATTTAAAAAAATTGGGCGAAAACATCTCTGCCGCATAAAGCCGATAGCGGCTCACGCTGTTGAGATAATTGCCGATCCCCTCGTCCACAAATATCACGCTATCCGGCGGCAGGTCATGCTTGACCACTTCCCGCGCCTGCACCAGGTTTAATTTTTGTGCACTTTGGGACAGCAGACGCGGAGCCATGGTGTACAGATTGTATGCCCCGCCCAACAACGTCAACAGACCCACGATAATGGCCGTGGCGGCTTTATCCTGCCCCATGGCCTGATCCAGCAGCCACAGAGCGGCCAGAATAAGCGCGGGAAAAATATCAAGAAAGAACCGCAGGTAACCGGTCGTGTTGATGTTGGTGGGTGCCCAGTAATAGAACATGTACAGCGTGGCACTGGGCACCACCCACAGCGCCAACATCAACGCCGGCTTCCAATGCACCCAAAACAGCCGCACCAGACCCGCAATCGCCAGGGGAAACAACAGGAAAAGCCCCAGGTTGGAAAATTGCTCCAGCACAGTTTGCCAGTTGCCTTGCCGGGGGTGAATACCGCCGGGATTCCCGATAAAGTATTTCCAGCTAAAACCGGTTTGCTCTTTGCAGAAAGCGTAGCCCGTTCGCCACGGCGCTCCAAACGCAACCCATTGAATACCCGCCAGAATACCCACTGGAACAGAAAATGCCGCCAGCACCATCATGCATTCCCACCATGGCCGCCGGCCCTGCCACCATTGCAGAGCCACCACCCAGATCAGCGGCACCACCCACAAAAACTCCGTGTAACGGATCCAACAGCAGAAACCCAGCGCCAGGCCCGCCATCATGCCTCGCCAGACTCCGCCCTTTTCCCACCAGGCCAGCAGGTTCCAAAAGCCCAGCACCGTAAAAAACAGGGCCGCGCCGTGCAAACCGGATCCACCAGATATATTGCCCAGGACCCGCCGCCGATCATCCATGCCAGTGCCCCAAGCACTCCCATTCCGGGAGGATACTTGGCATAAATGCGGCCATCCGGAGTCTGAATCATCATGTGGCCGACGAATTGATAAGGATTGTGCGGCGTAAAATACAGCCGGTGGTGTTCCACCAGCATGCGCGCCGTGGTCATGTAGCCATTCTGATCGACGCCGGAATTGGCCGGCTGGTGAAACCCGGCCATGGCCCAGGCGAAAAGCCCCACTAAAATGACCAGCAGGGCATAACTGATCCACCGGCGAGGATGATTTTCCACGACCTGTGGAAAAACCGTCGTCAACTTGGACGAAAGTGGCACCGCCACCGGAGGCGATAGCGAAGCCATTTTCATGCGTACAATTTCCATGCAAATAACTGCGGCATCTCAAGAAGGGAAACGCTTCAGCGGCGAGCTTGTTGCAACATTCGATGCCCGCACCCAACTTCATGATCCAGAGCAACTCGCAACAGCACGGCGTTTCATGCCCCGGATTTTTGTCTTACGGTTGTATTCTTCGCCCTGCCCGTACTGATGTGGCTGCGTTTTTTGTAATGATGGGCTGTGACCCGCCTTCCATTCAAGCCGCCGGCGCAGCTTTACCGCAATTGATGATCGGCCAACATCCGCGACCAGTTTGCCGCCACCGACTCCAGCAACCGCCTGGACACCGGGCCGCCGGCGTTCATGCACCAGCGCCGGCTGCATTCCGCCTCCACCGTACCTATAATCGCCAGATGGTCAGATGGCAGCAAATCCGGTACCCGTGAAGCCCATTCCAATACCACCACCCCCTGCTGCTCCAGCAGTTCCTCAAAGCCCACGGCCGCGAATTGATCGGCATCCCGCACACGGTAGGCATCCAGGTGATAAAGCGTCTTAGCCCCCGGACGGCTCGCATCCGCGCGGTAGATATTCAACAGACAATACGTAGGGCTGCAGACCAGCGAACAATCCTCCACTTGCGCACCAACCGCCATTCCGCGAACCAGTTGTGTTTTCCCCACACCCAAAATGCCGTCCAACGCAATACACTGGCCGGGCTGGGCCAGTTGCCCGATCAGTTGACCCCAAGCCAGGGTTTGTTCTGCGGATGTCGTGATGATAGTGGTACTCATGACTTGCCGCTTTCATATTCCCAGCCGCCACGCGGCCAGGGCTGCTGTGTGCCGTGCTCGTCCTGCAAAATGAGCTCTCGTTGAGTTGTTATCGTGCCGATCACCGTGAGTTCCACCGGCAAACTCAGCGCCTGGATGCGGGGAACATCGGTGCTCGCAAGCGTCAGCAGCAATTCATAATCTTCCCCATCGGTCAGGGCATGCACCAGAGCCGTTTGGCCATCGGCGCGGGCCAAGGTATGAGCATCCGGGTGAATGGGAATGCGGTTGGCTTCCACCACCGCCCCCACGCCGGAAGCCGCCAGCAGGCGGGGCAAATCCTGGGCCAGACCATCGGAAATATCCATCATGGCATGAATGGCCGCGGCACGATGAATGGCGCAGGCCTCGGCAATACGTGGCGTAAAGGCCAGATGCCTTCCCAAAATACTGCCACCTACACGCCCGGTCAGAACCATGGCATCGCCGGCAACCGCACCGCTGCGCCGCACCGGCGGGGCGGACGAATCGCCCATGGCCGCCACGGTAATCGCCAGACGCTGGTCCCACACCGCGGTGTCTCCGCCGACAATCGGACAATCAAATTTTTCCCCCGCCGACTCACAACCCGCAAATAATTCCTTCACCATTTCCGCCGAAGCATCCCGGGGCAACGCCACCGCAATGAGGATGGCCCGCGGCCGGCAGGCCATGGCGGCGCAATCGGAAAGGCACCGATTCACCGCTTTAACTCCGGCCTGGCGAGGAGTATGCCGCTGCAGGTCAAAATGCACCCGGTCCAGCGCCTGATCTATTTTCAGCAGGGCCAAGGCTCCGCCCGACCCGTCGGCATTGCTACTCAAAACCACGCCTGCCATGTCATCGCCAATACCGACCGGCACGTGAGAATGGCGACGGGCATTGGCGGCAAACCAGGCAAGTAAATCATTTTCACGCATCGGGGCTATTATAGTCGATGGACTAGCGCGAGCCACCAGCCTGGTCCAGCCGCACCACTTTCAGGCCGGAAAACCGGGGCGTGGCGAAGGCAAAACGCGGGGGTGCCCGCAGCGTCAGCGAAGCGTGCGCCAGCTTTAACGTCAAGTGCGCCCGGGCTGCGGGATACCAGATATCCACGCGAAATGGAACCTTCGGCGCATTGGCACCGGGTCGTTGGCCGCGGGTCGCCACCGGACGGTAATAGCTCAATCCCGCCGCCGCCACGCTGTGGCCCGCGCGATCAAACAGGATCACCGCTGTGATTTCCCCACTGCGGCGATTGAAAAATAACATCCGGCGAATCCACGTATGCCCATTTTTGCCAAGACGTATAACATAAATTCGATCCAGCGAGGAACGGAGGGCCGCGGTCATCGCCACCCGCTGCCGCGCCGTCTGGTACAGGCCCGTGATCGCCAGCATTTGCAATACGCGCTGCGGCTCAATAGGCATGGTCCCTGTCAACGCACTGCGCCTTCCGGCACGCGAAGACCGCCCCACCCACGCCTGTTTGTTTTGATGATTCACCATCCAGTAATGCGCGGGGTTCATACCCAATTCAAAAGCATTCTGCCCCAGATACGTACCAATCAACAGCATATCCGGAGCCGTGCGGTGCAGGCTGTCACTTAATGCCGGGGTCTGATCCACCAGCAGTGTGCCATTGGCCTGAAATTGATGCTGGTGGCCCCGCGTTCCACGGTAAGCCAGGCTGATGGAACCGGTGGCTCGCAATGTGGCCAAAGCAACGGCACGGGAATTGATGATGGCCAATTGCTGCCCCAAGGTCAAAAACGGCACCGGTGCCAGCGGCTTACGGACGAGAGGCTGCTGCTGCGAACAGCCAACCGGCACCATCAACAGTACCACCGCCAGAACAAGAAAATGGTGGCCTCGGCGGACGCTGGTGCTCATCGTGACCTTTCTTTGGCGGAACAATCGGCACTTCCAGCGGCTTTATGAGGCCACAATCCAAACACCGGGTACGCATCGGCATCCGGCCGGCCGAAGGAACTGCCTGGAACATTTTACGCCCATCCACAACATCAGCCAACCTCATCGGCCAATAACCAGACGGTGGAAGGATTCGCACCTTTGCCTGCCAATAATGCCTACTTCCCCAGCCGCTCCATCATGGCTGCTGGATAACGCAAGCCTGCGGTGGTGCCCTTGGGGATAGCGTCGTCCAGACTCTGGATGTCTTGTGCGGTTAATTGAACCTTGAGCGCCTCCAGGTTCTCGCGCAGGTATTGAAGCCTCCGGGTTCCGGGGATGACAAACACATCGTTACCGCGGGCTAGCACCCACGCCAGTGCCAATTGCGCCGGCGTACAGTGTTTCTGTTCGGCGATTTTCTCAACCTGTTGAACAATTTGCAGATTCTTCTTGAAGTTTTCCCCCTGGAACCGCGGAGAATTTCGCCGATAATCATTCGCCGCCAGATTCTCCGTTGATTTGATCTGCCCCGTAAGAAAACCGCGCCCCAGCGGACTATAGGCCACGAATGCCATGCCCAGTTCCCGGCAAACATCCAGCACACCGTCTTCCGGATCTCGTGTCCATAACGAATACTCGCTTTGTAAAGCGCTGATGTGGTGTACCTTGGCGGCCCGGCGCATGGTGGCGATGCCCGCTTCCGACAGGCCCAGATATTTCACCTTACCGGCCTGCACCAGTTCCGCCATGGCCCCCACGGTATCTTCAATGGGGGTATGGGTATCCACGCGATGCTGGTAATAAAGATCAAGATGATCCACCCCCAGCCTTTTGAGGCTCGCTTCGCAGGCCTGTTTCACATACTTGGGTTCTCCGCGCACCGCCAAAAACTCGCCGTTGGGTCCGCGCTCATTGCCGAATTTAGTAGCCAGAAATACCTGATCCCGGCGATCCCGGATCGCCTTGCCCACCAGTACCTCATTGCGGCCCACACCATACATGTCTGCGGTATCAAGAAAGTTTTCGCCTGCATCCAGGTACGCCTGAATAACCGCAATGGACTTAGCATCGTCGGCAGGACCGTAAAATTCACTCATCCCCATGCAGCCCAATCCCATAGTTGAAACACGGGGGCCGTTTTTCCCTAACAAACGCGTTAGCATCGCAAGGCTCCTTCTGCACACAAACACTACGATCATAGGCCCGGCAATATCATCGCGGCAAGGATTTGCTCCGCACGACCGTGGCGGAGTGTGCGGCAAAAGATTTTTCTTGCATTGCCGGCGGCAGTTGTTATACTTAATGCTGTAGCCACCGCAGGTCGCAATGGCGGGGTTATCGAAAAATGCGCCCGACCAAGGCGCAAGCCGTGAGGCCGAAAACCCGTAGCGACCGCTAAGTGGATCAATCCGTCGCCGGAAGGTGCCTGAACGCAAGTCTCTTCATAATCTGGCACCGTACAGGATGGATGAATCCACTTTCCAGAAAAAGCGGTGGCTTTTTTCGTTTTTGTACCGCACCGCCGATTCTGGTTACAATTTTGAATGTAAAAAGCGAACCTCCTCAGGTCAGGGCTGCGGATGTTCGTCTCGAGCAGGCAAAACTTGCCGTCCGTTGACCGGCGAGTCTTGTGCAATTCTCATCAAATGCTCATGGTTTACCGGACTGTGGCACGCTATGATGAGT
This sequence comes from Planctomycetota bacterium, assembly GCA_021851715.1. Lineage (GTDB taxonomy): Bacteria > Planctomycetota > Phycisphaerae > WQYP01 > WQYP01 > JABEVA01. The sequence goes on from JAJZCR010000065.1 coordinate 7,832, forward strand.
TGAATTGTGGAAGTTGAATAACCGGTATTTTTCAGGAGATTTTTCCCATGGCTAAACCAACCCGTAAAGAACTGCTGCAGCACCCCATTGAGCACATCGACATCACCAAAGAACCGGGCATTGTATCGCTGGTGGAATCGATGAAGTCCATGGCGTTCTCTGCCCGCGATTTACACCGCGCCTCGGATATTTATGACCGCATGTTACGCGATACTTCCTGCGCGGTTATTTTAACGCTGGCGGGTTCACTTATTTCCGCGGGCCTGAAAAAGATCATTGTGGATCTGCTGGAAAATAACATGGTCGATGCCATTGTTTCCACCGGGGCCAACATTGTAGATCAGGATTTTTTTGAGGCCCTGGGCTTTCGCCATTATCTCGGATCGCAGTACATGGACGATGCCACCCTGCGCGACCTGCATATCGACCGCATTTATGATACGTACATTGATGAAGATCAGCTCCGCATCTGCGATGACACCACGCGGCTGATTTGCGATTCCCTGCCCGCCCGCCCCCATTCCAGCCGGGAATTTATTCAGGCTATGGGCCGATACCTGGTGGACCACGCCAAAAACCGCACAAGCATCGTATTGACCTGTTACGAAAAAGGCGTGCCCATCTTTTGCCCCGCCTTTTCCGATTGCTCGGCGGGTTTCGGCCTGATTGTCCATCAACTGGCCCGGCCCAATGCCCACCTGAGCCTGGATTCCGCCAAGGATTTCCGCGAGTTAACCCAGATTAAGGTGATGAACCGCGAAACCGGTATTTTGATGATCGGTGGCGGCGTACCGAAAAATTTTACCCAGGATATTGTGGTGGCGGCGGAAATACTCGGAGCCGACGCCCCCATGCACAAATATGCCATTCAAATCACCGTGGCCGATGTGCGCGATGGTGCCCTTTCCAGTTCCACCCTGCGCGAAGCCAGCAGTTGGGGCAAGGTGGATACCGTTTTTGAACAGATGGTCTATTCCGAAGCCACACTGGCCCTTCCGCTGATCGCCGGCTATGCCTACCACAAAAAGGGTTACAAGGCCCGCAAAGGCATGAATTTCGCAGCTCGGCTGGATGCCATGGATAAAGCTTCCTCCGGCAAAATAACGGAAATTAACAAGGTGCGCCTGGCCAGGGAAACGCGGCGGGTGCAGCCCGCCAAAACCCCGGGCCGATCAGCAACCAGTGCCATTTAGCAGGCATCACTGCGGGCCACACGACCTCCACACGCCGCCGGTGTATCGGCGGCAACGTCGGATATCACGGCCCTTTTCAGCAGGCCGCCGTCCGCGCCGGATCAAAAGCGGTGGCGAAGCGAAACGGCATCTGTTACCATACGGGCTGTTCGGCGGGGCGTAGCTCAGCTTGGCTAGAGCGCTTGGTTCGGGACCAAGAGGTCGCAGGTTCAAATCCTGTCGCCCCGATTATCCGGCGAAATCAGCTCTTTTGTGAGCACATCGAACGGTTTTCGCATTGAAAACACGATGTTTTCTGCTTGTAGCGTCAAGTTCAAACAGGCAATTTCCAACAACTGCCGTTTTTCCTGACTTTCTGCTATAAGCCACTTTTCTTTCAGGGCTTGCGAAAGTTCAAACACTTTGATCGCCAAATCCCCATGTTCATCACGGCCCCGGCCTTGAGCCTGTAATTGTAATTCTAAATTCGCCAAGCGATCCCGCAATTCGGTATCCTTGCCCGCATAGGTATCCGCCGTAATTTCTTCCATGACCCGCAGGTTCAATAGCCGATCACGGGACTGCCTGACTTGTGCGATCTGCCGCTGAACGTCCTGCGACACGTGCTGTGCGGCACTACGCTGATCCTTAGACCACGCCAACAGAGCCTGACTAAACCAGTGCCGTAGATCATCGGGCAGGCGGATGCGAGCAAAGAGTTCCAGCACCTGCACGTCCAATGCGTGTTCCGTCAAGCGGATACGCGGATGGCCCGGTGTCGTGTACTTGCTGCATCGGTAATAGACATATTCCCGCCCCGTTTTCTTTTTCGTTACCGATTCCCCGGTAATCACCGCGCCACAGTGCCCACAAGTGATCAAGCTGCCCGCATAGGTAAGATCATGGCCCTGGTATCGTTTGCCGCCCAGCAGAACCTGTACGCGGTCAAAGGTCGCCCGATCCACCAAGGGCCTATGTTTCCCAGCGTACCACTGGTCTTGATATCGTACTTCCCCGATGTAAGCCCGATCCCGCAGGATGGAATGGATCTTGCTTCGGGCCCACTTCGGATTACCGGCGGTATAAGCCAAATTCTCTTTCTCTAACTGCTTGCGTAGGGTATCGAGCGTATGGTTCTCATAGGCGTACAACTGGAAGATTCGCCACACCCTGGCAGACTCTTCCGTGTTAACTTCAACCAGACCCCGGCCATCCACCCGCATATTGCGATAGCCGTACGGTGCGGCCCCGCAGAACAATCCGCTCTGCACTCTCCGGGCATGGCCCTCCCGTACATCCAACCCTTGTTGTTCCGTGGTGTAGCTGGCGAACATCGCCAATTGCCGCCGCATCATTCTTCCGGCCGGGCTCTTGTCGGTAGGCTGGCTGGTGGAGATGAATGGAATGTGGTATTCCGCTTCCAGCCTTTCAAGTTCAAAGTAGTCGTACAGATTCCGCGCCGCACGATCCACTTTGTAGAATAGGAGACCGTCTATCTCCTTAGCGTGTTCCCTGGCGTAGACGAGCAGCTCCTTGAAAGCCTTGCGTTCATCCCGCCGGGTAGCAGTTTCGGCAATCCGATAGAGCTTCACAATAGTGCCATCACGCCGCTTGGCGTAATCCCGCAAAGCATCTTCCTGCACATCCAACGAAAAGCCTTCACGTTCCTGTTCCCGACTGCTGACCCGGGCCAGGGCGACAAACCGCTTTGCCATGATAGGAATTCTCCGTTAAAGCTTGAAAAACACTGCCAACTGACAACAGAATGCCAACGGCATCTTCCCGCGTCAAGCACTGACCCGGATAATACGGTTGCCAGACTCGGATTGTTTCGACAATCAGATCGGAAGTAATCCAGCCCGGCAGGCCATTCTCGCTCTGGTTTTCACTCAAGGGGCACCTCGCCGGCAGGCTGGCCGTACGCGCTGGCACGCCTTAATATCTTCTCCTCACGGGCTTCTATCTGCTCTGTAGTGCGGACCGGTTCGCCAGTCATCCACACGACCCGCCGAAGCCTATCCAACGCACGTTGGGCGTCTTCCACGCCACCAAGTGGAACGCAAGGCTCAACGGCATCTACAACTCTTCCTGGCTGCTCAATATGAACCCGTTGGACCACCAAGCCCGAGTCAATCTGGCCCGACTCAAGCATTACCAGCAGACGTCCCGGGGGCGCATCAATCGTGCCCACGAACTTGCAGGAAGGCGCCTGATCGCCCGGCTCCAAGGTTTGCATAAGCACATTGGACTTCTGCCCACACTCCGCCATGCGTTTCACCAATGGCCGCATAAAACGACGACGACAACGTTCTGGTCTATTTGATTCATATTTTTCGCAACTTCCCGGTCCCGTCAGTGCCCCCAAACTGCGTGATCCCTGAAAAAATCGAATTCTCTTCTTAGCTTCCAAAACCCAAGTCGGATAGCCTTTGTCTGGTTGCTTGGTCAGATATTTGGTGACGTAATTCACCGCATGATAGGGATCATCGAACTCCCGGCGAAGAGACAATTGCAGGCCACCCAAGTGCCACTTGTCCCGCCAAAATTGCCATGCCACTTTAAGATCAACTTTACCCCCCGGGCAATCTGTCGAGTCAATCAGAATATGCCAATGTGGCCACCCGCCGCCGGTCTTTTGCTGGAATTCCAGCACCCAAAAATAATGCTTAATTCCCAGATGTCGCAGCAGCAGGCGAGCATGCCCCTTATCACTGATGAACCGATGGGCCGATTCTGGGGAGGGAAATTCCTTCCGATCTACCGTCAGGGTCAACAAGGAGAGTTTCTTGAACAGGACCAGCACCTTGGCCTGCAACTTGAACCGCATCTCCCACGCCAAAAGCGGGCCACAGCCAGGGCAGGTTCGGCACTTACACCGACACGGCTTCATAACCAGACAAACAGGCTGACCGCCAACCACGGCCTTGGGCTGACAGACTGAATCCTTACCGGATTCAATCCGCCCCCCAACCGCTGGCTTGGACGGATCATCCCAAGAGAGTTGATTTTCCGTCCGATTATAAACCACTCTTTCAAGTTTAGAGGCGGCCGCGGCCGCCTGGACGATCGCCCTGGTCATCGGCCGCCCTCCTGCGCCGGTGTGGCAGCCGGGGCGGGCCGCGGCTGCGCCGCCCGGCCCGCCCCACCTACCACACCCCGGCCCCCAGTATCCGCCCCGTGAACCAGGCACTCCGCCAGGCCGCCACGCACGGCGGCATCGGCAGCTTCTTCGATCAAATCTCGGAGATCATGGCAGGCGACGACAACTCGCCCAGATTCAACGTGTACGACAAAACGCAGATATGCCATAAAGCGCATCCTTTCAAACTGGATGCGACTTTATGGCGGCCAGCACGGCAGCGCCCGGACACTTTCTGAATTAATTTTTGTCCGACTTTTCTCCCTGTGCCGGCCAACTCTCCCTGCCCCGTTGAATGGCTTTGGCTAAGGACTCCGGCGCTGCAGGTAGATCCACATCTACCAATTTTCCCTCTTGCTGCGCGATCAGATCGAACAGCCGCCGCACTTCCGGCTCTGTGATACGTAAATTGCCTGCAGTAAATATCCAAGAGATGAGCGACGCCGCGAAAATCTTAGCCTTCTTAACGTTTATCTCTACCGGCTTCGATTTAAGCGCCGCACTGATGATGCGCTGCGCGACCGCGTCCCGGTTCAAGCCCGCCTGCGCATGCAGCCGCCTGATCCACCGATCCTCAATCACAGCCTTGTCGACCCGCAGCAGACGCCACAACGCCGCCAAATCGCCCTGACGGGCCAGCCGATAGTCCCGCGTCGGCCAATCTCCGTAGACAATCAGGTACGGAATTACAACACGCCACAAAAATTGAGCCTCGTCGGAAATCATCGTGGACGCTCCAGGTCCCAACACCCCCTGACCGTAACGGTGTGTCGCAACCTGTCTGCGAACGTCATCCAGAACTTTCTCCCTGTTCACATCCTTCATACCCCCCATTAACATCATCTGCAGCGGCTCCGAATACTGCGACAGCGGTACCTCACCATCGCCATGCTTCCACCCGACGACACATTCGGCAATCGCGCGAACCCGCCTATGCTGCCGATAGAATTTCACCCATTGCTCCAGCGGCGGCGACGGCACCCCAGGCCACGGCTGAAACGTCACTTTCAGCATCGCGGGCAACTGCCTGCATTCCCGCGCAAACGCGACCGCCAGCATCGGCGCCACCTTCCCTGGCCATCGCGCCACCCATCCCGCCAAAGATTTTGCTTGGTCTGAGGCCATTATCCGCACCCCACATCGTCGCTATACCCGAGAGCATCACTGCGACCCATTATGTCTCACACCGCGACCCTTGGGCAAATCTCCCCAAAGCCTCACCCCCACGTCGGATACCTCAACTTTAAGCCGATTGTGCGCCAACCGAACAATCAAAAAACCACCAACGAACCGGCCCCACTTCCACTAAGGCCGCGATCCAACCCTGCGGGGGATTAGCTCTCATCCCCCGCACCCCCTTCTCTCTCTTCTCCCTCCGGAACGCCGCAGGCACCACACCTCCGCCCAGTTGCCACCACATCTCCACCACGGTATACTCCTACTCTGTTTGGGCTCCACCAATCCCGGCCCCGTAGCCGCACTGGAGTGCTTCTGCGCAATGTGGTTAAAACTATCCTCCAAAAAACCGCTCAGCAATCATCCGATCACAGAGCACAAAGACTGGGAGGAAATTCCAGCCTTCAAAAATCTGCCCGTCCGCTTACTCATCGCATGGGACGGCGTTAAAGAGAATGCATTTATCGTATTTCTGAATCATCGTTTAGATGTAGACTACAAAACGGTCCCGCAAGGCGAATATGACGCAAAGCTCAAGCAATCGGGAGAAATCCTCGCTCGAATCGAAAAACTCGAAGCAGTACCTAGCAGCCATCTACCCATCCCTATCAAAGAGGCCTTTCGCTCGCTCCTGGGAACCAGCCTCGTACGGATGCTTCACGACGACCCAACCAACGCCACATCACTCATCACCGAAGCCGTACAGTTCGTAAATGCGAGAAATCAAGAGATTGCCAGAAAGTGGCTGCTCCTCGCAAGCCTCTTCTGCACGGCCGCGATAGTTGTCGGGTCGGCCATCGCATGGGCCTGCCGCCCCTTTTTAACCGCCCTCATGGGAGCCGACACCATTCCGTTTATAATTGCAACAACATCTGGTGCCGCAGGGGCCCTCTTTTCCGTCCTCACCGGGACGACCAAGCTTCAACTCGACCCCGCAGCCGGTAAAAGCATCCACTACATTGAGGGCGTCGCACGCATAATCGCTGGTCTAATTGCAGCCATCTTCATATACTTGGCACTCGCATCCGGCGTTGTGGCCTCACGCTTGGTCCATGCTGCCAGCCTTCCGGCTGAAGCCCTGCTCTGCATGGTCGCCGGAACTACTCAGCGATGGGTCCCGACAATTATTAAGAAAGTGGAAATAAACAACATTGGCCCCCCAAACAGAACCTAACGACGAAGGACAAAAAAATGACTATCACCCGTGCTGCATTAATTGTCACATGTCCCGGCCAACCCGGTTCAGATTATCTGGACGGAGTCAACGTGGATGCCAGGAACTACAGAAGACTACTTGAATCCGCTCACGGTGGATCTTGGGACATGAAAAAGGAAGTTACATTCCTACAGTGCGCATCACCCGACACTGTCCGCAATAGCGTCAGATGGGTTTCCCAATATGACTACTCACTCATAGTTTTCTCCGGACACGGATGGTACTCTTCACACGACAACGATACTATCCTTGAGCTAGGCAACGACAGGATGCCGCTTTCGGATCTCCGCAACGGCTCCACTAAGCGAACCATTATCGTCGACTGCTGTCGCGTCATTTTTAATGAAACCATAACTGAGACTCGAAAATACGCCGCGTCCCTACGAGCACGGACAAGCCCTGACCCCGAAAAATGTCGCCGCCTCTTTCTCAACACCGTCGCCTCCATGCCTGACGAACTCAGCATTCTTTACAGTTGCTCCCAAGACGAGCGAGCTGGCGACAACGCAACGGAAGGTGGCACATACACCACAAGCCTAATTAACGCGGCAAACGATTGGGCTCAGAACCAAGCGCAGCAGCCATCTCCGAATGGCTGGCTCTCTGTCGTAGATGCCCACAGACAAGCCTTCTCCAACACAATTCGAATTCGCCCCATGCAGAATCCCACAATTGAACGAGCCCGTTCCGGCCCTTATGCGCCGTTCGCGGTTTTTGCTGCTTGACCTCCCCGCCAGCCACCCCATACGCCACCAAGCGTCCCGACGTAACAACTAGCGGCGAAATGTTCTATTGGTGTCCTGTCGCCCCGATTATCCGGCGAAATCAGCTCTTTTGTGAGCACATCGAACGGTTTTCGCATTAAAAACACGATGTTTTCTGCTTGTAGCGTCAAGTTCAAACAGACAATTTCCAACCACTGCCGTTTTTCCTGACTTTCCGCCATAAGCCACTTTTCTTTCAAGGCTTGCGAAAGTTCAAACACTTTGATCGCCAAATCCCCATGTTCATCACGGCCCCGGCCTTGAACCTGTAATTGCAATTCTAAATTCGCCAGGCGATCCCGCAATTCGGTATCCTTGGCCGCATACGTATCCGCAGTAATCTCCTCCATGATCCGCAGGTTCAGCAACCGGTCGCGATGCAGCTTCATCTGGGCAAGCTGCCTGTGCAGGCGGCGTTTTAAGTTTGCTCTTTGGCACCGTGGCAGCAGGAGCGGGCGATGGCGGCCGATTGGCCGTATTCATCATGCCGCAGCCACCACGGGCCTTTTTCGTTGCGGCCTCTGGGGGCACGGTCGAGCCATTGGTACATGCCCCAGAGAGCGTCGAGGCCACGGGAGTAGGTCGAATATGTGTGATACACGACGCCATTTTCGCAAGCAAAGGCGCTCATGCCCGGTCGCTCACGGCGGTAAGCGCCCGCGTCGGTGCCGCAGGCGGCGGCAAATTGGGCAACCGGCGCCGGGACGGATGCCGTATCCAGCGGATGCGGGCTGGAACGATAGTTGTATTCGAATCCGCCGGCGCGCTGCTGCTGGGGTGTAATAGAAACTCCGAAGTCGAAATTAAAGTCGCCGCCAAAGCTCGACGCCCAGGGGAATGTCCAGCCCATCCGCTTCTTGTATGCCTGCAGTCTGGCCAGAGGCACCCGCGAAACGGCCGCGAGCGTAACGTCGTGGTGCGCCAGGTGAACAACAAACCCATCGAAGCCGTCGGCAATGGCCGAACACGACGGACACCCGGCCGCGTAATCGGGGCCGAACATAAAATGATACACCAGCAGTTGTGAGCGTCCCCGGAACAGATCGGCCAGCGAAGCGCTGCCTTCATCGGTGTCGAAACGATATTCATTTTCGAGCTTAACCCAGGGCAGAGCCTGCCGGCGCCGGGCCAACTCGTCGCTGCGGCGTGTGAGTTCCTTTTCGTCCTCAAGCAGTTCTATTCGGGCGGCGAGCCATTCATCTCGCGTTACAATTTGGTTTGGCATGGTGAGTCTCCTGTTTAACAGGGTGAGAGGCGCGGCCAATGTGAGCTAGGCGAATCGCAGTCATAACCACCAGTGTGCCGCCGGCAAGCGCCAGAAGCAACCACCGCACAAGTGCTGCCGCCGGCGGTGAGAGAGCAACTCCGGTGCACAGCATGACGTAAGCGGCCCGGCAAAGCGGGCATTTGGGAACAAGCACAAAAATGCCGCCCATCGCCGCCCAAGCGGCGATTTTGCGCAGCGTGCGGTGCCTCGCCGACGGCATGTGCGGTCGTGTGTTTGGTTTGGGGCTGTGGCAGCAGGTTCTCATGCTCATGTCACCTTGCGAAGTTTGCCTTGGGCCAGTGTACCAATTCGCTCCAGCCAATACTGCCAGCCAGTTGCGACACCGTCACGATGTTCGGGCAGAATCAGACCCAGGGCACGGTGACAGAAGGCCAGGCGCGTGATCTCGCCGTCGGCCTTCAGGCGGTACTGAACATGGTTAACTGCCGGATATGACATCATCAACGGCCCGCAAATTTCCAGCAGGGTTGGCGGCTTGATCACCTGCACCTGTCCCCAAAGGTGGCCTGTGCTATCGCCAAGGTCGCGGTACCATCGCCCGCCGGGCCACGGTTCTATTTTCATGGGGAATGGCTTGCCACCGGGCATTTGCACCTCAGGGCCAATGCCATCAAGGAGGGCCTCAAAAGCGATGTGGATGGGCGCGGCGATGCTGATTTCCCGGGTGATGGTGAAAGATTCGATGGATTGGCGATCCTGAGCGTTGGTGTTCATGATGGTCCTTTCTGTTGTTGGGATTTATGGACAAAAGCGTGCTCCCGGGCGCGGCGCTCGGCGAGCGTCTTGATGCGTGCCAGGTGATGATCCCAAAATTGTTCAAAGTGCTTGACCCAGTCGTGAACTGTTTTAAGCCTGTTGGCGTCGAGGCTGTAAACCCGCTGCTTGCCCTGTTTAAACACAGCCACGACTCCGACTTTGCGCAGCACGCCAAGGTGCTTGGACACAGCCGATTGCGGATGCCCCAGCAGCACAACCAGTGTTCCCACGGCCAAGGCGCCTCGCGTGGCAAGCAGTTCGAGAATTTGCCGTCGCCGCGGTTCGGCGATGGCATTAAACACATCGGATGTTGTACGAGCACGAGCCATACGCAATATTATAGTCCTATATTGGAATATGTCAAGCGGCTTGTACAGTTGCGGAGCCGCTTGCGCTGTTGATGATCCGCCTGAAATCATTGATAACGGTATGGGTGTTAAAAATAGCGTTACCCCAACGATGGCTCCTGTCGCCTGCCTTGGCGTGCGGCTATTGGGGTTCAGGGCTTGAAAACGAAATCCGGGCGGAATTTTTACACCACCTTCGCTTGACGAGAGCCGCTTGCGATGTAGGGCTGCGCATCACCCGGCGCGCAGGGGCGTGGCCGCGTGCGGCGAGTGCGGCGGGGTCGAACGGTCCGGTGCAAAACGGGAGGGGTGATCCGATTTTTTCGCCTTCGGGTGAAAAAATAGAGCGGGAGTGTTGAGACCGTAGAGTATATTTCGCTACGGCTTTCAATCCAGTCCAGTTCCGCAAAATCGTGTGTATACACGGCCTTGGAGCCTGACGTCCCCAGCCACGTACGGGCTATGTGAAATGCCCCACCCCTGGGGGCGAATTGGACCCAATTTGAGCTTCCTGATCAGATCAATACAGGATAAAAAAATGTCAATGGGCGGCAAGATAGCCGGGGCAGGCGGTGATACAATACAAATCGTGGTCCGCATAGTACGGACCGATAGTGCAAAGGAATCGGCGATGACTACAGAAATGCAAGCTCGCAAACCGCGGCTTACCGACCAGCAGGTGCAGTTTTACCGGCGCGAAGGGTATCTATTGCCGCGTGCGCCGGTGTTTCCGGCTCCGCGTTTCGCCGCGCTGCAAAGTCTCTTTGAAGAATTGCTGGCGCAGTGGCTGCGGGCGGGCATAAGCCGCTCGCCGGAGCACATGGACGTACCGCATTTCCGGGAGCCACGATTGTTCGACTGGCTTTTCGACGATGCGGTGCTGGATCTGGTTGAGCCGATCATCGGACCGGATATCGCCCTGTGGACCAGTCATTTTATCTGCAAACCGGCCGCGGTGGGCAAACGCGTGCCATGGCATGAGGATTCCGCCTACTGGAAGGGCCGGCTGGAGCCCATGGAAGTTGTCACCGTGTGGCTGGCCATCGACCCTTCCACACCAGCCAACGGCTGCATGCAGGTAATTCCCCGCACCCACCACAATGGCTTTTCCCAATATCAAAACGTTGCCGATCCGGAGCGTGCCGTATTCTCGGCGGAAATCAAAGCCGAGGAGTTCGACGCCTCCAAGGCTGTGGATTGCGTGCTGGAGCCGGGCCAATGCTCCTTGCATGACGGCCGGCTGATTCACGGCTCAGCGGCCAATACAGGCACCATGCGCCGTTGCGGCTATACCATGCGCTACATACCCACCACCACGCGTTTTATCGCCAATGGCCCGCACCAGATTTATCTGGCTCGCGGCCAAGACCGTGCGGGTAACACCTACAGCGATCCGACAAAGCCCAACAAGGCCTGGCTCGACGCCTATCCGGACGACCAGCCCGCAGGGCATTGATGCCGGCAGCCGATGCTGCTAAAACGGCCATAGTTCGGCTTTGATATACGGCCCAGGCACCCGCCACACCCGGCGATGCCGGAGTTTATCCCGGCACGCTGAGGCCGTGCGAATCCGAATAAAATGGCAAAAGTCGAGATAAGAAATTGCCAATTATACCAGATGCAATTTCCTCGGTACGGAATGGGTGTCGTGGTGACGCCGATCATCGAACTGATCGATCCGCACCGCACCCTTGGGAAACCGGGCGATGATATCCATTTCACCGCCCAGGGCTGCGACGATCCGCCGTAGCGTTGAAATCTGCATGTCCAACTGGCCTTCCAGTTTGGAAAGGCTTGGTTGCTTGATGCCCAAGTCAGCCGCAACCTGACGTTGGCTCTTGCTGGTCAGCTTCCGCAATTCGCTCAACAGGAGTTCACCGAGCAGTTCCGTGGTCCGCGCAGCCGCACGTGTCCGCGCCCGCTTGCTCGTCGTCCGGTTCACAAGATCGTCAAATGTCTTAGCCATATCAATGACCTTTCGCTTTCTTGCGTGCCTTAATTTTCGCCAAGTGTGTGTCGTACAGCGAATCGGCCCTTGCGATAAGCTGTTGGTAAAAACGTTTCTGGTTCACCCCCCGATTTTTTGCCGCCTACCAGCAGAATTGCCGAACGGTCGGGATCGAAGGCCAAGGCGATCCGCAACGCACAATCCGTCGTGTCCGCCCGAAGCTCTTTCATATTCGCGTGCCTCGAGCCGTTAAGCGTATCAGCATGGGGGCGGCCAAGCTGCGGCCCCAGCAGTTTCACAAGTTACACCTTGGCGATGATTTCCACCTGCTCAGCTTCGTCAAGCCCGGCAAACCAATCATCAAAGCCCGATGTTGTCGCGATCTTCCACATGATGCAATGATAGCTTATCGGCTATATTCGGTCAATAGCTTTAAGGCTATTGCACGGCGTTTTGGAAAAACAACCCTCTTACTAATGGCCAGTTGGGAGCGACGGCGGGCGAGGACGCCCGCGCAGTATATCCCTCTAAATATGGAAACCGGTGGCGGCTATGTGGCTTTTGCACAACTTATTAGCCACACCCGTCTATTTGACGAAACGCCCACCAGGCCGTACTCTACCGCTGTTGGTTCGCTGTTGTTTCAGGAGCAATCGAAATGCCTAAACCTCGTCGTCGCCGTAAAATTGGCAGTAAGAAGCGCCACGCCAAGTGGAAGGCTCGTCATCACGTTCAATAATCGCCGCCGAGGTAGGTCTCCCGGTTACATCCTCATTGTTCCAACGACGAACCCTGCGTAATAGTGCGTTTGGCCATGGTGTGAATGCGATTGATCGCAGCCAGGTACGCCTTGGCCGAGGCTTCCAGAATATCGGTACTAAAGCCGCGTCCGCGCACCTTGCGGCCATTGTGGGTAAGTTCAACCATCACTTCGCCCTGTGCCTCACGTCCGCCGGTAATGCTGCGCACCTGGTACGATTCCAGCCGGGCGCTGATACGGGTGATGCGCTGAATGACGGCGAACATGGCGTCAATCGGGCCGTCGCCGGTGGCGGCATCGGTGATGGCCACGTCCGAGGAATCCATGAGCGTAACGGTGGCGGTGGCTACACCCTGGTTGCTCGCCATCACCTGCAGATTTTTGAGGCGAAACAGCGGTGTGGATGTTTCCAATTGCTCTTCGACCAGGGCTTCCAGGTCTTCATCGTAGATTTCCTTTTTCTTGTCGCAAAGAACCTTGAAGCGCTCGAAGGCCACATCCAAAGCCGGCTCATCCAACTTCAAATCCAATTCCTCCAGGCGCTGGCGAAATGCGTGGCGTCCGGAGTGCTTGCCCAACACCAGTCGATTCTGGATTAATCCTACATCCGACGGAGACATTATTTCGTAGGTGCTGCGCTCCTTGAGAACGCCATCCTGATGAATGCCGGCCTCGTGGGCGAAGGCATTTTCTCCAACAATGGCCTTGTTGCGCTGCACCTGAAGACCGGTTAGCGAACTGACCATGCGCGAACAGGGCACAAGTTTTCGGGTGTTAATTCCCGTTTCGTACGGGAAGTCCGCCTGCCGTGTGCGTATGGCCATGACGATTTCCTCCAGTGCCGCGTTGCCGGCGCGTTCACCGATCCCATTGATGGTACATTCCACCTGCCGCGCCCCACCCGCGATAGCCGCCAGGGAATTGGCCACGGCCAAACCCAGATCGTTGTGGCAATGGGCGCTGAAGATAACCTTGGAGGCGAAGGGCACGTGCTGAATCAGGTATTCAAACATGGCCTGATATTCCGCCGGCAAGGCATAGCCCACGGTGTCGGGGCAATTGATGGTGGTGGCTCCGGCTTCAATGGCGGCGCTAACCACTTCCGCCAGAAAATCCAACTCGGTACGGCTGGCATCTTCCGGCGAAAATTCCACATCTTCCACATAGCTTCGGGCTAATTTGATGTTCTCCACAGTGAGACGGATAATTTCGTCCTTGGCTTTTTTAAGTTTGAACTCGCGATGTATTTTACTGGTGGCACAGAACACATGAATGCGGCCATGCGCAGCACGCTTTACCGCTTCGCCGGCGCGGCGAACATCCTTTTCCGTACATCGAGCCAGGCCGGTAACCGTGGCTCTGGTAATTTCCGAGGCAATCGCCGCTACGGCCTCAAAATCGCCGGGACTGGTAATTGGAAAGCCGGCTTCTATAACATCCACACCAAGCTGTTCGAGCGAGCGGGCGATTTCCAACTTTTCGTGCAGATTGAGCGAAGCCCCCGGCGATTGTTCGCCATCACGCAGAGTGGTGTCAAAAATTCGAATTCGGGAACGATTCGCAGCAACGTCCGCGGTCACTGGTGATGGGTTTGCATGGGTGGTCATGGTGGGTTACCTCAAAAAAAGCCACGGCGAAAAGACCAGGGAAAATCAGGCCATAAAAAAACCCCGCGAGGATCGCTCGCAGGGTTAGAAAGCATATTGCAGACAATACCACCCTACCAGCGTCCAAGCCCAAGGCTGGCCAGATCCAGATTCAGCAGGGTAAGCGACAAAAACGGGTGCGTATTGGACAATCCAAATTTCATGGCCAGTATTTTACAACGGGTTTTAGCTCCCGTCAACTTAAAAAACTGCCCTCAAAATTTGTGTGGGCTAATCCCCTTGAGGCCTAACAGAGTGGCCGGCGGACAACCTCCGGCCCGATAAGGCTTGAACTGGTCGAAAAGCGGCCTTAACAAAGTTTCCCGCGGCCAGACTTTGGCGAGCCGGTTGCGTTGTCGCGCCCTAAAATTCACAAAATCGGATTGGCTCATGGAGCCGAAGGCTGCAGCGGTGCCAATTCGTTGTAAGTTGGTGCGTTATAGCGTGGCC
>JAJZCR010000010.1 GCA_021851715.1 Planctomycetota bacterium
CTGGCGGCTTTACAGGAGCATTTGCAGACCCCGGAACCCCGAAATTAGGGGTGGTTTGTGGTGGAAACTTTCGGCCTTATTTGCAAGATAATGCAGTTTTTGGGGCCGAAGTGCGAAAGTCGGGCTAGCCATGCCGGAGTTTTGGCCGCCCGCGTAATAGAATGGTTCTGCGAAAAGGCATACCTTTGAGCTGCCGATGGCGGGAAGCTCTCAATTTATTTTTTTCATGATCAGCAGATAATTGAAACCGCGCAGAAAGTAATTGCCTTCGATGGCGGCGGTATGCCAATGATTGCGCTTCAGGGTGCGGTTGTGGCGCACTACCGCGATAATGTCCACCGGCTGAAAACATTGGCGCAGCAGCGAAAATAATTCAAAGCCAATGGGAATAAAGGGACGCCCTTTTTTGAACGAATCACTCACGTACACAGCCATGTACCGGCGGCTTTTCAGCACGCGTTGAATCTGGCCGAAAACCTCGTTCATGGCACTAAAGTAGGCGTTGGGACCGCGACCTGCGGGTGCTTCGCCTGCATCGAGCTTCCCTATGCAGCGTGGATCATCGGAATAGTCCACGTGCGTACTGTAGGGCGGATCGAGAAAAACAAAATCGACGCTTGCGGCAGCCAGAGGAATATGCCGGGCGTCAGCGCTTTGAATATCATCCCGGCTGGGCACCAGGTCAAAACCGATACCTTTGCGATTTAGTTCCGTCGCGACATCCAGGGTGGTCCCGCTGCCGCACATGGGATCCAGGATCACATCGCCGGGGCGGGTGTAGCGGGAAAGTAAATTCCATATAACCCAAGCGGGAGTGGCTCCGATGTAATCTTTGTCGCCGTGAGGCTCCCGGCCATAGTCCTGGGAAGGATATTCCCAAAGCGTGGTGGTGCAAATTCGTACGGGTGTTTTTTTATGAGAAAATGGCACCTATTTCGTCCTGAAGTCAGCGGTAGTTGTTGAATTGCAGCGGAATAGCCGGAGGGTGGGCACGCAGGGCGGCGATGACCGCCTGCAAGTCGTCTTTTTTTGGGGAACTAACGCGCAGCGAGTCACCTTGAATGCTGGCATTAACCTTAAGCCCCAACTCCTTAATCTGTTTTTGCAGCGCCTTGGCAGTGTCGCGGTCGATGCCGCTTTTGAGTTTCAGCTTCTGGCGGACGGTGTTGTGCGTGGCGATTTCCAGTTTTTGCCGATCCAGACAGTGTGGATCCACGCCGCGCTTGGTCATCTTGGCCACCAGCACCTGCAAGACGGCTTCCAATTGCGGTTCGCCATCGGCGGTCAGCACAATGAGCTTCTCTTTTTTGTCCAGGGCACCCACGCCGGCGGCGGTGCCGCGGAAATCGAAACGGGTGATAATTTCCTTTTGGGCCTGCACCACAGCGTTGTCCAACTCCTGCAGGTTGACCTCACTTACGATATCAAAACTTGAATCCGCGGACACGAGGATCTCCTTTCATTGCCTCCGGCGGTCGGGCTTCACCACGCGCCCCCTGCGGGCGGACGCGGCAACGGCCGGCGGCTGGCGGCATATTTTACCAGTGGACCGGCCAACACTGCCAGCACGAACATCCATACAATAATCAGCAAAATATTCCTAGCCCAGGCGGAATGTTGCGGCACGTTCATCTCGTTCCAAGTCGGTTTGGCCCGTGTGAGCGGCGGCTCCAGATGCGCCGGTCGGGCAACTACCGAGGCAGTTGGCGCGGTGGTGGATCGCGCCTGCATGATGGCGGTGGTGCTGAGAATGACGGCAATAGCCAGGCCGATCATCAGGTTTGGAAGCATTTTTGTTACTGCCGGCACAGGCCACCTATGGTATCACCTTGTTCAGCGGATAACTGATCAGCCCAGAAGCCCCGGCTCGCTTTAACTGAGGAATCAGTTCGCGTTCGCTGCGCTCTTCAATGATCACTTCCACGGCCACCCACGAACCATCGGCGAGGGGTGAAATGGTGGGAGATTTTTCGGCGGGCAGAATTTTAAGGACCGCCTCGAGCTTTTCTCGCGGGGCATTAAGCTTCAGACCCACTTTCTCGCGGGCGCTGATGGCTCCGTGCAGCAGCAGGGCCATGTTTTCCATCTTCTCGCGTTTGAACGGGTCCGCCCAGGCCCGATGATTGGCAATCAGCCGGGTGGTACTGACCAACAGTGTATCAATAATTCGCAGGTTGTTGGCCCGGATCGAAGAGCCGGTCTCGGTGATGTCCACAATGGCATCCAGCAGGCGGGCCTTCACTTCAGTGGCCCCCCAACTGAATTCCACTTTGACGGGGATATTTTTTTTCTGAAAATATTCCCGGGTCACATTGACCAGTTCCGTGGCAATCACGCCGTCGCGCAAGTCTTCAGGTGTGGTCAGGGCTGATTCCTGCGGTACCGCCAGCACCCACCGGGCGGGCTTGCTGGTGGCCTTTGAATAGACCAACTCGGCCACTTCATGCACATTCGATCCATTTTCCTTGATCCAGTCGGAGCCGGTAAGGCCCACATCAATGACATTTTCTTCCACATAGCGAGACATTTCCTGCGCCCGAAACATCACCACTTCAATAGCCGGATCATCAATGGAAGGAAAATAGCTGCGATCATTGACCGAGATGCGCCAGCCGGCTTTGGCAAATAAATCGACCGTAGAGTCCTGTAAAGAACCTTTTGGAATTCCCAGCCGCAGAATATCGGTACCAGGTTTTAACATCAGAATGCCTTTTTAACAGCGCGGTTCACTCAAATACAGAGCTTTCGTCCGCCGCGACGGACGAACCCCGTTTTAGTCCTTATTGGAAGGCTTGGGCTTCACTTTCGTGTGCGCCCCACCGGCCTTTTCCGAGGAAGCATCCCCCCATTTTTTCCGGTGCACCTTGGACGCGTGCGCCGGGGCGGACGCAGGTTCAGTACCGGTCGCCGGCGGCTGCGTTTTGACCGGGGACACCTCGGGGGTCTCTTGGGGCGGAGCCACAACCGTCGATGGAGTTCGTGTGACGGCGGGCCAGACCTTGGGCATCCAGTCTTCCAAATCTTTACGGGAAGCCCGGAAAAACATCCCCATCTGCGGAGCCCGAATCTGACGTTCCAGCACCAACTGCAATTCCAGCACCGTACATTCTTCGGTGACGGCCTGTTTATTTTTCAACCATAAGAGCAGCTTCATATCCACAGGCGCGGCGGGAACGCCAAAACAATCCAATGCCACCGCAGCTTCCACATACGGGTTGATGCCGGCAAGGGACTTAAGATACTTGCGAATTTCCGGCTTGTGCATCTGATGCAGACTTTCCAGACTCATCTGCTTTTCACGCTCAAAAATGGCTTGCAGCGTGCGATGCAGTGAGGAGCATCGACTTTCCGCAAACGCATAACGCACTCCCAAAATGGCCGCAAGTTCAATGGCCGGCGTTACGCGCAGTTCATTGTAATCGGCCATGGTGGAAACCAGGCGTTGTTCGGCGCTTTGCGCCCGTCCCATTTCCGCATCGTATTCCAGAAAAGCATGCACCAACCTGGCCAGCGGCTCCATTTTCGGCCCTTCCGGCGGAGCATGGCGGGTCCAGCGGGTGATGATTTTTTTTAGAACATCCGATTTAACATGGCTTTTAGTCATCTGCTATTCCTTTGGATTCAGCGAGAAGGCGGTCAATTTCCGCCTGCTTTTTAAGCGAATGATCGAGCACAAAGCTCAAATGGGGAGCCACACGCATGGATAAAGCCTTGGCGACCTCGTGCTGCACGAAGGCTGTGGCATGCATCAGGCCTTGAAAAACCGTGGCCTCGGGTGACGAGGAAAGAATACTCACATAAATTTTGGCTTCGCGCAGATCAGCCGTAACCTCCACCTTGGTCACGCTGACGATGCCGGTAATTCGCGGATCTTCAAGATCACGCAGCAAGACCATGGAAACCACGCGCCGAATCTGCGATTCAATCTTGCGCTGTCGGACACTCATGTCTAATTCGCCCTTCGCCTCTTAAAAAGCTTTCATGGGAGCATACCGCAATGGAGTCAGCCGGCACCTTACAGAGTTCTGGCCACATCCACAGTTTTGTACGCCGCGATAATATCGCCCACTTTAATGTCATCGTGGCCCGCCAGCTTCAAACCACATTCCAAGCCCGCACGCACTTCGCGGGCATCTTCCTTGAAGCGCCGCAGCGAATCGAGCACCAGATTATCAGCCACCGTTACCCCGTCACGGATCAACCGATATTTCGCCGTTCGCTGCAATACACCGTCGGTGACCATACACCCGGCAATACTGCCCACGCGACTCACGCGAATCACCTGCCGCACTTCCGCATGGCCGATGATCTGATCCTGTTTTTCCGGGGCCAACATGCCGGTGAGTGCCTTGTGGATATCGTCGGCAATTTCGTAGATGACGCGGTAAAGACGAATATCCACGCCGCGCCGCTCGGCAAGTTTGCGGGCACTTTCGTCGGGCTCCACGCAAAAGCCGACGATGATGGCGTTAGAGGCTTCGGCGAGCAGCACATCGCTTTCGGAAATTCCGCCCACTGCCGCGTGGAGCAACCGCACCTGCACTTCCTTGGAAAGTTCGCGGGTCATGGTCTGGCGCAGCACATCTGCGGACCCCTGCACGTCGGCCTTGAGGATCATGTTGAGTTCCTTGATCTCGCCGCGTTTGATCGTATCAAAGAGATTTTCCAGTGTTACCTTGGTGCGCTGGGCAATGTCGGATTCACGGTCGGCGTGGGCACGTTCCTCGGCAATGCTCTTGCTTTTCGCCAGGTCGTCCACTACGTACAGCGGATCCGCCCCCATGGGCACATTGTCCAGCCCAAACACTTCCACCGGCATGGCCGGCCCGGCCTCGGTCACAGGTCGCCCATGATCATCCAGAAGCTGGCGAACGCGCCCGGATGCCGGACCGCACACCATGGCATCGCCAATGCGCAGCGTGCCATTCTGCACCATCACCCGGGCCACCACGCCGCGCAGCGGATCCATAAACGCTTCTATGACCGTACCACGCGCCGGAAGCTGCGGAGAGGCTTTTAATTCGCGTAGGGCGGCGGTGTAATCGAGATATTCAATGAGTTCCTTCACGCCCTGGCCGCTGGTCGCGCTGGTGCGCACCACTTCCACATCGCCGCCCCATTCCACCGGATTCAAGCCGTGTTCAGCCAGTTGGCCCAGCACCTTGTTGGCGTTGGCCTCGGGCTTATCAATTTTATTCAGCGCCACCACAATCGGCACGCCGGCGGCTTTGGCGTGGTCGATGGATTCCACCGTCTGAGGCATCACGCCGTCGTCGGCCGCCACCACCAGCACCACCACATCCGTCAGGTTGGCTCCGCGGGCTCGCATCGCGGTAAAGGCCTGATGCCCCGGGGTATCTAAAAAGGTAACCCGCTTCGGTTTGCCGTCGGAACCGGTCAGGCTTACGGTGTACGCACCAATGTGCTGGGTGATGCCGCCGGCTTCACCGGCAGCGACATTGGCCGAGCGGATCTTATCCAGCAGGCTGGTCTTGCCATGGTCCACATGGCCAAGAATGGTCACCACGGGCGGGCGGGCGGTACGCTCAGCCGCATCGGCAATTTGTTTGTATTTGCGCTCCAATACCACGTATTGTGATTCTTTTTTCTTGATAATCAGTTCAATGCCGTATTCCATGGCCAGCATCTGCGCCACGTCCAGATCCAGACTCTGGTTGACCGTGACCATGGCTCCCTGGGTCAGCAGCTTTTTAAGCATGTCGCCAGCTTTGACGCCCATCAATTCAGACAGATGGCGCAGCGTTACCGGCGGGGTGATTTCAATGGAAGACGGCTTCTGTGCCGGAGCATGCGCCGCCACCATCTTTTGCTGAGCCTTATTAAGTTGCCGCCGACGCACGCGCAACATGCCACCGGTGGCTGACGCCAGCCGTTCGGCCCGGTCCTGCAGATCCGCCTCCCGCCACTCGCGAATCAGATCCACATCCGCTCCGCCCAGCCGCCCGCCTTGATGTCTGGCCGTGCGGCCTTTATTGCGCCGGGCCTTGGCTTCCTCATCATCGAGCATGGGCTCGCCGGGCTTGCCACGGTTGCGATGTGATCCGCCGCCACTGGGTGGAAACGACGGCGCACGATCCATCATAGTGGACGGTTCATTGGAATAAGGCGAGGGCCGAACCCGAGATCGCGGCGGTTCAACAATTTCCGGTGCGGCAATGCGCACCACATTCGGACCTTTCAACTGGGCCGGTGCCGGCACATGGCGAGGTCCAGCAGGCGTTACCACCGGCTTGGCCACCACATTCGGCACCCCGCGCGGCACCACCGGTGCCGGGGGTTTTACCGGCTTCATGGGAATTTCCGCAGCCGGCTTGGCCGGTACATCCGCGACGGATTTAGCTGCCGCTTCCGCCGGCGAATGGTCCGGTATTGCAGCTATCGGCCTGGCCACCGGTTCTGAGGGAATTGCGGCAGAGGCCGAGGTTGGAACTTCTTCCACAGATGGCCGTTCGGGAGGCACACTCACAGGTAAGCCAGGTGCCACTTTGCGGGGCCTCCCGCGCGGACGACGCGACGGTGCCTCCGCCGAGATTGTTGTGTCGGCCGAAGATGCGACTCCGGCGACCGGAGCATCCATAACAGCGGTGTGAGTGGCCGAAGACTGATCTGCGCCGTCGTCGGCATTTTTTTTCTTCCGGCCGCGTTTCTGCGGGACTTTTTCCACTGCCACGTGTGCAGTTTTTTCCACCGCTGTTTGCGGTGCATCTTTACTGAACCACTCGCGGATGCTCTCGGCAAGACCAGCCTTGACGGTGCTCAGGTGGCTGTCGATTTCGGTAACACCCTCCGCCTGGCATTTTTCGATAATCGCCTTGCTGTCAACGCCAAGCTCTTTGGCGAGTTTGTGAACTTTAATATTCAAAGAGTGCTCCAGTAGTTATTTTTCCACTGCGGTTATCCCGGGACAATCCGTCACGCCGTTCCGCCGCGATTTTAAGTCGAGACCGAAGGCGAATCGGGAGTTGCCTCCGCCTTGTCGACGGAGGGTTCCGCCGGTTCGGTGGAAGCGTCCGCCGCAGTACCGAGAGTATCCGCTTGCGGTTCGTCGGCACCAGCGACATCCTTAACCTCAGTTTTGGCAGCCGCAGCTTCAGCGGCCGCGGTCTTTTTGGCTATGTCTTCCGCGGCCTTACGGGCAATTTCTTCCTCGGCCACGCGCAGAGCCGCGTCATGGGCGGTTTGCCGGACTTTTTCGGCCATTTCCGGCGAAAGTTCCAGCTCTTTCACCAACGGTTCCACACCCACTTCCTCGATGTCCAACAGGTTGATGAGCCCCAAGGTCAGCAGCCGATCCACGAATTTATCGTCCACCCCCTCGATGGTTTTCATGGCCCTTTCCAGATCATCGAGGCCCTTGGAATATTCTTCCGGCGTAAGAATGTCCACATCCCAGCCCGTGAGGCGCGCAGCGAGGCGAACATTTTGACCGCGTTTTCCGATGGCCAGCGAAAGCTGGCTCTCGTTGACCACAACCGTGGCCCGGTTTAATTCAAAATTGAGCGAAATTTCCGCAATTTCAGCGGGCTTAAGCGCGTTGGTGATCAACACCTGCGAGGATTCGTTCCAACGAACAATGTCAATTTTTTCACCGCCGAGTTCATCGACAATATTCTTGATGCGGCTCCCGCGGATTCCCACGCAGGCTCCCACGCAATCCACCTTGGTGTCGATGGAGGAAACCGCAATTTTCGTGCGATAGCCGGCTTCACGGGCCATAGCCTTGACCTCGATGATTTTCTCCTGCACTTCCGGCACTTCCAGTTCGAAAAGCCGGCGGATAAAGTCGGGATGGGACCGCGAAAGAATAATTTTTACCTGACTGCCCACATCGCGCACTTCCAGCACCAGGCAGCGAACGCGCTCGCCGACATGATGCGTCTCACCGGGAATTTGTTCACTGCGAGGCAGAAATCCTTCGCACCGGCCCAGATTGATCGAAAGAGAAGGTCCCTCCGCCCTGGCCACGGTACCGGTGATGATCTGGCCGCGGCGCTGCGAAAATTCTTCATAAATACTGTCGCGTTCTTCTTCACGCAGTTTCTGAATCAGCACCTGCTTGGCGGTCTGGGCGGCAATGCGTCCAAACTCGCGATAATCAATGAGCGTGCCGTTTTTCCGAACCTCAATTTCTCCGGTCATGCGGTCAATGGTACATACCACATCATCAGTTTCACCATAGAACTTGCGGGCTGCCGAAAGCAGCGATGCCTCTATGTCCGCATAGATGGAGTCCTTTTCGATATTTTTATCGCGTGCAATCGAATCGATGATTCTCAGAAGTTCCTGATTCATATTTTCTTTTCGCCTTTAATCTGCACTGGTCGAAATCCACCCGGATCCCGCCTCACCCGTGCGATATTTCGCATCGAGTGCAAAAATAAATGCGGTGGAGAACATACTCCACCGCCCTTTCTCCGCGGAGGCAACGGCAACCCGCGGGCCGATAAGGCCATCCCCATGGGAACGGCCTTATCCGGAGGATAAACCTGATCAACTGCTCGATCGATCCTCGCGAATCTCCGCTGCGCCAGGCGGTACGTCTACCAGGCCCACCCGGACCTGGTCCCCCGGTCGGACGGCAACCGGCGGCACAGGCGTGTGGAAGCTACGCCGACACATACTCTCGTCCATTGACCATCACAGCACCCATGTCAAACTCCAAACACGGCTCAACACATCCATGCACGAAGAGCCGAAAAATCACACCGATGGCAACCACCCGCCGATCCATAGCCGAAGTATTATACCCGCCCTTCCCGATTTCACAAACTTTACCGCCAGGGTACGAAGCCGTTTTCCCGATTCTTATCCAGTGCATCCCGAGTCAGGTACTGCCGAGTTTCCAACGCAGCCGGCTGCGGTAAATGGCCGCCCCGACCTGCGCCGGAACTGGCGTTAAGCCAGCTTTTCCCGGATGATGTTGCTGTTCACGGTGTATACTGGAGGCCGCAGGGCCATGGATACGCGTTCCGGTCGCAATTGGTTTTTGCCGCTGCTGCGACCACGAGAATCAGTGGTTTCGCCGGTGCAGATTTGCGCCGTTGACACGGTGCGATTAAGAGCCGGCGACTGTACGGCCCAGGTGCTGCATCAGTTTTATACCGGCGTGCTGGGGTTGCTGGAAACGGCCATCACCGAAGATCGGATGGTTTATCGTCTCGGTTTGATTGACGTGGAGCTCTTGCGCTACGCGGAAAGCTATAGCGCTCTGGCGATAACCGCCGATACGCAGCCCTTTCAATATCATGCCTGGAAGCAGCATGCCGGCGCGGAAGTTAGACAACGAACCAAGCCGCGGCTCATTGGACAGCTCGGCCTCATTATTCGTAACTTTTCAGATGCCATTGAAAAGATCGGGCCAAATTGTGAAATTCTCCATGGCGACACCGGGCGATGCCGATCAGCGGTGCTCCGCGATCCCGCCGGCAACTCTATTTACCTGCTGGAAACCCGCCCATTCTAACGTCGGACACTATCCCATAGGAGGACCAGAGCTGTTGTAGTGTCAGGCAAAGCAATCTATTATCGTTATATCTTTGGGGTTTGGCTATGGGAAATGCATACAGGTTGAAATCGCGACTGGATCAGGGCAGGGACGCGGCACTATCGCCGATACTGCTGATGATTTTTATCGCGGCGCTGCTCTGGACCGGTCGCACGGCCTGGGGGCAGGGCTTTGGCCTGCCTGGAGGTGCCGCCACGCCCATTGAAGCGGCAACGCATAGCAAGGCGGCCATCATCACCATTCATGGCCCGATCGATGCGATCATGGCGGAAAGCGTCATGCGGCGCGTCAGCGAAGCGGAAAAACGCGGGGCCACGCTGATTATTTTTGATCTCAATTCCACCGGCGGCCTGCTGGGATCGGCGTTGAAGATCAACCAGTTTATACGGGAAACTTCTACCCCAACGGTGGGGT
This sequence comes from Planctomycetota bacterium, assembly GCA_021851715.1. GTDB lineage: Bacteria > Planctomycetota > Phycisphaerae > WQYP01 > WQYP01 > JABEVA01. Next base: position 9,941 of record JAJZCR010000010.1, read on the forward strand.
ACATTCACCGGCAGGCCATTGCCGCCGCCGCGCTGGTGGCTGTGGCCTGTCAAAAAATTGTGATGAGCCGCCACGGTCTGATAGGTGACGGACAGCCGTTTGAAGTGCATGGCCTGCGGGCGAAAGCCATTGCCGACGGAACGGCGGCCCGGCATGCGTCGCTGGTGGTGAAAAGTCTGCTGGCAAGCGGGCAAAAAAATGGCCTGAGTCCGCTGGTGCTGTTGGGAATGATTGATCCGGGGCTGCAACTGGACGAAGTTCACAACAGCCTGACCGGCAAGAGCCGGGTGGTTTCCGCAGGCACCAGGCGGAAACTCGTGAATGTGCTGACACACGTGGCCGGCGCGGTCGCGGTACATCCATGGTCTTTCGTCCGGGAAATCAAAAAAAAAGGCGAATTGCTGACACTGGAATCGAAACAGGCCCGCCGCATCGGATTTTCACAGGCAACCATTACCGGTGAGGATGATTTACTCGCTCGGCTCAACGTGGTGGGTGCCCAGATACCGGTCCTGCGTTTGAACCTGATGGAAAGATTCGCCCGCTGGCTGGCCGGCCCGTGGGTCCGTTTCGTACTATTTCTGCTGGTACTGGTGTTCGGTTACCTCGAATTGACCCATCCCGGCACGCTGATTCCGGGAGCGATTGCACTGGTGGCCTTGATGATGTTGCTGGGAGCACCTTATCTGACCGGTCTGGCGTTGTGGTGGGAAATCGGCCTGATTATTCTGGGCATTGTCATTATCATTGCGGACATTCACTTCCTTGGCGGCATCGGTTTGCTGGCGGTGCCGGGCTTTATTCTGATGATCATCGGGTTGGTGGCAAGCTTCATTCCCTCACAGCCGGGGCATACCGGCTTTCCGCTGATCAACCAGACGTTTTCCGCCCTGCAAACCGGTGTGGCCGTGGTGGTTTTTGGCACGGTCGCAGCGATTGGCATTATTATGATGCTGGTAAGATACCTGAAATTTGCCCCCGGCCTGCGGCGGCTGCAAATTGAATTGCCAAATGTCCCCAAAATGGCATCGACGGCGCAACCCGGAGTAGGCCAGGGTGAAGTGCTGTCGCCTGAACCACTGTTTGCGGGGGCTGTGGGATGGGCGGTATCGGAACTGCGCCCGGCGGGCAAGGCGAGTTTCGATGGCCGGCTGTTTAACGTCGTGGCCCAGGGTACGTATATTGCCCGTGGGGCCGCGATCGAGGTGCTGCGTATCGGGGAAAATCAAATAGTGGTCCACGAACTGGCGGAACAGGGGCCTAAAACTTCATCTACAAAGCCGCGTCGGCACAAGGAGCAGTAAGTATGGACTTCGAGTTGTTGATGAGCGCGATACTTTTGTTCACGGGTGCAGTGATCGTGCTTTTTTCGGAATTATTTATTCCGGCCCATGGCCTGCTGGCGATTCTCTGCGGACTGCTGGCGGTGGCAGGCGTAGCGGTATGTTTTGCCATGGGCACGAAAGCCGGATTTGTGGCTACCGTGGGGACGATCGTTCTTGGCCCGTTGGCCCTGACACTGGCGATTAAGTTTTATCCCAACAGCCCGGTAGGCAAGCGCGTGCTGCTTCAGCCACCCCCAGCCCATACCACCGATGGCCTGGCCCGTGAAACCGCGGACCTGGCGCAATTGCTGGGCCGACGGGGAATTGCGGCCACGATCCTGCGGCCCGCGGGCATATGCGAGTTTGACGGCCGGCGCGTCGATTGTCTGAGCGAATCGCAGGTGATAGTCTGCGGGTCGGCGGTGGAAGTCATTCGAGTGGATGGCGCGCACGTATACGTGCGTTTAGTGACTCCGGCCACTTCGGCCTGAACCGGCATGTACCAACTCCTCTGCGGTGAGCCGGAAAATACCGGGGCAATTCCGTCCGGACCGAAGCGGTACCGCGGCGAAAAATCTTACCGTAACTTTTGGCAGTGACGACAAAATACGGTGGTGCGCCCGGCGACCACCAGCATTTTCAGATTATCCCCGCAACGAAAACACGGACGGCCGCTGCGGCCATAAACTCGAAGACTGGCGGCAAAGCCACCCGGCTGCCCGGCCGCATTGCGATAGTCGCGCAGGGTGGTGCCGCCGGCAGAGAGTGATTTTTCCAGCACCCGGTGAATGGCCTGGACCAGCCGCCCAATTCGTACCGGGGAAATCCGCCGTACCGGCATAAGTGGACTTAACCCGGACATCCAGAGGGCTTCATCCACATAAATGTTACCCAAACCCGCAACATCACGCTGGCCCAGAAGGCGGGCCTTGAGCCGGCCGCTCGCCGTGCGCCAATGACTTAAATGCGCAGGGGTCAGATTGAGGGCGTCCACGCCGAGCACTCCCTGAATTTCCTCAGCGCAAGCCTGTTCAAAGGTGGCATAGTACCACACGCCGCCGAACCGCCGCGGATCCCGCATGCGAATTTGCAGCCCTGAATTCAAATCCAGCATGAAATGGGTATGGAGAGGCACGGGCAGATGGGATTGAGACCCTTCCAGCCTGCCACTCATGCCCAGATGAAACATCAGTGTCTGACCGTCGTCGCAGCGGCAGAACAGCTTCTTCCCGTGGCGATGGGTGGCAACAATGGTGCGTCCGTTCAAACGCTCCAGGGGTGCACGCGGCGGGGTGAGATAATTCTGGCGCAGCAACCGCACGCGCAACACCACCGCTCCGATGATCACCGGCTCCAATGTGCGGCGAACCTCCTCGACCTCCGGAAGCTCAGGCATCTTGACCTCCGATGAAAATAAAGAAGCTCACCTGGCGATGATGCGCGGCATCCGGCAAAGATCAATGTTGCGGCGAATCCGTCGCAGTTTTAGGAAGGAGAATCTTTTCCAGGGCCCCCATGAGCCGGTCTATTCTGAACGGTTTATTGAGGTAATCTTCTACCCCCAGCGACTCGGCGTAAGTTTTGTGCCGCGTACCGAGATTGCCGGTAATCATAATCACATGTGGCTTGGTGCCTTTGGCTTTGCGAGCCTTGATTCTCTCCAGCACCAAGAATCCACTGCGTTTCGGCAGCATCATGTCCAAAATGACGACGTCCGGGTGTTCACGCTCGCAGATTTCCACGGCGGCATTACCATCGCTGGCGGAAAGCAACCGCGCCCCGGTAGTGGAAAGCGCTGCGGTGATGGTGGTAAGCACATCGGCGTCGTCATCCACAACCAAAATGGCTGCATCCTTAAACTGATTATCACTCATTGGTTGCCCCTTTTTAAAACATCAGGCAGGTGAAAATTCATCGTTCTTTTTAATTTAACCCAAGTTCAGAAAAATTGCACCACCGCCGGGCTAAATCCTCAGCATCACCGACCCGCGGCCGCCTGACTACAACAACACCCAGCCCGGGCCGCTCCCGGCAGCTTGGGAAGCACAAAACCCTTATTGGACTAAAAACGTATCAGTCCGCACGCCGACGATTCGCTAACAGTATAGCCGCCTCACGGTGGTATTGGCCAGTGAATTGGCAACCACGGGCATTGATCAAAAAAAAACTGGCCGGGTTGGCAAGGTATAACGACCGCTCATGTTGGGTCTCCACAGACATGGGGAAAGCTCAATGCCCGTGTCCGCGTGCAGGTTTGACCACGGGTGCTTTCAGCGACAGCACCCACCCGTTGGCCCGCCCAACGGTGCCATCCTCGGCCTTAAGTGCACGGGCTAGGCATTCATTGGCGGTGCGACCTGCCCCGTATTGGTTGGCCATTAAATGGAAAAGCGCCATAGCCTCCGACGCTTTGCCTGCCAGCAACAACAGGTTGCCACGGGTCAGGAGGCTCTGGTAGTCTGTAAATGGCTGCAGATCGCGCAGCGCGCGGGCGAAAGGGCGTCCGTGCAGAGGAATGGATGCGAGTACCTCGCATGAATGGGCTTTGCCGCCCGGCGGCACGGGTACCGCTCCCGCCACCTGCTGGTTCATAAAATTTTGCACCATTTGCGGATCTTGGGGATAGGCGGCGTTAAGACACTGGGCCACCAACAGCAAAGCCTGTTGCGTCATGCGCATGGAACAGACATTGAATAAGCCCCGCGCTGCAGTTAAGGCCTGCCTTGGATGCCCGGCCCGCAGTAGCGCGCGAACCCGAAAATCCATCGCCTGCTGGATAATCCAGATATTGTCGGGAAAATTACGTACCGTCCGCAACGCTAATCTTGCCGCCAGGTTGTAGTGCCGGCCGCGCATCAATGCCATAGGCCATACCCGCAGCAGCAGCCACCGCATGGGCGGGCCAAGTTCGGGCATTTCCTTTCGTATCTGATCAAATGCCCGTAAGGCCACCGCCCTGTCGGTGTTGGCCAGTTCTCGTGTTATTTGTTGTCCCCGTGGCGGCTGCGCTCGGACAACGGTGCCGTTTCCCAAGGCCATCAGCATGATGGCCGCTAAGCCGACCTTTGGCAGCCACAGCCGTGGAAAGGCGGCTACGAATCTATAAACTAAGTTGGTCATCGTCGCTTTGTTCCACGGGCTCTGACTTCATTGACCCATCGATTGGCCGGGCCAATGGTCTTATCAAGCGCCTTTATCGTCCGGGCGATGCCTTCCGCCGCATCTCGCAATTGCCACTCACCTTTCGCCACCGCATAAGCCCGATCCCACACCAGCGCCGCCTGATGACAATGGTTGGCCAGCAGAAGTAGATTCCCCCGCTGCATCAAGCTGTAAAAATCCTCATCGGTTATTCGACCAGCAAAGATGCCATACGGCTGCGGATTCAGCCTTCGCCAGACCGCCGCCATACCATCATTACCCATGGCAACTTTGCCCCCGGAACCATGCCCATAGCGACGAAAGGCCACCGGTAAGGAACAATGACCTTCGGGCATCGGCGGCACGTACTGTGCGAGGAGCTGCCCGGCTACGAAATGCCTGGCCGCAACGCCGCCGCCCATCGCACCGGCTTGTAAACACTGTGCGATCAACGCCACTGCCTGGCGGACATCGCGCATGGTACATACATTGTACAGCCGCAGGGCATTATTCAGTGCCCGGTTGGGGATCTTGGCCGCAAGCATAACCTGCGTTCGCACCATCAACATAAATTGCACCCAACCGGTATTGGCTGGATCCAGAAGAATCGTCAAACGAGTCATGCGCAGGGCGGTGCGGTAGTGCCCTGCATGCAGCACGGCAGGCAACAAGGCTCGTTGAATCGGTTGGTAAGCCTTCCAGCGAACGCGTCTGATCCAGGCCGCAAATTGCTGCATTCCTCGGGCGCGAAGACGGGCATCGGTGCTACATAATGCTTTGAGCAAGCCTGGCAGCGGCGCATTACCCGCTGAAACAACGCGTACCTGTTTCCACCACCAGGACTCGGCCATCCTTGGCGAATAGCCCGGTAACGAGGCGGTATAAAGCTGCATGCGTTTGGGGCGACACGGATTATGGTGCCAGGGGATTTGAGCCAGCGCCGGTACGACTGATGGCACTTTTTGCTGCCCCTTGGCCAACCGCCCTGCTGACTCGGTTCCCACCACACTCAGGAGCCAACTGGCTCCGAACAGCAGCAATCCCAGAAACAGAACCGCGCCGGCGAAGATGCCCACCCGGCGGGCCGCTCGGACTCGAACATCTGGCACGTTTGAAGGATATTTATTGCTGGTCATTCGTACCTGCCTGCTCGCGATTACAAAACGCTCGCGTCGCTTGAGCAGCCACCATTTTATTTTGCTTTTGTAGCCTGCCTGGGCGGACGACCAATGGGGTGAAGCGTCTGCAGGCTCCCGGTCTTCCTGGCCATCGTTGTCACCCAGCGGTCTTCGCCCAGAGGACGAGATCGTTTCAGACTGGCCACCACGGCATCCCGGTCGGATTTTTTGAGCGATTTGCCGACCAACTTTCGCCAATGTTTTGGACGATCAGCAGGCCATGGATCCAAGAGTGCAGATGCCACCTTTTTATCGCATCCCAAGCTCGACCAGGGCCAATTCTCCGCCCGCTTCTTCAGTTTGGCTCGCTGTGGATTGCTTTCAACATAACGCATCAGGTTGACTAAATGCCGTCCACTTTGCACCGGAAAACTTTTATACCGCCCATGATACAAGCGACCCCTGGTATGAGGATATCGCACACGATGGCGCTTGACATGGGTATTGGTAATCCAGGAAAGATAAGCAGAAAGATCGCCGTCACGTCGCGGGCGAACCACCAGGTGCCAATGCGTGGGCATCAAACAGAATCCGAAGACTTCAATGGATGCCCGCTGCCGGCCGGCCTCCAATATTTCCATAAACATTTCATAGTCCTTCCGCTTACGAAAGACCACGCCGCGACCATTGCCGCGATTGGAAATATGATAAATGACGCCGCCCTTGGCAGCCCGTGCAGTTCTAGGCATAAAATCAAAGCCTAGCTAAGTTTTGGCAGACTGTCAATAACATGAATTGCTCATGGAACCACCAGAATATCATCGATGCTTTTAGGTTCTTCCCGTCCGGTGAATGGAGGTGTTGAATCTCCCTGCACGGTCCAGATATTGTCGTGCTTCGGTCCAACATCTGGTGTTGTCACCCAGCGCACGCTGCCATCGTCACGCAGGATATTTTCGCCTCGCTGGTTATGATTAAAAGAGTTGGAAGTCTCGCAAACCTGGCGGGCTTGGGCTTGAAACAGCGGATTATAGTCGGCCATAATGACCACATGACCAGCGCTTCCCCAATGGTGATGGTAAGGGGCAAGCTGGTCAATATAAGAGTAGCTGATATCGCCTGTAGGCAATCCATGCGACAGATTGGTGCTAAGGCCGAGGAGATGCTGGAGTTGGCAGCTTGGGCAAATCAGGCGATTCCAGGTAGCAAATTCACCACGAACCAATAATGGCCGTAAATTCGCCAGGTTGCTATGGGCATTGGCCGATCGCGGTTGACCCGGAGTATCGGTACGCGGTAACCAGTTGGCATCCGTCGGCGCCGCGATGCGCGGCAACATGCCGGCATCATCGGCGGCATAACCAGAAAACGCACTGGCCAGTGCGGTAAGATTTTCCGCACAGGCTACGCGGTCCGCCACAAAGCGGGCATGATGAATCCCGGAAATCAAAATCATAAAGAGCAACCCGGCCGCGACGCTCATTGCGGCCAAGTCTATTTTCCGCCGATCCCAGCCGATGCGCAATTTCGGAGATCCATGGCCCGCATCCTTACCCCAGGTATTTGCCCCAGCCGACGAAAGCTCCCGGGTTAAGGCCATGGTGCGATGCGCCAGCCCGTGTGGAACCTCTGGCTCCCCTACTTGGCCAAGCAGCTTAAAAATTTCGGCCAACCGCGGGGTGGGAGCATTTTTTGCGCCCTCCTCCGGTGCCGCATTGAGGGCCGGCAAATCTTGACTAAGCCAGCGGTCCACATGGGCTGCTTCCGCTTCCGTTAAACGGTAATCCTCAAAAGAAAAATTCTTTTGGACGTCAGAATCAGAATGAAATGGATCGTGGGTCATGTTGGTTCCATACTCACATCAAACAGATCAACCAGTCCTTCGCCGTCCGTTACAATATCCACACGCGTGGTCACAATCGCTGCGCCGCCTGACGTTGTTTCCATAAGCGGCCAAACTGGCCCAAAGCCGAGTGCAACCGGCTCTTCACCGTTCCCACCGGAACATTTAGCACTTCGGCAGTCTGTTTATACGAAAAATGGTTGAAATAACTCAAGAGCAGCACCTCGCGATAAATATCCGGCAGCTTGGCGATCATCTCGCGGACTGCCTCAGCATCTTCGCCGCCGATGAGCAAATCCTGCGCGGAGTCACCATCGGCTTCCAACATGTCCGCAAATGCCGCTTTTTTGTTGTCTGGATCAAGGCTCGCATCCAGGGACTGCGTCGAACGGCGGTGACTAGATCGCAAATAATCGCGGGCTTTATTCGATGCAATCGTAAAAAGCCAGGATCTAAACCGCCGCTGAGCGTCAAACTTATCGGCATTGCGGTATACCTGGATAAAGGCCTCCTGAAATAGGTCTTCTGCGGCAGCGCCGTTATTGACAAACCGCTGCAGAAATATAAACAACTCGCGTTCATAACGCGACACTAACTCGCCAAAAGCCGATTCACTGCCCGCGATAAAATCGGCCATGAGTTGTTCATCAGTGGCCATCCGGCCCTTCCTTTGTTTATACGTCGCCCCCACGGCTTGGTTCACCAGCGGCATCAGGCTGCTGGCACTCCACCAGGCTCCCCAGCATAATATAAGTTTCCGCCAAGAGCCATTGCTTTTCAATTAATTTGCTTTTACGAATGCGATGAACCGGCCAAGCCCCAGAATTTTTATCGGTCCTGTGCCACTCCAGTTATGGACCAATCGCCCGTCACCCACCAGCCAGCGCGAGCAATCGTATCAGCACTGGTTCACACGCCGAATCAATACGCATCGCTCGCCGCAGCCAGTCCATTTCCGCCCACCGCCTGGCCCGTACCGGATGGCGTGACTGCCACTTGAGAGCCAATAATTCGTGTGCCGCCAGCAATGATTCGCCCGCCAACGTCGCTCCGGCTGATCCGGGTGGATAGATGCCCCCAGGCGGCAGGGCAATCTCGTCGGCATTGGATGTATTGCCAACCTCCGGGCCTGATGGATGTTGCACCCACCGTACCGGCAAACCTGCGGCAAATGTTGGATCCGCTGTGGATGAAATCCTCCACCGATTGCCACTTCGCAATAAAGCCAATGCCTCCAGAGAATAGCCACTTTTTCGCGCCGCGTAACGTACCTTCTCCAGCATTTTCAACACCCACCGATCACCGGCGTTTCCCCCTAACAACAGCGTACCTGCACGCTGGCGGGAAAACTCCTCAACCATCCGCCGCTGCAAAGTACAATCGTCACCAATGCTGATGACGATCACGCCTTCGCAAGCCTGTTGACGCAACAGCCGAGATGCCTCCAGCAGCGGCAAATAGACTTTAGCCAACGCGGCCCCATCGCGCTGCCGCCACAGTTGAGCCTCAGCCTGCCGTAACAACCGCTGGGCCACCATGTACTGCCCCCCCGCCAAATAGCGCTCGCCGGCCTGGCACAACAGCGAAACATTCCCTGCCGGTCGCTGATCGGATTCGGGTAAAGGCTGATTCATCGATGTCATAAAAAAGATCATGGCCCAACCTGGCCAATGCGTCAATGTTGTTGGACGGCCGATTCCTCGCAAACACGCATTTTTTTAACGCCCCCTTTATAATTCTTCCGGCTGGATGGTTAAAAATCCGGATGTTCCATGGGCTTGGGGTGCTTCAAATGAAAGTGGCAATTGTAACTGGTGGCGGGGGCGGCATTGGACGGGCGACGGCGCTGGCACTGGCGGACCTGGGTTACGCTGTGGTGCTGGCCGGGCGCACGCCGGGCCGCCTGGAAGAGGTGGCTGAGCAGATCAAGCGTGCGGCTGGCCGGGCCATTTGTGTGCCGACCGATGTGACCAAGCCGCAAGAGGTGGATCGCCTGGTGCGGCAAGCCAAGGAAGAATTTTCCCGCATAGACGCATTGATCAACACAGCGGGCATGGCTCCAATGATCCCCACAGCCGATATATTGCCGGCCCAGTGGAGGGAAATCCTGGAGGTAAATTTATCAGCGGCATTTTATTTGACCCGGGCGGTATGGCCGGTATTTCGCAACCAGCACATGGAATCGCAGTCTGATCTGCATGGACAGGGACGGTCGGGAGCGGAACTGGGACCGGATTCCGGCGGAATTATTGTGCATATATCCAGCGAGTCTGCCCGTGATCCATTTCCCGGACTGGGGGCATATGGCGTAGCCAAGGTGGCGCTGAATATGCTGACCAAAGTTACCGCCCAGGAAGGCGAGCCGCTGGGAATTCGGGTTGTCGGTATTGCGCCAGCCGCCGTGGAAACGCCCATGTTTCGGGCATTGATGACAGAAGAACAGGTGCCCACCCGGGAAATTCTTGCGCCGCAGGATGTGGCCGAAGCCGTGGTTGGAGCCGTTACCGGAGCCATGCGTTATGCCAGCGGAGAAACCATCTTCATCCACCGGCGGATATGAATTGGCCCCGGCCAAGGCAATTTTTCCCGGTGACCACACGCCATCCCCCTCGACCGTCATTGCCGCTGTTGGGAGTGCATCAGTACAGCCATCGACCCCTGATCTCGAGATCCCGGCGGTATTGGCTCGCGGCTGGTGGTTACGACCCCTGCTGGCGTGGGTGGTGGTGATGCTATGCGTGAATTTAGCGGCGCAAATTGCTTTTCACTCCCCGCAGCGATCCCCGTTTTTCCCATCGTGGGCGTATCATCCGGGATGGAGCCCGCATCAACATGCGCTTATTCGCTGGGATGGCATTCGTTATTGGCAAATAGCACATTGGTGGTACCGCACAATTAATGTGCCGGTGGGCACTGCAAACACCGCTAACTATCCGGGCTACCCGGCGGTGGTGTTGGTGCTTTCACGAATGATCCCGCTGCCGGTGTGGGTGTGGCTGCTGCTGGTCTCAAATGCCGCATCGGCGGCGGCCGCAATTTTGCTGTACCGCCTGGCGGCAGAATTATTTCCTGATCAACCGGCGGTGCCCATGCTGACGGTGCTGAGCTTTCTGCTGCAACCGGAGGCTGTTTTTTTATTCGCCGCCTATACTGAACCAATTTTTGATGTGCTGATGATCCTGTTCTTTTTTGCCATGCTGCATCAGCGATGGTGGGTGGCGGCCATCATCGGAGCCGTTGCCGATCTGGTGCGGCCCACTGGCGTAGTTTTTTCAGCAACGCTCTTCGTTATCCTTATTGGAGCGGTTGTTGCAGCGTGGCGGGCCGCAGGAAAAAGTGGCCTCTCGATCGATGCGCAGACTTCTGCACCACAGGGCCGCCCCGCCATCGCGCCGGCCACAGCCCTGGGGCGGGCCATTGGGTGGCCTGCAGTAGCCGCCAGTGGATTTATTCTCTGGGCGGCGTGGCTGGCCTGGGAAACCGGCAACCCGTGGATGGTATTGGACATTCAACGTTGGGTACACGTGGGGCTTACCTGGAAACACACGATGCTGGCTTTAGACGTGGGTAAAACATTTCATCGAATGACAGCCGATTTGGCTTCATCCGCGGATACATCCCACATCACCGCACTGGAAAACGCCTGCGCTTTGTTCACACCTCTGGTGCTGCTGGCCATGCTGCTGCCCAAGGTGCGGCTGCCCACACCGCTGTGGCTGGTGGCCCTGTTCTTATGGCTAATTCCTTTTTTTTCGCATAGCAAAATTCACTACCAGGGGATGGGGCGTTACCAACTGGCCACCAGCTTGCCCCTATGGATTTTCTTCGGATTGGTGATGGCCAAGTTGCCACCTCGCTGGGCCTGGTTGTGTGTGCCGCTGCTGTCGCTAAGCACTCTGTGGATGTTCATGGTGACCATGCGCTTTACGCAGGGCTTTTGGGTGGGCTAACCGGAGGAGCTTTGATGAAACTCTATTTATGCCGTCATGCCGCCGCCGAAGAATTCGCCCGCGGCGGTGATTCCCAACGAGCGCTGACCACGGCAGGTAAAAAAGATTTTGCTTGCGTAGCCGCCGGGCTGGCGACCTTGAAACCTCCCATTGCCATCATATTCACCTCGCCCTATGTGCGGACACGGCAGACGGCGGAAATTCTGGTTAAGGCACTGGGCAGGCCGGCGGGCGCGGGCAAAGGCGATAGAATTCCTATTATCTCAGCTGCGGAGTTGGCCTGCGGCGGCTCGCCGGAACTGTTGCTTGCGCGGCTGAAGTCGCAAAAACACCAGCCGCAAGCCATGATGGCCGTCGGCCATGAGCCGGAGTTAAGCGGTTTTCTCGGACAACTCTGTTTCGGCAAGCCCGGGCGCGTGCGCTTCAAAAAAGGGGCTGTTGCGTGCGTGGATATGGACGCCACGCTAACCCACGGCGAACTGCTGTTGTTGATGCAACCCAAGCACCTTATGGCGTTGGCACATTCCGAATCTCATTAAGGCATTGTTCGCCGGAGAGCCGTGGGGCCAACTATCAACGAACGTTTGCCTGCCCGACACGGCACCTCCGCCTTGGCGAGGCTGTTTACCAACCTCGGCCCAGCGATTATGCTACCATCATGATAAAACGCACCGGTAATATTTTTCTGGTTCTCTGGTTGGGAGTGCTGCCGCTGCTGCTGGGGGGATGCGGATACTTTCGCCCACTGTCTATTATTCCCGTGCGGTCGCAGGCCGGCAGCACATTGCAGCCACATTTTCATCAGGCCTTCTACTATGTTACCCGCGACGGCACGTACCACTTTATTCTAAAATCCAAGACCGGGGGTAACACCGGCGTCACGCAGATGATGGTCATACGGGTATTTTGGAAGCCTGTGCCGGGCGTAACGCCCATCTTATCCACCGCCATCAATGCCACGTTTGAATATATTGTGATTACCCCCAGCGGCACAGGCCGATATTCAGGGGCGGGCTTCATTCGCCTGCACAATGGGAAACATGCCGCGATCATGCATGCCACCATGGTGGATGGAGATTTACGCTTAACCGCCAGTTCCGGTTATTTTCAAAATGCGCTGGGGCCGTCGCGAATTCGCGGCGACTTTACGGCCGACCGTGATCCCCGCCGCGCCATTGCCATGTTACTCCAAGCCCGGCGGTTTTATTTTATTCACGCCTACCATACACGGCTGGCCGTGCATTAGCCGGCAGGATTTAATTTGCGAGGGTGATCCGTGCGTTGTCCATTTTGCCATGTTGCTGATAAAGACCGCGTAATTGATTCACGCCCCGTTGAGGGGGGTGAAGTCATCCGCCGCCGCCGGGTCTGCGAAGCCTGCAACCGCCGCTATACCACCTATGAACGCGTGGAGCAAACCACCCGCCTGACCGTCGTAAAAAAAGATGGCAGCCGCGTACCCCTGGACCGTACGCGAATTATGGAAGGCATTCAAAAGGCCTGCTATAAACTGCCGGTACCGGCCGAGCACATTGATGCAATGGTGGATGCCGTGGAAGAGGAAATCACGCAGCAAGGCACGCGTGAAGTTACCAGTTCCTTTATCGGCGAAGCGGTGATGAAGCAGTTGCGTATGGCTTCGCCGATTGCGTATGTGCGTTTTGCCGCGGTGTACCGCCAGTTTCAGGACCTGGGAGAATTGGTCAGTGAAGCCCAGGACGTGTTGGATAATCCCTCACGTCACGATCCAACCCAACCGGATTTATTCCCGGAAAACCGCCCTGCATCCGGCGATAAAACCGGAAGCTGAATCGTGCCTCCGGCAGGCAGGTTCGCCATTATTTATTGCAATTTGCGGGGTATCGGCGGCGTTCATTAATCTGGTTGCAGCAGGAGTGTTACGCTTGAGAATTCTGGTCACCGGTGTCGCAGGGTTTATTGGTTCGCGTCTGGCTCGCAACCTTTTGGATCGCGGCGATCAGGTTGTGGGGTTTGACAACCTGAATGATTATTACCCGCTGGTTCATAAGCAGCGCCACCTGGCAGACCTTTCTTCACATCCTCATTTTACCTTTGCAGAATGTGACCTGCGCGATCTGCCCGCCTTGGTGGAATTATGCCGCACCCACCCGCCGGACGCGGTGGCCCATATCGCCGCCATGGCTTCCGTGCGCTACAGCGTTCAGAATCCTCATGTATACAGTGCCGTCAATGTACAAGGCACAATGAATTTGCTGGATGCCGTTAACCGCATAGGCAAGCCGCACTGCCTGCTTGCTTCCACCGGCTCGGTATATGGGCGCTGTACGCCCACCCCATTTGTGGAAACCGCACCGGCCGATCGCCCGCTGGCACCCTATCCAGCCAGCAAGCGTTCCATGGAACTTTTTGCCCATAGTTTTGAACATCTCTGGGGCTTACCCATCACAATTTTGCGATTCTTCAATGTCTACGGACCTCATGGCCGCCCGGACATGATGCCTTGGCAGTGGACTACAGACCTTCTCGCTGGCCGCGAACTGACCCTCTATGACGCCGGCCACCTCAAACGTGATTGGACTTACATTGATGATATTATCGCCGGCTTTCGCCTGGCCTTGGATCGTCCACAAGGCTATCAGATATTCAACTTGGGCTGCGGCGAACCGGTGGAGAACATCGAGTTTGTCCGAATTCTGGAAAAGCTTCTGGGCCGCCAGGCCCGGATTCGCAACGTTCCCGCCCCCGCTTCTGAACCGCCTGTTACCTTTGCGGATATCACGCTGGCCCGACGCACATTGGGCTACCAGCCCCAAGTGCGGGTACAGGAAGGACTTTCACGCTTTATCGCCTGGATGCGGGCGGCACAGATCATCCATTGAAACGGCTCTTCGGACCAAAGTTCGCGCGGAAGCATCTCCGATCAACATGCCACGGTCTGGGCATGACGGCGCCGTGATAACAACAGCACCCCTAAACATCCCACGGCCAACAGCAAAGCTGGAATCGGTTCCGGCACTGGTGCCACCGTGGAGTTCCAACTGACTTTCACTGCATCCCCAGGATTGAGGGTTACCGCCAGATCATTGCCGAAACTGTAACTGGGTACCAACGCGCCCAAAGGAGTTGTCACCGAAGGAAGATCGGTGGAAAGTGCGCCGCCTACATTCAACGCAGCAACCGTGGTGGAATAGCCGATGCCCTCCAGCATACTCACTTCACGTACCAGATCCTGCGAGTTTTGCACATCCCGGGATGTCCACTGCACCGATCCGAAGCTGCTGATCTGCAGACCGGCGCCGCTTGGATTAGCAAATCCAGTGTCCAGTAAATTCATATCCAATGTTTCAACAGAGGCGGAAGTATTTTTCATCTGCAGAGAACTACCCATCACCACCGCGCTGGAACCGGCACTGCTACTGTTAGAACTGGCAGTAAAATTTTCCATCGTAAATTCTGACGCACTGCTGTTCGGAGAATTAATGGTTACATTGGTCGGCCCGATAACCAGCAGGCCGCTGGATGTAACCGGGGCACCATTGAGCAACGTGCTGCCACCACCGACAACGCTGATGCTGGCGGTGAAACTCGCCTGTGCAGCCGCGGCACTCAAGGCCAGCGCCGCCACCACGACCGAGGTCTTCACCGCTGAAACAGAAACGTTAAATCCAAGGATGGTCTTCATGAGTGTTCTCCTGTTGTTTGGACTCCATGCGTTAATCACAACCGCGTCGACGGTTGCGCCCGGCGATACTATCAGCCCGGGTCGAGCTATCGCGCCCCCAACCATCCTCTCCAACCTCAACACTCTCTTGTCTTTCCCGACCTTTCACGATCCCGGACGATGATGCACCACGCCATCGCCGAATCACTGGTGTCAGAGCCGTCCGGAAAGGCCCTGGCTGGGCGTTTCCGAACAACTGCTTTCCGGCCCTTACTATCGGAACAAAATCACGGCTGGATAAATCAAACGGCCGAGCTTGATGGTTATTGGTCCCGGGACAACCATATATGCCCCGGCAATTCTTTGGGCCCTATAACATTCAGGGTCCTGGATAGACCGATAATCCACTGGATGAACCGCAGGACAACCAGTGTGCGTTTGCTATCGCCACGCCCTGGTGCCGCGGATCATCCGATAACTATATTTTTTTCACCCTTGGCAGAATGACCCTGGCGGGTTTAACATGACGGCCAGTTGGACCGGACGAATCGTGAACGATCGGCCGGATCTGGACTCAGGGAAATATCGGCTGCCCCGGGTAGTTTTGCAGCCGGAAAGGCATGTATGAAAATTAAAAAATCCAAGGCTCCGTCGGCCAGGTCTAAAAGCTCAAATTACCGCGAGCTATACCGGCAACGGGCTCAGACGATGGTCAAGCAACTCACGCTGGAGGAAAAATTAGGCCAGATGCTGCATGAATCCGTGGCAGTACCACGGTTCAACATACCGGCCTACAACTGGTGGAATGAATGTTTACATGGAGTGGCACGGGCCGGACTGGCCACGGTTTTTCCGCAGGCCATTGGGTTGGCGGCCACATTCAATGCCCCAGGCATTAAAGAGATCGCTGGCCTCATAGCTGACGAAGCCCGAGCCAAGCATCATGCGGCGCTCAAAGGTGGTTATCGAGGGCAGTATTTCGGCCTTACCTATTGGACGCCCAATATCAATATCTTCCGAGATCCGCGCTGGGGCCGGGGGCAGGAAACGTACGGTGAAGACCCATTTCTTACCGCACGCCTGGGGGTGGCCTTCGTTGGCGGCCTGCAGGGCGATGATCCGGCCTATCTCAAGCTGGTGGCCACACCCAAACACTTTGCGGTACATAGCGGGCCCGAGCCGCTGCGCCATGGTTTTAATGCCGTGGTTTCGCCGCGTGATCTGCGGGAAACTTATCTGCCCGCGTTCAAGGCTTGTGTGCAGGAAGCGGGTGCGGCCTCGGTGATGGGAGCCTACAACCGCGTTAATGGCGAGCCGTGCTGCGGCAGTACCACACTGCTGGAGAAAATTCTCCGCCAGGAATGGGGGTTTGACGGCTTCGTGGTGTCCGACTGCGGAGCCATCTGCGATTTTCACAACCATCATCATGTCACGAAGGATGGTGCGGCATCGGCGGCCATGGCGGTTCGCGCCGGATGCGAACTGAATTGCGGTGTTACGTATCATCACCTGCTGGATGCGCTGCAAAGAGGTTTAATCACCGAAGCTGAAATTGACCGGGCCGTCGTGCGGCTGCTGGAAGCCCGGCTGCGACTGGGCATGTTTGACGCGCCGCGGCAGGTGCCGTTTGCCAGGATACCGCTGCGCTGTGTGGCCGGCGCCGCTCATCGCCGGGCGTCTCTGACCGCAGCGCGGGAATCCATCGTGCTGCTGAAAAACGATCAAGCCATCCTGCCCCTGGCGAGACATTTGAATTCCATCGCCGTGGTCGGGCCGACCGCCCACAACCCTGAAGCCCTGTATGGCAATTACACGGGGTTTGCCAGAGAGTCGCAAACCATCCTGGAGGGCATTATTTCGGCCGCCGGCGCGGCCACACAGGTTCATTATGTCAAAGGCTGCGATCTGGCGGGATCCAGGCCGCTGAACACCGGCGAACTGAATGGGGTTATTCCCGATGTGGATTTAATTATTGCAGTTCTGGGCTACACCCCGGCATTGGAAGGAGAGGAATTCGGTGATACAGGCGATGCGGCGGCGGATGGCGGCGGAGATAGACTACGTATCGGCCTGCCGGGCCGGCAATTGGAACTTCTGCAAGCCCTGCATGCCGCAGGCAAGCCCGTGATTCTGGTGCTGACCGGCGGCAGCCCCATTGAAATCCGCTGGGCCAAGGATCACATTCCGGCCATTCTCATGGCGTGGTACCCGGGCGAGCGCGGGGCCAGGGCCATTGCCGATGTGCTGTGGGGTCGCTATAACCCGGCCGGCCGACTTCCGATTACTTTTGTTAAATCGCTGGAACAGTTGCCCCCCTTTGAGGATTACAATATGGTCGGCCGCACCTACCGATTTATGACCGACGAACCGTTGTACCCCTTCGGTTATGGGCTAAGCTACACCACATTTAAATACGAACAGCTCAAGCTGAGCCGCAACAAAATCCGCCCAGGTCAATCGGTACAGGCTCAGGTGCAGGTGGTAAACACCGGCCGGCGAGCCGGTGATGAAGTTGTTCAATTATACGTGCGGGATGTTCAGGCCAGCGTACCAGTGCCGCGACATCATCTGGCGGGTTTTCAGCGGGTGCATATCCTCAGCGGCGGGCGGCGGGTGGTAAAATTTGACATAGGGCCGGAACATTTTTCCGCCTTTCGTGATAACGGCGAGGCCTTCATTGAACCAGGAACGTTTTTGATCAGCGTCGGCGGTGGGCAACCGGATGCCGAAGCGGCCCAAACGATAAACTGCCAACTCACCATTACCTGAGGTGGCCGCTCCGCCGATCTGCTGGCCAATCCGCGACTGACGGCCTAAGATCAATCAGGATTGGACCGCCAAACGACGCAGACAGGTGAGCGATGAAGCATATTTACGGCGAATACGACGGCCAGGAATTTGCCACGCCTGATAGTCTCTTTCGTTATGACCAGATTATGGACTTTGTTCTGGATTATGGGGACAAAGCCCTGGAAGCCCTGGAACGACTCAACCAGACCGATCCCGCATTGCTTGAACAATTAATGCGGGAAGGCTTGCTTGAAAAAGTGGCCGGCCGGATGCGACTCACCCCGCGGGCCATCGGTGCCATGCAGCGCAAGGCGCTGATGGAAATTTTTGCCAATTTACAACGCGGCTCACGCGAAGGCCATCCCACGCTGGCCGCCGGAGCCGGATCCGATCGGCTGGAATCGACCAAGCCGTACGCCTTCGGGGATCCAATCAGCGAACTGGACATGAACCAGTCGCTGCGGAATGCGATGGCCCGGAATGTTTCCACCAATCAGTTTGTCGGTGTGCCCATTCAATTCAACGAGCGGGATCTCGAATTGCATCTGGTGGAAGGTAGCACATCATGTTCAATGTGCATCTTAATGGACATGTCCGGAAGCATGATCCGCCATGGGCGGTTTCTGGCGGCTAAAAAAGTAGCCATGGCCCTGACTGCCCTGGTGCGACAGCGATATCCCCAAGATACCATCGATATCGTAGGCTTTTACAGCACCGCAACGCAAATCTCCGAACAGCAATTACCTTTACTGATGCCAAAACCGGTCAGCACGCACGATTATGAAATTCGCGTGCGCATTCCCCTGGCCCAGGCGGCACACACGCATCAGCACTTCACCAACCTGCAACTGGCCATGCAAATGGGTCGCCGGATTTTGGCCTCTCGACCCGCAGAGCAGAAAATAATGTTCATCATTACCGATGGTCAGCCGACCGCCCATGTGGATGGGGACATCCTGCACCTTATATACCCTCCAGAGCAGGTAACGGCCCTGGCGACCCTGCGCGAAGCCCTGCTGTGCGCCCGGGCACGGATTCGGGTGGCCACCTTTGCCTTGATTGAGGATTATTGGGGAATGGAATGGGTGGAATTTGTAGATCAGCTCACACGCCTTTGCCGCGGCGTGGCGTTTTACTGCGCCTCCACTGATCTGGCCAGTTGTGTTATGGAAAGTTACCTGAGCGGAAAAAAGAACAAGACTTACCTGGCGTAAATCTCCAGCCTCGCCACACCGCGGCTGTCTGCATCGGGCGGTGGCGGCTGAATGTTAGATCACCCGACCAATCGTGGAACTCGCGCCGCGAGAAACGCAGCGATGCTTTGTCACTGAAGATGTCGTGCAACATGAACATCCGCGCGTTGCACGGGTGACAGACACCCCCATCCGTGCGACAATACGCGCACAGTGAACTGTTGGGCTAACCTTGGCAAAACAATGGTGTCAACATGATGGTGCTTCCTAACCTGTCGTCAACACATATCCTGGCACTGGTGGCGTTTTCGCCGATCTTTCGCGATATCGGCATGGTTTTGCTTTTCGGCAGCGCCCTGATCTGGGTGTTCGCGGCATGGGAAAAGTGGAAGGAAATTCACAACCCCGTCACACCGACGGCCTTGGAAACCAAGACGAAAAAGTCGTTGCCATTCTGGGCCATTATTGTGTTGCTGATTATTTCTCTAGCCTTTGGCACCCTGTTGCTGGTCGGCATGCCGGGGTAAGCCACCGTAAGGCTGATTGCTGGCGGATTCCTCAGCGCCAGTCCGCAACCGACCCAACAGAAAGTGTGCTTGGTAGAAGCCGCTACAGTAGAAACACCCAATAGATTCGACATTGATACCAAGCCTGGGCCGCTTTTGTCAGCCCATCGAAATCATGGAGGAAAACGCGGTGGCAAGCGTTCATCGGCGATTTTCGTCCGCCCACGCGGGCGGCAAATCCGTGAATCAAGTGGGGGTATTGGCGTTAGGATCGCCCGTGCCGTAGCACCAAGCTTGGACGCCCGGCCGTGGCACAACAGACCCTGCCGGTTCCAAAATTCGCCGCGATGCTCTGTCCGTAAACAGCTACAAGTTTTCTCGATTCCCCTCGTCTCCGCAAGTGGCCAAACCGCAACAATGGCGTATAATCCCCTTCACACTGGCCAACATAGTCAAGCCAGCAACGAGGAATGCTCATGAAAATCCTTGAATTGCAGATAAAAGGCTTCCGCTCGCTTAAAGACGTTACGTGGAAACCCGGCGATTTAAACGTGATCATCGGTCCTAATGGCTCCGGTAAATCCAATCTCTTGCGCATTCTTGAACTCATCGCCGTCTCCGCCCAAGGCCGCCTGGGTAAACATATTCAGACCCTTGGCGGCATTGAACCGCTACTCTGGGATGGCAGGGTCACGGAAATATCATGGAAGATTGAAACCTCACCAATAGATCATTGGCGCAATCAGATGCGTGAGAGCCTGACCTACCAAGCCACACTCGCCCAGATCGGCAAGTCCAGCACCTACCGCGTGGGTAGGGAGGTGCTCGGAAATTATTACCGTGTCCAGACCGGCGAGAAACCCGATCCATTTAAGCTCATCGATCGCCTTGACAAAAAGGCTAACATTTTTGATGAAAACGAACACCGCTTTGTCGCCCCAGAAGAATCTTTTTCCGAAGACGAGACGCTGCTTTCCCTGGCCACGGGGCCGTTCGGTTACAACAAGCTTATTCCTCTCTACCGACGCGAGTTGGCCGCCTGGACAGTCTATCACGATTTGCATGTAAATCGCGATTCGCCAATTCGCCAGGCGTCGGTAGCGCGTCTTGAAAAACGCGTTGATCCCGATGGCCAAAACCTCATCAGCGTTCTCCATACCCTCTACACTGGAAACCGTGATTTCAAACACGAGATCAACGCCGCTATGAACGCCGCATTCGGAGATGATTTTGAGGAACTCGTGTTCCCACCCGCCTCCGACCAGCGCATTCAGCTTCGCTTGCGTTGGAAGAGCCTGAAGCGCGAGCAATCCGCCGCGGATATTTCCGATGGCACGTTGCGATTTTTGTTCCTGTTGACGGTCTTAGCGAGTCCCGAGGCCGCGCCGCTGATCGCCATTGACGAGCCGGAAACCGGTTTGCATCCCTCCATGCTCCCCGTTGTGGCCGAATACGCCGTGAATGCCGCAAGGCGATCCCAGATCATTCTGGCCACCCATTCCCCGCAACTGCTTGACGCATTCAAGCAGCAAACACCCGGAACAACCATCGCCCTTCAGCAAAACGGCCAAACGGTTCTAAACGTCTTGGCCGATGACAAGCTCCAGGACTGGCTCAAGGGCTATTCACTCGGTTCTCTGTTCAAGTCCGGTGAACTGGAGAGCCTGGAATGAAATTCATTCTCTTTGTGGAAGGGCACACTGAGTACAAAGCCGTCCCATCCTTTCTCAAGCGGTGGCTTGACCCGCGTCTACGGCGATCTGTGGGCATTAAATCTGTCCGCTTTGATGGCTGGGCCGAACTTGTGGGCGATGTATCTAAAAAAGCCCATTGGTATCTCGATGGGCCAGGCAAAGCCGAGGTGATTGCGGTAATATCGTTGCTTGATCTTTATGGTCCCACCATTTATCCAGCCGATGCTCGATCCACCGCCGACCGTCTCCAGTGGGGTAAGAATCATATTGAAGGCAAAGTGAGCCACGAGCGATTCCGACATTTTTTTGCCGTTCATGAAACCGAAGCGTGGCTACTTAGCGACCCGGATATCTTTCCCCGCAGCATTCGTGACGGCATGCCCGAAATGGTCGCGACACCAGAACAGGTCAATTTCAACACCCCGCCTGCCAAGCTTCTCGATAGTCTCTACTCCAGGATACAGAGAAACTCGTACAAGAAGGTGGTTTACGGGCGACAACTTTTTGACAAACTCGATCCGAACCTCGCCTACCAAAGATGCCCGGCACTAAGAAATCTTCTCGATGAAATGCTATCCCTGGCACGCACTGCCGAACTGGCCAGTCCACAGTAACCCCCATAAACTCCCGCCCGAGGCAGGTTGTTTGAACTGCTCTGGCCGGTCAGGCCCGCGACCGTAACTTTGTTGTGATGGCTCCGGCCTCCATGCCGCTGGCCCGTTGGCACCCGCCCGTTGCCCTTGGCAGCGAAGATACTGTTTCCGGTGGCTGGCGGGAAAGCCTCGGCAGTGTGGCAACGCTAAATAAAATACACGGGCAGATCACACCCCCTTTTGCCCATGGCTTCGTTGAGCAGCGCACAAGCAGTCAGCCTCACCGCGTTGGCCAGCCCACCTCTTGGGAGCGGCGGCGTTCGGCCTGCAGGTAATCCCGCACCGCGCGGCGGGCGCTACTGACGTACGGCGGCTCGGCATATGTGGCGAAAGTGGCCGTCAGCACGGCGAAGGGATATTGGTACGGATCGCTGCGGAACAATGCGGAGTTGAGTTTCACCAAGCGAGGATCGAAGGTTAACCGACCGCCACGCACCCGCACGTAAATAGCGTCGGCCTTACGCAGGTCGAAGACATGGCCGCCAACAGTGAGGGTATGCCCGCGCAGGTCATAGGAGACTTGGTAATAGGTGCTGCCAATCTGCATTTGAAATGGCGATGACACACCGTTGACCATCAGCGAGGCCCACAGATCGTCGGAACTAAGCGAATGTAAAGTTCCGTAACTGCTGACAATCGCAAACTCAAACGGACCGTGTGGTTTCCAAAAATACCAACTGGCGAGGCCAGCAGGGCCGCCCACGCCGGAATCCATGGTCAGGTCATGCGCGGGACCGGGCCAGCCGCCTGAGACAACCGCCAGCAGACCGATGAGTACGGCGTTGCTAAGGGCGTGAGAGAGGCCCGTGGTCCAAAGGGCAGTCCAGCCTGAGCGCGGCCACCAAGTAGCAAAACAAAAGGACAGGTAGAAGCCGCCGATAAGGCCGGCGACCATACCGGCATCCAAGCCGCGGCTCAAGTAGTGGGCCACGGCGAACAGGGCGGTGGAAAGGCTGATTTGCAACCAGTAGCGTGCGTGATAACGCCGAGCGACGGCGATGGGCAGCCATTGGAATACCAATGTCTCCCACAGCGGCGCGATGACGACCACAAGCGCCACCGCCAGAAAGAACGGCATGCTGGTGAGGGTTGGCATCCCGGAGTTGCTAATAAATGAAAGTGCCGTGGAAGCAATCAGGCCCAGCACTAAAAATTCGGCGGTAACACGCCAACAGAAGGGCCATGGCCGAAGCGAATGGTAGCGGGCGAAATGGCGGATGAGCCAGTGTGATGGCAGCGGATCGCTCTCCGGAGCGGAAGCGATCATATTTTCACTCGGTAGTCCAACGCCAGCCGGTGGTTGGATTTTACGCGACGGTCGAAACCAGCCCATAGAGGCCACCTAACGGGGGTTCTAGGTAAATGTTCACGGCCTGCCGACCACCCAAGCCCACAGTGGGCCTGAATGCAAGTCATTGTATTCCAACGCCGTAAGGCTGCCAAGATCTGGGGGCAAAAACAGAAAGCCTCGTTGGAATGTCGAAAATCACTTTGATGGAAAGCCTACATCTTCCTTACCACCTTCAGGCCTGTGAACGCCTACACTCCTCGGCAAGACGCCACAGGCAAGCCCCCTACCGTACGAATTGGCCGCAAAATCCACACGCCAACCGAAACTCAGCAGACCCTCACTGAACGATCTCTTCCGCCTACACCACGTTGACTGATCGCCCTGCCGCGCGTTTACGATTCATCATCTGCCGACCTTTTTTGGTCTTCATCCTGGCCCTAAAACCAATGTTTCTGGCTCGTTTGCGATTGCTGATCTTATGGGGGTAATGCACGCTTATTCTCCAGCAGAGTGTTGGTTTCGCCTTAATGGACCGTTACCAGCACCGATTTATAAGTCTTGTTGCCCTTGGCATCGACCGCCCGAATGGTAATCCGATGCGGCCCCGCGGCAAGTTTTCCGGTCCGGGCGGAAAAACCTTCCAGTGGCGCGTCAAATATCTTATCCGAAGCCGCCGCAGGTTGCCAGTACTTACCGGAATCCACCTGGAAGGCCACCGCCACAATGGGTACTCGGCGGCTGCGTGCAAAGCCCGTGACTACCACGCGCTGACCCTGCAAATTTTTCCATTTCAGCCCACTGATGACCGGGGGCGCATTTTCCACCACAAAATAGCGCGTTTCCCGCGCCACCTGAAAGGTTTCTTGCGGATTGTTGTCGGCAGCATTGCTGGCAATCACCTTCACACGGTACTTGCCGCTGGGCACGGAGTTGGTTTTAAACAAATAATCCGTATCCGTCAGATGATTCACCAGACCAATCCAAACCGGGATCCCTTTTTGCCTATACGCCAGGCGATACTGCAAGCTATCACCATTGGCATCCGTGGCCGACCATTTAATTTTGACCAGGTGCGGATTCCCCGCCACCGGCAGCGCCATCACAGCGTTAATTTGCGGCGGAACTGTGATCTGTTGATACACCAGGCTGGCGGCATCAACCACCGGCGATTGACCAGCCTTGTTGGCCGTGAGATGAATTTTAAACTGCAGATACCGCGCCGCCGGGCTGGAGATTTTTCTCCAGGTATTAGCCGGCATCGCCGCCGACCACGCACTCCAGAAACGACCAAGGGTTGCGATATTCTGCACGTTGCCGCTGCGCGTGCGAATCGTTACCCGTGTGCCGGCGGGCATATCCGCCTGCAAGTGGGCCACCCCCCAATTAGCCGGAAGTTTGGCATCCATCACGCGGCTGACATAGGTGCCGCTGGCCGCGACCTTCGCCGACAACCGCAACACCTGACCGCCATTGGCCGTCCCGAGGTACAACCCGCCATGCCGCCCCGCCAGCAACGAAAGGATGTCCAGTTGTGTCAGACGCGTCACCAGCGTTTCCGTCTGAGTGAAGGGATCGTATTCCAGCAATCGGCCATGACCGCCTAGTCCCAGCAGCAGTTTTCCATGCCGATACAGCATGGACAGGATCATATCCGGCACGTGCAGCAACACACTGGCTCGCCCCGTTGGCGTAATCTGATATACCACATTACTTTTGATATGGCCCACCGAAGGAAACGGCAGAGGTGCCGGATGCGTCACCGCGGGTAAACGTCCCATCCGTGGCTTTGCGGGCTTGGGAGCCGGATGGACCTTGCCTTTGAGGGCGGCGGCCAGCACCTTGCCTCCATGCACAAGGGCCGGTCGCCCCATGCCGGCAAGATCGGATTGCATGCTCAACGCAGCCACACCTATCCGCGCCAGCAGAGGCGATGCCGTGGCCGCAAAAATATCACCGGATTGGTCCATCGCCAATGCATCAATTTCCGCAGCACCGGCCGATAGCAGCACAAAAGGCCTGCCTGTCCTTTCGTTCACGCGAATCACCAAGCCAGGGTTATCAGTTGCCACCACCAGATTGTTGTGCGGCGCCTGAACCATTGCCAGAATATTCTTCGTCCCGGTCTTCAGCAGCAAGGACGCCTTACCGGCCGGGCTGATCTTCCAAAGCTCGCCGGTCGGACCGGTGGCCAGATAAATGGTTCCATTGGCATTGACATGGATGGCCCAGATGTATTTGACCCCCACCTGATGAAACAGGCTCGTCGCCACAACTTTACCACCGGCATTTTGCGTCAGTCGCGCCAGCGTGGCCGGCCCCGTGCCCGAAATTCCCGCCAGCAGATGGCCCCGCACCCCCACCACCAGCGACAACACCTGGTGGCCGGTACCCGGTACGGTGTAGTACGGACGTGTTTTGCCGGCCGCGCATGCAAACACTTTACCCGGGGATGTGGTGCCCCAAAAAATAGTTCCATTTTTGGTTTGAACCATGGCATTGACGAAACTGAAGGCTGGTTTTTTCACCAGTTTTACCGCAGTACGCCCCAAAAAAAGCTGCCCGTAATTGTTCACTTCCGTGGCCGCAAACTTGCCCGTGGAATAGGCCTTTTCACTGTTAAAACGCCATGTGACCGGATGCACCGCCCACGCCGACGACTGCAGCCACAAGACTCCCGTGATGAATGCCACCGATGAACCAATCTTCCCGAATTTCATTTGATCTCCGTATACATATTGTTGTCTGAGAAGCCCGATCAATGTTCCTCCTATCCCCCGTCCGCTGGCCCGTGCATGGCAGGCCCTTTATCCCGGCCCCGGCCGCATCCGCGAAGGGGGCGGGCCTGGAGGTACAAGATGGGCACCGCCCGCAAAACGTTCATCCGCGCGATGCCGCACCACAATCGTAAAGCTGGCCCCACCCTGCTCCACGACCGCTTTAGCCGGAACCTCCGCCGTCACATCCTGATACAGCGGTATAGTCTGGGCTGGATTCATCTGGGCGAGCAGGGCACTGCGGCTCGCCGGCAGGCCCGGGTATTCGCGAGTTCCCATGGCAATACCGCTGGTACTGAGAATAAGTCGCGCATAGAGACGATTGTTCTTATAGGCCAGGATACGCCGTACCGCCTGAACCAGCGTCGGAAGATTATCCGGCGCAAAGCGCTGGGGGTAATAGTCAAACGCCTGTTGCAGAACCGCCCGCGCAGAGCCTACCACCAAATGATACTGGCCATCGGGAATATCCATCGGCACTTTTAACCGCAGCATAACCGCCCGCGGCCGACCGTTAAAGTCCAGCAGTTGTACCCGAGCCACGACCGTATCACCCTGCGCCACCAGGCGGCGCTGAACGGTTACACCCGTGATGGCGGCACTGCGATCCACCGGATCAAGAAAGACATGCACATCCGCACTGGTCAGTGCCAGCTTATGAAATGGATTGTTGATGAGCAGGCCCACCGGCAAGAGCAGCCGGGTCATAAATCCTTTGGTGCTATAGTGGCTGTTGGTTATTTCATCATCAAACGGAATGGCAGCCCCCTTGAAATTGAATTGGCCTGCCACATGCAGTGTAAAAAGACCTTTGGGTTTCTGGTGGGCCACCATGCTGGCCAGGATCGCCGCGCCTAAGGAACTCACGGTGGCATTGACATTTGGATACAGCTTGTAATGGAACGTTCTATCCAGCGTTCCCGACGCATTGGTCATCCGCACCGTAATTGGCACCTGCCGGATGGGTCGCCCCAGTTCTCCCACAATGCCCGTCGCCTGGTCCATCACCAGCCGCCCTCGCACATGATCCGTAGAACCGATCTTAAACGAAGTACGTACACTGGGTAAAATGGTGTAAATATACGCCGTAGAAATAGGTAAGTGCGTCAGCCCCTGGGCAAAAAACCGATGCCCAAAAGCATACACGCGCCGGCCCACCACCGCCGTTACCGTGCCGATAGCACCCATGTCCGCATCGCCGCTGAGCAGCGGAACGCCGATGGCCGCGCCTGGACGCAGCCTTAATGCCCCAGGCTTGAGTTCGGTCATGCCTCCGAGCAGCGTTGCGTGCCTGTGGCCCGGCTGCCCTGCTGCGCCGGCGGCCATCGGCACCAGTGACGTACCCCGGAATTCCCCGCGTAAATACCGCAACAGCGTGCCAGACGCACCACTGACCATCAAGGGTGAAGCCAGCGGAACCAGACCACTGCGACCGGCAGTGCTCAAGCCCTTCTGCAGCATCGGCGACGCACCCGCGCCGTCAATCGTCAGGAGATGAGCCGCCAGCGGACACCATCCAGCCCAACCGTGGGAAATGGCATAATTCCAGCCCAACCCGCCCACATATCCGGAACCGCCGGACCAACCCATGGCTCCTTTTGGGCCGGCCCCAAGCCTGGGCACCGGTATCCGCAACATCTGCCGAATCGGCTGAACCCCGCCGATCGGCTCTTTGGAAAAGCCCCATCCGTACGCAATCGCGCCGATCAACTTTCCGTCGATATACACCGGCGAACCGCTCATACCCTCAATGATGCCGCTTTTACGTAACCCCAGTCCCCAACACTTGACCAGAATCACGTTCATGGCCGGGCCGAAATTTTTAATAACATCCAGAATCCGCACATGGAATTTCTGAATCTTCGCCCCATGCATCACCGTTAAGCCGTAACCCACCATGCCCGGCTTGAGCTTATTTTCAAACAGGTATAACTTCGGATTCGGATTAAACCACTTGTCGGCGCGAGGAGGCTTGGCGTGCGCCCGGACCACGGCGGATTTTGCCGCGGCCGGCGCTACCGGTGCCGCAGTCAAGCCGCGGACCACGGACAACAACACCCCCGCTGCCACCAGAACACCAAACCGCTTGGACATCATGCCATCACCCGTAAGGACCACGAACTCCTGCGCCGCAAGCGAGCCACCTCTTTATGCGACCTTGTGCAACCGGCCCAAAGTATATCGGCCCGCGCGGAACCTGTCATGATACGCACCAACGGCGAGGTTTGTGCGTTCGACCCGCCTTCGCTATCATTGACGGAGTAGTAACACATTGGAAAGGTTGTTTGAAACTTGATGCAGCGGGACTTTTTTAGATTGTGATGGTTTTGAATACCGCCATACCAGTTTCCCCGCCTGATGTTGCAAGCCATGCGAGCGAATCCTGCGCTAAGGGCGCGGCAACCCCACCCATATTTGCAGTCATCATTCCTGTCTATAACAATCCCAGTACCGTGGCCAAAATTATCGCGGATGTGCTATCCGGATTTCCGGCAGCCCGCGTGTTCGTCATCAACGACGGCAGCACAGATCGCACCGCCACCGTTCTGCAGGACCTGGCCCAGGGCCTTCCCGCCCTGCAGGCACAACGCCTGTCGCTGTTGACCCACCACAAAAATTGCGGTAAAGGCACCGCGCTTGAAACTGGCTTCCAGGCCGCCTTCGCCGCCCGATGCACCCATGTCATCACCATGGATGCCGATGGCCAGCACCTTCTTGCCGACATGCTTAAGCTCACCCAGACCGCCACCATATTTCCCGAAGATTTGATCATCGGCGAACGGCAAATGGACCTTTCCGTGGTCCCTAAAAACAGCATTCGCGGACGTGACCTCTCGCGATTCTGGCTTTGGCTGCAAACCGGCCAGGATGTGCCGGACAGCCAGTGCGGGCTGCGAGTTTACCCGCTGATTTACACCATGAAGCTGCGCCATTGGTTTCACCGCTTTGACTTTGAAACCGAAACCCTCGTGCGGCACGCCTGGGGCGGAGTGCATATTCGCAGTGTGCCCATTACCTGCATATACTTTGCCGGCGAACAGCGTGTTTCCCATTTCCGGCCCTTTCGAGATACCGTTCGCGGTGTGCGTCTCAACGTGCTGCTTACCACCCGCAGGCTTATGCCATGGCCGGTCATCAAACTTATTCACCGTCCTTCTCTCCATTCCATCTTCCGACGCGACAAACACGCCTATTGGAGCCTGAGCTATTGGAAAGCGCTGATTTTTCAGATGCTGCAAAATAATTCCTCCAATGCTCAGCTTTCTGCGGCCATCGGAGTCGGCATTCTCATCGGACTGCTGCCGATCTACGGAGTACAGACCGTCATTGCCATTTGGGTGGCCGATCGGCTGCACCTGAACCTGCCCGCCACCCTGCTTGGCACCGAAGTTTCCATCACTCCCACCATGCCTTTCTGGCTTTTACTAAGCACCGAAACCGGTCATCTGCTTTTGCACGGAACCCTGGTTCCATGGAATTTTGCCGGATGGACCAGCTTGTCTGTTGCTGAATTTTTCGAAAAGCTTGGCTCTGACTTTTTGCCGTCCTTTCTGCTCGGCGGACTGGTCGTTGCGTTGGCCTTCGGAACCATCGGCCTGCTGCTGACCCGCGCCGCGTTAAATCGCTGGCGACCCTCTGGCCACAACTTGTTTGCAACGTCGGTCAACACCGCAACCGAAACCATGGTCACTGATTCCGCTGCATCGCTGGACGAAGCTCGCCCGCCGGTTTGACGACGCCTTCGGCCCACCATCCGCCCGGTAACCGGCTCTGCTCCTCCAGCCCAGGTGTACACGAATTGCCCAACGGTCCGCAGGTCAGCGCGGCGTATGCCGCAACGCAGCCGATGGCCTCCTATCGGCCACGGTGCTATTATCAAGAGACGATAACGTTAGCACCTGAAAAAAGGATGGCTTGCATGACCCGTGAAAAGATTCAGACTCAATTGGTGCAAATTACCCCGAATCTCAAGGGATTTCTGGCACTACCGCCCGGTGGGCATCCACGTCCGGCCATCCTGATTTATTATGAAATTTTCGGTCTCGACGAACATTTTAAGGAATTGGCCCGGAAGTTCGCGACCATGGGCTATGTGGCCCTGGTACCCGACGCGATAGGAGGCAAGGTTTTCGGCTACGACGAAGTGCAGACAGCGTTGCCGGCAGCCCGCGCCGTTACCGATGGCCAATTTGTAACTCACGCCCAGGATGCCGTCACGTTCTTACAGAGCCATTCCAGCGTACTGCCTGGCCATACCGGCCAGATTGGCTTTTGCCTCGGAGGCCGGTGGGCATTTCTGGCTGCCACGCAGCTCGGCTCGCACATCCAAGCGACGGTGGCATATTACGGTGGAGGGATAGATTCCAAAGATCCCCGGTACGCTGCCGTGCCATCTCTTCTCCCGAATGTTGCTGGAATTCAATCTCCGCTGCTGCTGCATTATGGCGCACAGGATACGGCCATTACGCCGGAGGAAATAGGCCGCATAACCACGGCCCTGGCCGCCTCCGGCAAGACCTTCGGCGTACACGTATTTTCGGGAGCGGGCCACGCCTTCGCCAATGATCGCCGCGCCAGCCACAACCCCGCCGTTGCCGCCGACGCCTGGAATTTAACGATGGCCTTTTTTCAACGCTATTTGGGCGCAGCCGAAATACCGGCCCAATCATAACCAATCCGCACACCAACCGCCGGCAGCAACTTGCGCCACGTTCGCACTGGACCTATTGCAGCGGCCTGATATCCACATTAAAGTCGTTGGCCAGCGGAGTCAGGCTGGTAAAATGAATTTGCGCCATGCCGTGGGCCTGTACCCGAATCGTGTTCCAGCCGGACGTCTGCTCCACCTGCACGCCTTTGGCATTCAAAAAGCGATATTGATATTCCAGATACAGTTCATCATCCGTCAAATTGCGCAGCGGGACTACAATGTGCAGTTGGCCGTCGCCCACCCGCGTAGCAATGGGCTCTCGAATCACAATTTTGCCCAGCAAATTCCAGTTGGTTAATTCCACCTGCGGATACGGATTAAGGTTGTCTTGAAACGGCACAATCGGGCCGCATCCGGCCAATCCCACCACCAGCAGCACCGCCCCCAGAAACATCGCCATGCGCAGACCCGACCCATTGCCCCTTAGCCTGCCGGCCTGCAACATTCGATCTCGTGAAGACACACTTCGGTTCATCATAAAACATTCCCCTTGTGGAAAGTCCAGCTATCCCTGGATCATTATTTGGCCGGCTGAATTGGATTATTCTGTACGGTTTTGGTGACGGTTTGCGTTTCCGTGCGCACCTGTGTTCTGGTGGTAATGGACGTCGTTTTCAAGATCATCGGGCCGGTAATTTCCATATCCACCGTGTTGTTTTGTATATCCGTTGCCTTAAGCCCGCTGGAAACACCCAACTCTCTTTTCAGCGCTACGTAAAAACTGGCCGGCGATCCCTGGTATTGAACAGCCAGCGTACCATAGGCCGTCGAACTGGAACCGGTAATGCCCTGTTCCACTACCCGGCTCACTCCCGGCACTTTTTCCACAAAATGCTGAATCTTAAGCACATCGTCCACCGCTGCGGCATTATATATTCGCACAGTGATGGGGTTGAACGCTCCCGCGACACCACCCCAAAGAGAGGTCAGCTTCTGCATCAACTTATCCGCCAGAAAGCCGGTGTACAAATTGATGTTGGTTTTACTCATCGGCAGCGGCATGTCCACATATTCCGCTCCCAACACCCGGCCATTTGTGGTGCTGATCGCCTGGGCCAACAAACGAATTGCCGGGCCCGCCGCCGCCTGATTGGTGGGTGCCGCCTGCACCTCCACCAGAATATCCGTGTTCAACTGATGTTGAATCAGCGGCAGCACCCGTGGATCCCCGTTTTGCAACCGCAAAAAGCTTTCCCGATCCAACACTTGCTGTGCCATCTGCGGATCCTGAATATCCACTTGTCCGCCGGCATTGAGATAGTCAATCATCGAAATCTGGATGGCCTGGTAATCGTTGGGCAGGATGCCGGTTTTCTGCATCGCCAACTTGCTGGTCGGATACGTTACCAGCACCATGATCCGCGGGCTGCGTTGGGCCTGATAAGCCCGCACATACCCTGCTTCGTCCGGCAACGGCACATGCTGGCCGATTCCGCCGCTTGACGCAAATGCGTCGGGTGGCAAAGGTTTGGAATAGGGCATGGGTTGGTAAGCACTCCGATCCTGCGCGGAAGGAATGTTCACCCGCTGCACCGTTTGGCAGCCGGCCATCATGCCACCCAAGGCCAACATGAATGCTCCGACGATCAGGGTAAAATGATGGTTTTTCATGACGCATACTCCGACAATTGCCGCTGATTTACGTTATTTTATGAACATTAACGGCCATCGGCAACCTCACTGCCGCTCCATAGACAAACGCCCGAAAACGAGCTTGTTGCAATCTCTGCCTCCATCATCGTCGTCCGCGATTTCCTTTTCCCGCTTGTCCCCACCCACCCACTGCCGCCGTGCTCACGTGGGTCATTTTACCCTTGTCTGCGGCGGAAGCGTTATCCCGGGCGGCCTGGCGGTCACGGGCCATTTCTTCTACGGTTTTGGTATGCAGGCGAGCCGCGCCCTGATAGTCGCTGCGCACCTTAACACGAGTGCCATCTTTCACCGCCTGGGCCAGCCGCTGCGCTGCCGCCGGAATTTGCGCCTTAAATTGCGGCAGCCACGCGGCCTGGGCGACCAGCATCTCATCGGTCATTTGCCACACTTCTTCCGGATTGCATACCGCCCCCACCAGGGGATCATGGAGCATGGCCTGTTTGAGCAGGGTTACATCTCCATGCACCGCCGCTTCCATGGCCATTTCCTGTACGCGAATAGTCGCCGAGCACGTGGCCGCACAGGCCAGCGGCAACGGGCCCACCACCGGCATGTTAATGCCATTGTGATCGACATAACCGGGAATTTCCACTATTGCATCCTCCGGCAGATTGGTAATGTGACCCTTGTTGGGCACATTAAAATGTCCCCGATATATCCGGCCCGTTTCCAGCCCTTCAATAATATAGGATCCATGTTCCTCACCCCGATGTTCCGGCCCGATTTTGGGGCTTGGTTGCGACAGCCAATTCGGAAAATCCGTCTCAAACCAATTGCGTCCTTCGGTGCATACCCGCAGGTAGCCGCCCGTCTCGCCGTTGATCCAGGAACCCAAATCAATCCAATGTTTGATTTCATCTGACCGCTTGCGATACCAGGGAAGGTATTCACTTAAGTGCCCGTTGGATTCCGTGGAGTAATAGCCAAACCGCCGCAGCACATCGATTCGTACCTTCTCCGTCCTGGCATATTCCGGATGCGCTTGAAACAATTCCAATAGCCGCGGCACCATATCCATTCCCCGCCACTGTACCTTGATGTACCAGGTTTGGTGATTGATGCCTGCAGCCACAATATCCACATCGCGACGATGGAGCTTTTCATCTTTTTTGATCAGCCCCTCTTTTTGCGCCCCAAGCTCTATACATCTGGTGATCTGCCAATGCCCGCCCTGCACACCATGGCACAGGCCGATGGTCTTGACCCCTCCATATTTGTTGCAGGCCCAGGTGTTCATGGCCATGGGATTGGAGTAATTCAGAAATAAAGCCCCCGGTTTTGCCACCGCTTTAATATCCCGGCAGATATCCAAAAGGGCCGCAATGGTGCGTTGTGCGTACATAATGCCCCCGGCACAGATGGTATCCCCCACGCACTGGTCCACACCATACTTCAACGGAATATCAATGTCTGTCTGAAATGCCTCCAAACCTCCCTGGCGAATGGTCGAGATCACATAATCCGCCTGGGCAAATGCCTCCCGCTGATTCTTAGCCGCAATCACTTTTGCCGGGAGCTTGTTGGCCGCAATATCCTTGCGGCAAAGCTGCGCCACCATATCCAGATTTTTTCCGGAAATATCCGTGAAACTAAAGATTGTATCCGCCAGTTCCGGTACACCCAGTATGTCCCGCATCAACCCACGCGTAAAACCGATTGAACCAGCCCCAACCATGGCTACTTTAATCGCCATTGTCATCTCCAAAGAAACCGCAAATCACCAACGACCTGTTCCGCCTGTACCCCGCGGCGCTGCCGCATATAGTTTAATCCGAAAGCTTTCCGGCCGCTTCATCGGCCGTGATGGAGCTGCCGCCAGGCTATGATAT
Source organism: Planctomycetota bacterium (assembly GCA_021851715.1). Lineage (GTDB taxonomy): Bacteria > Planctomycetota > Phycisphaerae > WQYP01 > WQYP01 > JABEVA01. Next base: position 44,055 of record JAJZCR010000010.1, read on the forward strand.
CCAAAGAGATCCAAAAGATCAGGTACGCCGTGCCAAGCGCCGCAATAATCGTCGCAATGATGGCCAGACCGCGCGGGCGGAATCTAAGCCCAACCAGGCTCATCACCAAGCCGATGGGGGAAACCAACCCCGCACAAAATATCCCCATGACGGCAATAATTAATCCAGCCAACCCGTAGCCATTAAGAGGTCGTGCAGATTCGCCAGCCTCCTGTGGGGAGTCCTGGCGAACCACCGGCCCAGGCGTAGCCGACTTTGTCCAGGCCCCAGGCGATGGCGGTGGAAGGTGAGCCGCTGAGCGTTGGGCCTGGTTTGACGCAGCGATCTTTGGCGAAAGATTTTCAAAACAGCGTCGGCAAACGATTTTACCGCGATGAATCCAAGGCTTATTGGGCTCAAGAATGCCCGCCCCACAATGAGTGCAAATTTTCATGCCGGTTCCCGGAAACAAGCTCCGGGCCTCTGGGCCGATCAGGCACTTTCTTTAATGAGTATCGGTTTGCCGTCAAAGAGGCCGGCCTCACCGCGCACAATTTCTTCGGTAATGACATAATGGCCGTGCTGGCCCTTTTCCGGCAATTGATACATCACGTCGATCATCAATTCCTCCATAACGCTGCGCAAGGCCCGGGCACCGGTATCGCGTTTCAAGGCCTTTTCCGCGATCAGCCGCAGTGCCGGAGCGGTAAACTCCAACTCACACCCTTCCAGTTGAAAGAACTTCTGGTATTGGCGTACCAGGGCGTTTTTCGGTTCCTGGAGAATCTGCATCATGGCTTCGTGCGTGAGCGGTGTCAGCGGTGCGACGACGGGCAGGCGTCCGACGAATTCGGGAATCATGCCGTATTCGATCAGGTCGTCAGGCGTTACCTGGGCGATATAGCTGGAAGGCTTGTCGGCAGCATCCTGTGCGGCATTGATTTCCGTGCCGAACCCGATCATTTTTTTCCCCAGGCGATTGGCGATAATCTGATCAAGTCCCACAAAGGTGCCACCACATATAAATAAAATGTGCGTGGTGTCGATTTGAATATATTGTTGTTCCGGATGTTTGCGGCCACCCTGTGGAGGTACATTCGCCAGCGTACCCTCCAGCATTTTTAACAGGGCCTGCTGCACGCCTTCACCCGAAACATCGCGGGTGATGGACACATTCATATTGGTTTTGCCGATTTTGTCGATCTCGTCAATGTAGATGATGCCGCGTTGGGCGGCTTCAAGATCGTAATCCGCATTTTGCAGCAGCTTGAGCAGGAGATTTTCAACATCTTCTCCCACATAGCCGGCCTCAGTAAGCGTAGTGGCATCGCCAATGGCAAACGGCACATTAAGACTGCGGGCCAAGGTACGCGCCAAAAGCGTTTTGCCCGATCCGGTGGGACCTATCAACAACACATTGGATTTATCAATTTCCACATCGTCCGCGCCGCGGGCATCCGTGTGCATGAGACGTTTGTAATGGTTATGCACCGCAACCGCCAAGGCCCGTTTCGCGGTATCCTGGCCGATGACGTACTGGTCCATGAAGTCTTTGAGTTGCCGTGGTGGCGGAATCTGGCCGACAAGGGGCTTGGATCCGGATACTTTACGGCGTTCCTGGCGAAAAATATTCTGGCAAAGTTCAGAGCAGTTGGAACAAATGTAGATGTCGTTGGGGCCTTCCACCATCGGCCCCACTTCCCGGCTGGATTTGCCGCAAAAAGAGCAACTGGTAATTTTACGGCCACGGAACCCGCTACCCCCGCCGCTACCGCTCCCCCCACCCCCTGATCCACTGCCACCGTTGCCCGAACCAGATCCACCGGTTCCACCGAACCCCGTTGAACTGGAACCACCACCGGTTTGATTAATCATGACTTTTTTCCAACCAAATCGAACCGCACTTGTTATTTCTGATATACCCATAGCCACTTTTATCGGCTACCGGGTGACAATCGCTGAAACCCTTCCATCCCGTCTGGGTAATCCAGTCGATGCCATTTTCGGGGGTCATTTCGCAGCCAGGCATGTGCGCGACAGCAAAATCATCACCTCCCCACCGAATTTACTGATTTTACTTCAATTATCCCTCAAAGTCCAGAGATGCAGCCTAAAAACCGCCGCATTGGCAGGCCGAAACCCAGATATTCCATCGTCCATGGTCTTCGCAGCGTGGTAAGGCTATTTTTTGTCTTCACCATGATCGGTATCCGCCGAATCCGCCGGCTCCGAAGGCCAGAGGTGTTCCTTCATTCGCGCCGCCGACTTGGCTTTGATACGCAGATATTCCTCATGGGTCAGTTCGCCGTTTTCGTGCATGCGTTTAAAGTCCAGCAGCGTAAAGCCACCCGCAGATGCAGAGGTATCCTCCTCATCCATCATCTTGCGCTGGATAACTCGCACTGTCAGATACCCGATCACGCCAAAAATCATCAGCCCGATGCCGCCAAGAATAATCTGTACCAGCGTTGCGATCATACCCAACTCCTGCCTGACCGAGCCCCCTCCGCCCTGGTAACCCCGCATGGACCAGACCTTCTACTATTCTATTGTACATCAAGCATGGTCCACAGGTATATCCTGCGGACCGGCAAAAACGTGCCGGGCTATCGGTACACAACGGCCGAAAATGGCTTGACAGGCGCTGCCGCTGGCTCGAAATGATGGGGCAAAACCCATATACTGCCGCAGCATGGGAAACGCAAAATCAACCACCCGATTTTCGGCCACGCCACCACGCTCCCGGCCCGGCCCGGCAAAAGCGTCGGCCAAGCCCCATGCACCACATATCGAAAACCGGCGGGCATATCACGATTATTTCATTCTGGATAAATTTGAGGCTGGCCTGGCACTGGTTGGCAGCGAGGTCAAAAGTCTGCGCCAAGGCGGTGCTCAATTAGCGGGATCCTTTGCCATAATTCGCAATGGCCAAGTATTGCTGATGGGCTGCCATATCAAGGAATATGAACAAGCTAATCAATTTAATCATGATCCCACCCGCGTTCGCACCCTGCTACTGCACCGGCGCGAAATCAGACGGCTGGAACAGCGCATGGCCAAGGAAGAGGGAACTACACTGGTTCCATTGACCATTTATTTCAAGCGCGGCTTTGCCAAGGTGTCTTTGGGACTGGCTAAAGGCAAGGCCAAGTATGATAAACGCGAGGCCATCAAGGCGCGTGACGCGGCTATGCAGATGCGCCGAGCCATGCGGCGGCGATGATGTCGTTGTCAAGGCCGCCGCCTGCAACGTTCCCGTGCCTGCCGATGCCACTGCAGTTAAAAGTGCAACATCTTTTTCACATTGCTGATGCCCGGCATGCCGCCGACTTCAAACTGGCCGGCCAGTTTTTCCACATCGCCAAGCGATTTAATCGAGCCGTTATTGAGTCCGGTTTGAACCTGCTGCAGAAAATTGGTAGCTTTGGCCAAACCCGAGGTCAGGGCACTGAGTTTACTTTCCGCAGTGGCCGCATCCGGATACAGGCTGCTCACCGTCTTTTGCAGGTCGACTTTCCAGTTGCCCGCATATTGTTTCAAATAAACCGAGGCTAAGTTATCACCCTGTTTGACAATGGCGTTGTCGCCTTGAATGACCAAGGGCGATTTCTCGGAGGCTGCAGACGGAATCAGGCCGCTTGACGGAGCAATTTTGGCAACCAGCGAACCAATTTCCGAAGACTGCCCCCCCAGTTTCTTTTCCGCCGCCTGCACTACCGTGGTTTTCAAGGATTCCATCTTGGCTACCGCGGCCACAAGCTTTTTCTCTACCGGAGTGTTGGCGGCAAAGCTGTTTTCAATTTGTGATACATCGCCGGATTTGATCGTTTGAACAATATTCGTCAGTGCCGTCTCCGCCGAACCTACCGTCAGAGCGGCTGCGTTGTTAGTGCCGCCGGAGTTTGCCGTTGATGCGGACTTGCCTTTTGGCGACTTGGAACAACCGCAAAGAGTCAGACCCAACGCCAAACCGAAGACCATCGCGTAGCGACTTTTCATGGGAATCCTTTCAAAAGAGGCTTTATTTCCTAATTCTGCTTGAAATCTTATCACTGAAGCTGTGCATTGACAAGCTCGCCGGCCGGCGTGCAGCGGACTCAGGATCAGGGCCAAGCCATTGACTTTTGGTGGTGGGTTGCCCATAATTTTCTGATGAACGCGATCTGGTCATATTTTCAGCATCCTGTCCGCGAACCCGTTTGGCGATTTTGGCGGGCTGCTTTTTACTTTTCAACTTGAGACCATCGCGAGCTTAGACGTCCTTCATACATCAGAAAGCGTACTTTAAGCCCGCCCGCAAGACGGGCTGTTTTTTTGAGGTTCTTCTATGAATAACTCACTCGAAGCTACACTGCAGCAGGCCGTGAATCTGGCTGAAAGATCGGTGCAACTCGCCGCCAAGATTGAGCACGCTCTTTGCGTCAGCGGCGAGCAGGAGCGTCTTTGGCGGACAACCCGAAAAATCAACGACCAACAACGGCTGTAAACAGGAGCAAACAATGATTGTGGTAATGGCCATGGGCGCAACTACCGGACAGGTGGACCATGTGGTAACCCTCATCCGGGAAATGGGTTTGCGTGAACATGTGATTGTCGGCACCGAACGCACGGTGATCGCCGCCCTTGGCGACGACCGTGCCAAGGATAAGGACAAACTCGAAAACGCCGCCGGTGTGGAACGGGTCATGCCCGTATTAGCCCCCTACAAAATGGCGTCGCGTGAAGTCAAGAAGGAACGCACTGTGGTACGGCTGGGGGGCACGCTCGGCGGCAGTGTGGGAGGCAATTCCATCGCCCTGATTGCCGGCCCGTGCTCGGTGGAGGATCGCACGCAGCTTCTTGAAATCGCTCATCAGGTGAAAGAAGCGGGGGCAACGGCTTTGCGCGGCGGTGCGTTTAAACCGCGCACCAGCCCGTATGCGTTTCAGGGCCTGGGTGAAAAGGGCCTGGAAATTCTGGCTGAAGCCCGCCTGCAAACCGGGTTGGCCGTCGTAACGGAAGTAATGTCGGTTGAGCAGGTGCCGTTGGTGGCCCAATATGCGGATGTCTTTCAGGTGGGTGCCCGCAACATGCAGAATTATAACCTGCTCTGGGCTGTCGGCGAACAGCGCAAACCTGTGCTGCTGAAGCGCGGATTAAGCGCCACCCTGGAGGAATTTTTACTGGCTGCGGAATATATCATGTCCCGCGGCAACAGCGACGTTATTCTCTGTGAACGCGGCATCCGTACGTTTGAAACGTATTGTCGCAACACGCTGCCGCTGGCCATTGTGCCGGAAGTGCATCGCATCAGCCATTTGCCGATTGTGGTGGATCCATCACAGGGTACCGGCCACGCCCACCTGGTGCCGGACATGTGCCGGGCCGCGGTGGCCTGCGGTGCCGATGGGTTGATCATTGAATGTCACCATGATCCGGAACACGCGCTGACCGACGGGGCTCAATCCATCACTCCGCAGACGCTTAAGGAACTGGCCAGGTCCTTGCAATTGATTGCCAAGGCCATCAACCGGACTGTACAATAGATATGTTGGGCCGCATGGATATCCATCCATGATTTGCACTTTGTGGCTTCCGACACCCGTGATGAAAGGAGTACGCGCCATGCGCCAAGTATTGAAAGTTATACCCGTATTGGTCATTTTGGCTTGCAGTTCATTACGCGCTGCGGTGCAGGTGGGCAATAAACTCAACCTGTCGTTCGTCACAACCAACGGTATGCGCATTACCACACCTCAACTCAAGGGTCACCTGCTGGTGGTCGATTTCTGGGCCACCTGGTGTCATCCCTGCATGGTGGAGGTTCCGCACATTGTCAAACTGTACAAGAAATATCATCGCGACGGCGTGGGTTTCTTAGGTGTTAGTCTGGATGACGATCTGGGCCAAATGCAAACAGTCGCCAGGACTCATGGTATTGTCTGGCCCCAGGTTTTTCAGGGGCAGGATTGGCAGGATCCCATCGCCAAGGCCTGGGGCATACGGGAGATACCGGTAACCTTTCTGCTGGGGCCGGATGGAACTGTGTTATGGAAAGGTTTTCCGGTCCAGCTCGACAATCCCCTTAAAGCCGCACTCAAAAAGTATCCGACCCAAGTCATGATCGACCGCAAATCGCTGCGCACCATCAACGCGGCTACACGCATACTCCAGAGCAAACACAATTATGTCAGGGCTTTGAAAATACTCTCCGCCCTGCCTGCAAAAATGAAATCCAGCCGCATCCTGCGCCGGCCGTCGCGTATTCTGGTTACAGCCTTCTACCACACCGGCAAGCCGGCTGTGACGGCCCTGCTGGCTGATACAACTTTAAGCACAAAGCTGGCCCGGCTGGTTGGAGGCATGGGGCGACTGCGCTCGATGCTGCGCGGTTACAATTATTAAACACCCGGCAACCGCCAGTCTCATTGCAACATGGCGACGCGCCGGCGGGCATCGCGGCGCAGTCTCCGGCAAACCAGGTCACACAGATCAAAGACCATTGGTTCGCGCACTTGATAACGAATCTGGTTGCCCACGCGCTGACTTTCCACCAGGCCGGCCATGCGCAAAACTTTCAACTGCTTGGAAACATTGGCCTGTTTGAGTCCGGTCCGGCGGCACAATTCACTAACGAAGGCCGGCGAAGTCCGCAGGGTATTCAGGATAGTAAGGCGAGAACCGTCGGCCAGGGAAGCAAACATTTCGGCAATTCCCTGCAACTGAACCGGACTGAAATCCTTGGATGGGCTACGGGGCATCAACCATCTCCTTGACAATATTACTAATCGGTAATATTATCCTCATATGATCGACGTGTCCAGCGCCGTCCGCGATCCGCCATGGCCACGGGCCGCCGAGGCCTTATGAATCATGAAGGAGTGCCTGACATGAGTGTGGAAAACATCATTCGAATCATCGCCGGTACGGTGGTCCTTTTGAGTGTTATACTAACGGTGCTGGTCAGCCACTGGTGGCTGATTCTGACCGTTATGGTGGGCATTAATTTAATTCAGTCTGCTTTTACCGGATTTTGCCCGGCGGAAATGGTGGTCCGGCGGCTGCGCACCGACTCAAGTGCCAGGCAGTAGGAGCCTGACACCGGCCTGCAACCACAGTGGTGACGCCCGTAAAGGCCCAGGCTCGGCCGGATTTTGCCGGGAACCAGGTGTGTTGATAACCTTCTCAGACTTTTCAATTTCAGGAGTTGGCTCCATGCCCTCAAAAAGTGCAAAACTCCGGGCCTTGCTGGGGCGGTCTGTCCGCATTGCAACGATTCTGCTGATGGTGCTCGTGGTGGTGGTCCTTATTCTATGGCTCATCGGGGCTCTAAGAAACAAAATTCCGCCTGGATCAGCCTCCAGACGCGCAGTTGCCACAACTCATCCGCTGACTGCCGCCGCCCGCAGACTCACCTTGACTCGCAATATGTCGGCGGTGGGAACCATTCGCGCTATTCACCCCGTGACCATCGCATCGCGTATCGTGGGCCGCATAATCTGGACCAATCTGGAAGTCGGTGCAGTTTTGCAAAAGGGTCAGATTATTGTACGGCTGGATGACCGCAATCTTAAAGCTCAACTGGCCCAGACGCTGGCGGCGGTGCGATTGGCTCGCGCCGAACTGCATCAGGCACTTATCAACCAAAGGCGGGATAAAACGCTGCTGGCCACCGGAGATGTTACCCGGGCGGCCATGGATCTGGCGGACACCGGTGTAGCCACGGCCCAGGCCAGTGTAGCCCGGGCCCTGGCCGCCGGCCAATCAGCTAAAACCCTGCTGGCATACGCAACGATTCATTCCCCCGTCAACGGTGTCGTGAGACAAAAGATGATCAGTGTCGGTGATACGGTGCTGCCCGGTACGGCTTTGGCCCGCATTTATAACCCGCGGCGCATGCAGCTTGCCGCGGTGGTGCAGGAATCCCTGGCGGACCGATTGCATCCAGGCGAAATATTGCCCCTGCGCCTGGAAGGTTTAAACCGAAAGCTCGAGGCTCGCGTGCGGCAGATTGTTCCGCGGGTGCAATCGCAAAGCCGCACCTTTATCATCAAGGCCACGGCCGCTTTTCCGGCAGGTGTATGGCCCGGCATGTATGGAACCATCCTGGTACCCGTGGGTGCCGAGCATCCACTGGTCGTTCCTGATGCGGCCATCACCTACGTGGGTCAACTGGCACTGGTGCATGTTCTGCAGGGTAATCGGGTGCTTCGGCAGGTGGTGCAACCCGGACGACACATAGGTCAGTGGCGGGAAATTTTATCCGGACTGCGCATCGGCCAGCGTGTGGTCATTCCGCCAGGCACCAGCCTGGCGGCACCGGAGGGCCACCCATGAATGACACGGGCAAGCCGGAAACACAACAATTTTCCATGCTGGAGCGGCTGGTACGTGTATTTTTGCGGTCTAACCTTTCCATTGTCCTCATTTTGCTGGCCACGCTCATGGGTATTGCCGCACTGCTGATTACGCCAAAAGAGAAAGATCCGCAAATCCTGGTTCCCATGGTGGATGTTTACGTAAATTTTCCGGGCCATTCCGCTAAAAGCGTGGAACAACTGGTCACCACGCCCCTGGAGCAACTGCTTTATCAGATTCATGGCGTTGAATACGTCTATTCCACCAGCAGCCGCGGTCACAGCATGGTCACCGCCCGGTTTTACGTGGGGCAGGATGTCCAGCGGAGCCTGGTGAAAGTGTATCGCAAAATCCAGGGCCATCTCAGCCTGGTTCCGACGGGCGTTACCGGCTGGGTCATCAAGCCGGAAACCACCAATGACGTGCCCATTGTCACGCTGACCCTGACCAGTTCGAAGGTGTCCGCCGTAACCCTGAAGCAAACCGCGGTGGAGCTTTCCAGCCGCCTGGCGGCCCTGCCCAATATTTCGCGATGCTACGTCATCGGCGGACGCTCACGCGTCATTGATGCCTATTTGAACCCCACCACGCTGCGGGCTTATCATCTAACTCCATTGGCCATTGACCGCGATATTCAGGCCGCGGATGTCACGCGAACAGCGGGCAGCTACAAACGCAACAACATGCAGGTGCGGGTACTGGCCGGCACGGCTTTGGCTAACGCGCGGCAATTGGGCCGGCTGGTGGTGGCGGTACGCCATCAGCGCCCTGTCTATTTGCGCAACGTGGCCCGCATTGTGGATGGCCCGGCGGAAATACATGCCTATGTATGGCACCAGTGGGGCATGGCCGCCAACGAGCCTGCGGCCTCTGGTTTTCCGGGAACCGCTCTTAACTTTGCCGGCCCACACCGCATCAACGCACCGGCCACCCCAGCAGTGACCATTGCCGTTGCCAAGCAGGCCGGCAGCAATGCCGTTTGGGTGGCCAACGATGTGATCGCCAAAGCTCAAAAACTCTCCCGCACGATTGTGCCTTCCGACATCCAGGTAGTGGTGACACGCAATAGCGGCCTGTCCGCAAGTGAAAAAATCAATGGCTTGGTCGAGGGTCTGCTCGTAGCCATCATCATTGTTCTGGTTCTGCTGACCATCGGGCTGGGTCGGCGGGAAGCGCTGGTCGTGGCCGCTGCCATTCCGGTCGTGTTCGGCCTGACTTTGGCCTTTAACCTGATGCTCGGTTTTACTATCAACCGGGTCACACTGTTTGCCCTGATTTTGTCCCTGGGGTTATTGGTGGATGACCCGATTGTAGATGTGGAAAATATCTCCCGCCATTTTGCACTGGAAAACAAAGCCAACCGCTCGATCACGCTGCGGGCAATTTCCGAAATTCTCCCGCCGGTGATTGTGGCCACCCTGGCCGTAATCATTTCCTTCATACCCATGTTTTTTATCACCGGAATGATGGGGCCATACATGCAGCCGATGGCGTTTAATGTGCCGGTGGCCATGATCATGTCACTGTTGGTATCCGTGACCATCACACCGTGGCTGAGCTACCATGTCTTAAGGCATAACCACCGCACCACCCATGAACAGGCCTTGGCCGAAGAAGGTGAACCGCAGACAAGAAACAACCTGACCCATACCGTTCGCTACCGGGTGTTTAGGCCGCTCATGTCGCCGCTCCTCAATTATCGTCTCGCCCGATGGGGATTTATCCTGGCAGTGGCGGGGGTTACTGTGGCGGCGGTGGCATTGCCGGCGCTGCGCCTGGTACCCCTGAAAATGCTGCCTTTTGGCAATCAAAGCAATTTGCTTATTGTGGTACACACACCCCGCGGCACCACATTGCAAACGACCGATACAGTCACCCAGGCCCTGGTGCGAAGGCTGCGGCGTGTCAACGAAGTGGCTGACATCACCAGTTATGTCGGCACCACTGCACCCATGGATTTTAACGGCATGGTACGCCACTACTTTATCCGCAAGAATCCTAATGATGCCCAGATCAGCGTAGACCTGGCCGGAAAAAAAGTCCGGGCTATGCAGACCCATGCCATCGCACTAAGGCTGTGCAACAAGCTTACCGCCATTGCTCAAGCGTATCATGCGCGAATTCAAATTGTGGAAGCTCCACCCGGACCACCTGTTCTTGACACCATTGTCGGTGAAATTCATGGCTCCCCACTGGTGAGCTACCATGAAATGCAGTTGGCCGCTCGCACCCTGCGACACCGGCTTTTGCTGGAAACGGGCGTGGTGGATGTGGATGACAGCGTAGAAGCCCCCGAAAAGCAGATGATTTTTGTTACTGACAAACGCAAGGCTGCGCTCAACGGTGTCACTACGCAGGAAATTGCCGACACCCTTAAAATCGCCTTGGCGGGGCAGGCCGTCGGCCTCATTCATGCCCCCCGCCAGCGTGAACCGCTGCAGATTATTCTGCGATTTCCCATTGCCCGGCGGTCCAGCCCGGCGGATTTATCCAGGATTTTTGTACAGGGTGCGGATGGCGCCATGATTCCACTTTCAGAGCTTGGCGTCTGGAAGCGGAATTGGATGGGGCAGACAATCTACCATAAGGACCTTCGCCGCATTGTATACGTCTACGCGGACAGTGCCGGCCGCCCGCCCGTCAACGCCATCCTGGATACCCAGGCGGATCGTTTGCCGGATGGTCCCATGCCCTCCATGGCCGGCATGACGCACATTGGGGCCGGCTGGATCCACCAGACGCCCCCCCGCCCGCTGTCCCAGCGATCCTTTTTCCATGATGGATCCGGCATTGCGTGGCAGCTGCCGCCCGGCCTGCACGTCAATTTCGCCGGTGAAGGAGAATGGCGCATCACGATCAACGTTTTCCGGGATCTGGGAATCGCCTTTGCCGCAGCCATGGTGGGCATATATATTCTGCTGGTGGCCCAGATGGGATCCTTTGTTCTTCCACTGATTATCATGCTTGCCATTCCGCTGACGATTCCGGGAGTAATGCCGGGATTCTGGATTTTAAATCTGGTGGCTGCACACGACGTCGGCGGCTACCGCAATTCGATATTTTTTACGGCCACCGCCATGATCGGCATGATCGCCCTGGCCGGTATTGTCACCCGCAATTCCGTTATCTTAATCGATTTCATCCATCGCTCGCTGGCCCGCGGGTTAAATCTGCACGATGCCATTATTGAAAGCGTGGTGGTGCGCATGCGGCCGATCCTGCTCACCGCCGGAGCCGCCATGCTTTCTTCCATCCCCATTCTTGCCGACCCTATTTTTTCCGGCCTGGCGTGGTCGCTGATTTTCGGGTTGCTGGCCTCCACCGCTTTTACTCTTTTTGTGATACCTGTTACGTACTGGATCATCTTTGCTCACAAACCGGGCCATGGGCTGCCCGTGGAAGCTGATGAATGACCGGCAGGCCGTCCCACCTTCTCATGATTTGGCGGACTTTCAGCGACCGGGCAGCACCCCATGCTCTCCCAGCCATTGGCTGATGACCGGAGCAATTTGTCGCTGAAGCTCGGCATTGGCATAACCACACCAATGCACGCCCGTATGCACATCCAGCGGGGCGTCCAGCGGATCGCCGAAGCCATCCGTCAAAATCACACCCGCCCTGGCTGCCACCAGCGCACCCGCCACATCATACGGATGACATTCCAGGCCGTAAGCGCCGGTCTGGCCGCTGCCGCGCAATGCCGCGTAGAAAAGTGGTCGCAAATCACAACAAAACCGGTCTCGGCCCAACATCAGTTCCACCATTTGCCCCCCGGTGGCGATGTATTGGTCTTCAAAAACACTCGCCGCTCCCGGCTCTATCGCACCCAGGGTACTTCTCACAATGCGCTCCATCAATGTGGAGACAAATATTTTGGTACCCGGAAAAAAGTTGGATACCTGCCCAAACCCATTCCGCAGCGTCGCGGCCCGACTGGGCTGTACCTTCAAAGGAACCGCCTTATTGCTTTCCAAATTCACACGCACAGCCGAAAGCGAGCCATCTCGCTCGGCAGCGAACATGTCGGCCAACAATTGCTTGGATGGAGGCAGTTCCACCATCACCGCAGCGAGCGCATCAGCAAGGGTGGCCGCTCTTCCATCCATGCGGCGAACCGGGCACACTGCGGCAAGAAACCAGGCGGAGCGTTTATCGTACATGATGTTACGCGTGCCATCGATGGGGTCAATGATCAGGCGATATTTCAGATCCCCATGGACCGGGCCAATGCGCCGCGTGCCGGTTTGACCCAGGCCTTCCATCACCAGTTCCAGGGGGAAACACACCGACGGCCATGTGAAAATTTTTTCCTGGACAATATCTTCCACATGCCGGTCAATCTGGAAGATGGTGTCACCGCCTTCCTGCGCTACAGGAATCGCCATCGCTTCCAGATTCATCGCACCGGCGCGAACCGATAGCAGTTGGGTGCGTACAGCCTCCCCCAAACCCAGTAACAATGCGGGCCACAAGCCGCGCGAATCCGCCATCTGGTATGCCCTGTCAGGATAAACACCAATCGTCGACAGCGGCCCGCCACCCTTGCACATGCGCAAGTTTACCCAGGATGACTATCCACCCTGGTTGCCAGGCGCATTAGGAGGTGGCGGTGGCTGCTGGCCGTTCATCATGGACATCATCACCATCATCATCACTGCCCGGCCATCACCGGCGAGTGCCGTTAACTGATCCGTCGGGATAAACCATTGCCCGGCAACCTGGCTGCCGCTGGTTGCCACGCTCACAGTCATCGGATTAGCCGGGGCCGCCCCAGCCTGCGCCAGTGGCGCACCACCACTGGCCGCCGCCATCCGGGCCATCGCCAATCTCAGCCATGAATCCACCGGCAAATATGCCACTATTTGCGGATGTGGCAATACGTGTACTGTCTGGACGGCAATGTCCGGCTGACTATCCAGAACGTCCTGCTGCATTCGCACCGCCGTCACCGCCTTCGCCAATTCTCCCCGACTGGCGTTGAGGCCGCCGGCTAAGTGCGTCTTATTCACGGCTCCCATATCAATCTTGGTACCGTGGAGGCCATACATGGAAGTTATCACGCTTTGTGCGATGGCTGACTGCGGCAAGGCCGGATTATTCGGCACGGAAACGTGCATGGTGATACGATCAAAATTCACACCATCCAAAACAAAGGCGTTGGGCTGCAGCTTTATTGCAATGGCACGGTCCGGAAGTTTCATGCCCGAAGGTCCGTAAAGACGCTGAAAACCAGCCATGTTCGCCGCCAGCGCCGCCGCGGCGTTGCCGGTCGTCTGCTGCACAAATACGCCATGCATCAACGCTCCCTTCGGGCCGCGGGGACGCATCAGGCAAAAGGCCATGGCGGACTTTCCCGCCGCCGCCATGGTCGCAAGCTGCGTCGCCAGTTGCTGCTGAGCCTTGGCCATCCCCGGCATTTTGTTGATGGATGGATCCTGCGCGGCTTTAGCCACAAGTTTATCCAGCCACACAGACAGTAGCTTTCCATTAGTCATCATAGCACCAACCGCCAGGAAACGCCCCCCCGGCAAGCCCATCAGCGGTTTGGCGGGCAGTGATCGTTGACCCGCGATCAGCGTCGCCAAACCACTGCCAGGCACCGCATCAACAGCCACTTTCAATGCCACCCCCGACGGCATGATATTACCGGTAAATAAAACCGCCTGGCTTTCTCGAATGATCTGGCGTAACGCGCAAAACTCCGTATCCATCACCAGACACGTCAACGCAAGGGATTGGAAGTTGCTCACTTGACCACGGATTTGGGCCATCATCTTGGACTTTACCTGATTCAACTTGGTCAAGGCCTGCTTTCTCACTGCCGGCAGGTTCAGATAGCAGGCAAAATCCGAAGTGTTAATGCTGTTGGCTTCCGCCGGTGTAACTCCTTTAATGCCCCACGCAGTGGACGCCAAATAGGCCTGCAGCACCGACCGGTGCTCAGCCATCACCGCAAAAGCTCCGCGGCGGGCTACGTAACCGGGCGTGCCATCAGGTGCGGTAATGGTGTATATTCCCCGGGCATCGGCCTTGGAAATACCATCCGCCGCAAAGGCGGTGTGAAGATGGGCTATCGGAAACAATACCACCTTCGGCTGCGGATGACCCGGCATACGATGTAACATTACCAGTCCGGCGGAACCATGTTCATCTACGCCATGGCCGATGCCCACGTTTTGTTCCATCATAGCCAGTGGATCACTGGTAATCGGCAAGTTCAGTTTTCCGGCGAGCACCTTAATCTTCTGGTCTACCATGGCCAGGTTGTTCATCACCACGCAGGCTGTAGCATTGGTCGGCACTTGATCGATAACATCAGCCGCCCGAGCACTTGCACCGGCCCACGACAGCATGCTTGCCACGACGGCCAAAGCTCCCGAAACCACAGCCTTTTTCGATTGACGCGAAAACATAAAATCTCCGTTTTGTAGGATAGATACACGAAAAGTCAGCCCGTTGCCGCCATTCGTAACTATATTGTGCATTATACCGCCACGGTGGTATTTGCAAGCGGGTCTGAATCGGCGGGCGCGGCCGAAAAGACCCACGTTTCCCGATGACCTCACCGACAGGCCCAGCCGCCGGCCAAATTCAAAACAGAAAACCGCCCAACAGCGAATCGCTCTTGAGCACACTCATCAGCGAATACGCCATATAGGCCCGATATACTATGCACCCTCCTGCGACGGACTCGCTGATCAGCAGCGGTGGAACCGGCGCACCGATGACCACCGCCCCCGCCACGGGCCTGCCCGCTCCCGGATGGCCCTGCTGTCGGGCCAGCGATGCCCACCGGGCCAGCGGCAGATAAAAAAGCAGGCGAGCATGCACCGGCTCAAACGGTGCCACTTCTGCAATATCGGCCAACTGTGGCAGGTTTTGCTGGTGCTTTTGAATCTGCCTTATTACCTCCGGCAGTTTTCCCGCTACCCGGGCATCCGCGAAAATAATCCAATTGTTCATTGCCGCCACATAGACGCAAGGCCTGTGGGACCCGAAAATATTCTGCAGCGTTGGTCCCTCGGGAAGGATTGAAGGCGAAGATACCTTGGCTTTATTCGGGAATTTCCCGATCACCTCCAGGAATTGGAGGCTCGAAATGTGCAACGCCTCCGGCTTAACCGTCCAGCGGGCCTTAGCCCACTTCGAACCTGCAGCCGCCCAGCCGGTAGGATGCTTCACCCATGTTAAAATCTGCTGCAAGTGCCGGCTCGCGTTGGCAATATGCACCAACTGAATTCCCAGCCCACCCTGGCCGACTGGCTTTTGGCCGGCATAATTGATCTGGCTTAGCCCCTGCAAATCTGCCAAGGCGTCCAGCGCCACGGCCGTCTGTTTTTTCAGGGCCGGATACCGCTTATCCAACCGTATCGACGCATGTTTATTCCACACCAGTGCTACGCGGCGTAACCACGCTGCCACCGCAGCACCATTTATGGCCGCCGCCCCCGCAACGGTGTAACGTCCTGCCGGCAAGCCCACAAACGGTGTTGGGCCTAATGACAGCGGGGCTTGAATTATTTTCGCCGTGGCGGTGCCGGGCTGCGGAACGGCTATCAACCGGCACAGCAGCCCCGTGCGGACGAACCTCATGGTAAATATCACCTGCGGCACCTGGGCTATCATCTGGTGCAGGGCATGTGTGGCCAGCAGGCCGAAAGCCTTTTTATAGTATTCAGTATTGCTTAATTTCACCGGAACTTTCTGTTTTTTCTGCTTCACACTGTTGATCTGCGCCATCATCTTCGCCTGTTGCCGATACAGCCGATAGGTGCTGCCCACGCGCAGCGATAACGCCAGATCGCTGTTGATCAAAAAGTGCCGCTGTGTTGGTGAAAGTTGCGAACCTAAAAAAACCTTTGTCGCCAGGTACTTGCGCACACTTGCCGCCTGATCCGAGAGAATCAGGTAATGGCCCTGCACCGCCATAAACAGCGGCACCGGCTGCGATGGAATCACTCCCTGATATATTCCGTTCCCCACGCTTTTGGCCCCAAATGCCGCCAGTGTAGCCGTCGGCTTGCTGCTGGCCAGAAACGCCACCACGGAAGGCTGTACCATCATGGCTCCCGGCTGCGGCCATGACAAAACCGCTATTGCCGCCGGCCGGTTGAAGTTAATCGCCGACGTGGGGCCAAACTCACGCATCAGTGCGGAGATGGGATCAAAGCTGTCCGGCGAGTTTATCTGGTTTTCCATCAGCCGGATCTTTGCGTCCAGTGCCGCTATATTGGCCGTATACACATACAATTCGGAGCCCGCCGGAATTCTTGCCAGTACGCCCCTTGGTTTGGAGGCAGGGTGTGCCGCAGCGAGGCACCGCACCCCATGGCCAATCACGGCCGACCAACTCATACCCACTACGACCAATCGCAACAGCATTCCACGCATGGCGACACTCCTTGATGAAAAATCTATTCATTAGAATATCCTAACACGTCCTCTTTGTCGCCTGCGTCAATTCCGGCTATTATTCTGACATGAACGCCAGCCGCAGTCCGCCCGACAATGAGACCTACGTTAGCGAACCTTTCGGCCAGCCATCCCACCCGCAGCCACCCACGATGCGCCGACGAAGCCTGCTGCTGCTGGTACTTTTTCGCCTCTTGCGCAGTGCCGCCAGCGCCATGATCGCCGTTGCCCTGCCCTATCTGGTACTGCGAAAACTACATTACGGCAGCCTGATGTTGGGCGCTATCTACATGGTTGGCCTGGCTTCCACCGCCTTGTTGGGACTGGCCGTGGGCCATCTGTCGGACCGCTGGAGCCGCAAAGGCACCCTCGTTGTCACCGGCGTGATGGTGCCACTCAGCGCTTGGCTGGTATACGCGCTGCCTGACCTGCCCATTTTATTTCTCGCCTCGCTTATTGGCGGGTTTGCCGCCACCGGTTCATTGATCGGCGGCGGTGTGGGCGGAGCAGCCCAGCCGGCGCAAACCGCCGTGATTGCCGATCTCACCACTTTATCCAACCGCACGCTTTATTATGCGGTCCTGGCCTTTTTAAGCGGTGTGGCCGGAGCCGCCGGGGCCTGGCTGGTCCGATCTTTTTCCATTCACAATATTTTCCTGGTGGCTGCCGTGCTTTCAGCACTCGGTCTGCCGGCCCTGGCATTCATGGCTATCCCCGCTCGGCCCGCTGCGGCCCCGCGCACACCCGATGCCCATAAAGCCTCACGGAAAAACATTCGCAAGTTTGGCATCACGGGAATGCTCAACGGTTTTAGCCAGGGGTTACTCACGCCATTTCTCATTCCCTTTTTTGTCATCGTGTACGGCCTGCACAAATCGCAGATGGCCACGTATACATCGGTGGCCACCATACTCGGAGCGGTATCGCTGCTGGCCGCACCAGTGCTGGAAAAACGTCTCGGCTTTGTGCGCAGTATCGCCTTTACCAGGGCTTTGGGAACCGTGCTGCTGGTGGTTATGGCCGTCTGGCATAACCTGGATTTTGCCCTGATTATTTACGTTATTACGCCCGCCCTGCGCATCGCCGCACTGCCTGCCCAGCAAACCGCAATCACCAGCCGCGTTCATTCCGATGATGTGGGACGGGCCCTGGCGGCCAATCAGGTTGCACGGGTATCCGCCTCTTCCGGAGCCATTTTGTGCACCGGTTATTTATTTGATCTTTCCGCGGTGGAAGTGCCTTTTTTTATCTATGCCGCCGTCATGAGCGCCAACATCTTTCTGTATTTCAAATTTTTTCCCAACCAGGAGCCGGCTCCCATCATTTCCACTGATACCAGTGAACCGCCTCCGATGCCGCCGGCCGGAAGCTAAAATGTCAGCCCTTTGATGTGTACGCTGTACTGCACCGGCAACCCATGGCGCAGCTTCAGATCCCCCCTGTTAACCGCGCACAACGGCGCTGTCTTTTCCAACCAGGCCGCCGGGCCAAAGCTCCAATTTTATAAAATTGTCCCGATCTTCCACTGGAAAATCCTGGGGATATTCGTCCATCTACACATTGCCATTTTCCACTGCACGATCGGTCTGAAGCTTCTCCGGAATCAACGTACGTACACTGCAGGCTTTTTCGATGAAACTGCCGCCCGCGGGAACGCATTCTATAATCGTGGGGCACCGGACATGGTTGTGTATCTGGTCCATGATCCGCTGGCTGATGTCCACATTAAAGACGGCTTGTCCGGCCCGCGATTCATAATCCCGGCCGTTGATGACGGCAAATTTCTCCACAAAGGTAATGCCGCGCGGGTCGTCCAGCGGCACGGCAATCCGGGCCCTCAAATTTTGCCCAAGCATCTGGTAAAGCACTGCCTCACCCAGGACGCCAATGCCATTACCGTGGCGGGCGCTGATGACCAAAGCATTCGCAAAAGTCAGCCGCCAGAATGTCAGGTCATCCGGTGAAGCCACTGCATCAATTTTATTTAATAAAAGCAGGGCCGGTTGTTCGCCGCATCCGATGTCCACCAGCACCCGCTGCACGCTTTGCAGTTGCTTGAGTGCGTGGGGATGCGAAACATCCACTAAAATCAGCAGCAGATCCGCGTGCGTGGCCTCTTCCAACGTAGCTTTAAAGGATGCCACCAGGTGGTGCGGCAAATCCCGCACAAAGCCAACCGTATCCGAGACCAGCGCACTGTGGGCCGCAGCCAGCCGCCAGGTGCGGGTTTTGGTATCCAGCGTGGCAAATAGTTTATCTTCCACGAAGGTATCCGCGCCGGTCAAGGTGTTAAACAGCGTGCTTTTTCCGGCGTTGGTGTAGCCCACCAGGCTGACGGTGAAATGTTCCCGTTTGCGGGTGGACACTTCACGGGTTTTGCGGGCCTGCACATCCGCGATGCGACTTTTAAGCTCGGATATCCGCGTGCGCACCAGGCGCCGGTCTATTTCCAACTGCATTTCGCCCGGGCCGCGAGCGCCCACACCGGCCCCGGCTCCGGCACCGATGCGTTCCAGGTGGCTCCACATGTGCCGTAGCCGCGGATACGTGTATTCAAGCTGAGCCAGGGCCACCTGCAATTGAGCTTCGCGGGTCCGCGCCCGGGTGGCGAAAATATCCAGAATCAGTTCGCTGCGATCCAGAATTTTGCAATCACAAATTTTTTCCAGTTCCCGCAGATGGTGCGGCAGCATGTCATTGTCAAAAAGCACCACGTCCGCTTCCAGGGCTTTGACCATCGCGGCAATTTCCTCCGCTTTCCCGCGGCCAATGTATGTTCCCGGATCAATGCTTTTGCGCTGCTGCACCACACGCTCCACCGGCTTGGCCCCGGCGGTGTGCGCCAGGCTTGCCAGTTCCCCCAGCGGATCACGCAAATCCGCCGATGAATTCGGCAACAGCACCGCCACCAAAATGGCTCGTTCCGCCGTAACGGAAAGTTGAACTCGACGATCTTGCGACAAACTAAAACCGTATCCCTCAAAAAGGACAATCCCACACGCTTGAACATTATAGCGGCGATCCCCCTGGCGTGGGACTTTTGTGCATCCTTGTGATCAGGCGGCTGTCAGGCGGTTCGCGCGGGCTTATACGCGTCGGCCGACGGTTCCTGCACGGTTTGAATCAGTTTTTCCACCACGGCATCCGAATCAATGCCTTCGGCGTCAGCGTTGAAGTTGGTGATAATGCGGTGCCGCAGCACCAACTTGGCCATCTGGCGAATATCATCCGTGCTGACATTCAGCCGCCCACGCAGCAACGCCCGCGATTTGGCCCCCATCACCAGGTACTGCGCCGCCCGCGGCCCCGCACCCCATGTCAGCCAGTTGTTGATGAAATCGGGCGTGTCTTTTTCATGCGGGCGGGTACAC
Source organism: Planctomycetota bacterium (assembly GCA_021851715.1). Classification (GTDB taxonomy): domain Bacteria; phylum Planctomycetota; class Phycisphaerae; order WQYP01; family WQYP01; genus JABEVA01. The sequence goes on from JAJZCR010000010.1 coordinate 64,154, forward strand.
CGCACCAGTTGTACCGCGTAATCCACCACATGGTCGCTCACGGGAATGCGCCGCACCATTTTCTGGATGGATAATATATCCTCTGAAGAAAGCACCGGCAGCGGTTCGGTGCGAGTTTCGGCGGTGGTGCTTTTAACGATGTTACGCTCGTCTTCCCGAGTCGGATAACCCACCTTCACCATGAACATGAAGCGATCCAACTGGGCTTCCGGCAGCGGATACGTTCCCTCCTGTTCCACCGGATTTTGCGTCGCCAGCACAAAAAACGGCGGCTCAAGAAGATACGTCTGTCCGCCCGCGGTCACTTGGTATTCCTGCATGGCCTGCAACAGTGCCGCCTGGGTTTTTGGCGGAGTACGGTTGATTTCATCCGCCAGCAGCATATTGGTGAAAATCGGACCGCGGATAAAATTAAACACCCGTTTGCCCGTCTGCGCATCTTCCTGAATGATATCCGTACCCGTGATATCCGAGGGCATCAGGTCGGGTGTAAACTGAATGCGGTTGAATCGCAGATTCAGCACCTTGGCCAACGTGGAAATCATCAAGGTTTTGGCTAACCCCGGCACACCCACCAACAGGCAGTGCCCGCGTGAAAACAGGGCGATGAGCAGAGCGTCAATCACATCTTCCTGGCCCACGATGACTTTGCGTATTTCGTGGATCATCACCTCGCGAACTTGTCGCAACTGTTCCACCGGGGAACTTTCTTCACCTGCCATGCCTTTACTCCTGCTGTTGTTGTCATGCCGGGTTTATCACTGCGTCAAAGTTCTATGGCTGCACCTGCAGCCCCCAGGCTCCAATGACGGGTGCCCTGGGCGGATGTTTCCGCCCCCACATCTTAACGCTTTAGCCGCAATTTTGTTGCCGGGGCTTCGGCAACCCCGGATCAATATCTCCAAAGATCGCTCTGTGATGCCCAAGTTGCCCATTCACCGATCCGGCGGCAGGGCGTCCACCAGCCGATCCATGTCCGCCAGCGAGTTGTAAAAGTGCGGCGAAGCCCGGAGGCGATTTTCACGCAGCACAATCACAATGCGCTGCTCCTGAAGCCGGGTAACCAATTGATGTTGATTGTGTTGGCGGCTGGTGAACGAAACAATGCCGCTTTGTTCACCGGCCTTGCGGCTGCTCACCACCTGGTACCCCTTGTCCATCAGCCGATGACATAAATACTCCGTCAGCGCCAACAACCGGCTGGTAATCGTTTCCATTCCTACTTCCAAGATCAGATCCAAAGAGGCTCCCAGCCCCAGCAGCCCCGGGATATTGTACGAACCGCATTCAAAGCGCCTTGCATCCGGCTTAAGCGTGAAATCATAATGGCCATAATCATCGGCGTTAATCACATTCATCCAGCCGATTTCAGGACGAAGCTGATCCAGTAATTCACGCCTGCAAAAAAACATACCCGCACCCTCCGGTCCCAGCATCCACTTATGCCCATCTGCCGAAAGAAAGTCGATATTCATTCGCCGCACATCTACCGGCAACGCACCGCAGGTCTGAATACCATCGACACACAGATAAATGTCGCGGCTGCGGCAAAACTGGCCAATGGCCTCCAAATCATGGCAAAAGCCGCTGGCATATTCCACCTGCGATAAGGCCAGCAGTCGCGTAGGCCCGGCGGAGGCGGCGGCCAAAATATCCTCCACTTCAATCCGGCCAAATTTTTCCGGTACCATGACATGCGTTACACCATGCCGCCGCGCCACCTCCATCCATGGATACACATTCGATGGATATTCCACGCTGCTGCTGACAATGCGATCACCGGGCTTCCAATCCAGCCCGTTGGCCACAAACGCCAGCCCCTCACTGGTATTTTTGACAAAAGCAATCTCATCCGGAGCGGCGTTGATCAGCCGGGCCGATAGTTTACGCACCTCCTCCGCCCGACGATACCAGTGACCGGTCAGGTAGGCATCATCCCGAGCCTGCCGGGCAAACTCGATGATCGCGGCCGCCGCCCGCGCCGAAATGGGTGCCACACCCGCATGATTCAAAAACGTCCATCGCCCGGTAATGGGAAATTCCGATTCAACCTTAAATCCCGCTGGTAACGGTGGTAGTTCTGTCATCCGAGCGCCCTTTTTGCATGCACCTGTGCCATGGCGAGATTAACCGGCGAGTCAGAATCTGCCAACCTTGTCGCATCTGCCTATGATCCGTACAATCGTTGAACCCGTCAGGCGGGTGGTGGCCAACGCCTGAGCAAAGAGACCTCCAACCTATGACCGCGCTAAGCGCTAAACCTGCTCCCCATCTCACTGCCGCAACCTGGCGGCCAGGTGTAAATCCATGGCTGATCGCCGTTTCCGTCATGCTATGCACCTTTATGGAAGTGCTCGACACCTCCATTGCCAATGTGGCACTGCCCCATATTGCGGGCAGTCTTTCCATCACCCCGGACGAAGCCACCTGGGTCCTGACCAGTTACCTGATATCCAACGCCATTATCCTGCCCACCACCGGCTGGTTCAGCCGAACTTTTGGTCGCAAGCGATTCGTGCTGGTTTGCATCGGCATTTTCACCCTCGGATCCCTGGCCTGCGCAGTGGCCCCCAACATTCAGACCCTGATTATCGCCCGCGTCATTCAAGGTGCCGGCGGTGGGGCGCTGCAACCGAGTGCCCAGGCGATTTTGCTCGAAAGTTTCTCACCTTCCAAACGCGGCCAGGCCATGGCGTTCTATACCTTTGGCATTATCTTCGCGCCCATCATCGGCCCAACGCTGGGCGGGTGGATTACCGATTCCGCCACCTGGCGCTGGGTCTTTTACATCAATGTGCCGGTAGGCGTTATCGCTGCGATGATGGTTGCATCCTTTATCGAAGACCCTCCCTATATCCGCAATGCCGCTAAAACCACGTTGGATGTCATCGGCTTTGGCCTGTTGGCGATATGGCTCTCCTGCTTGCAGGTGGTGCTCGATAAAGGCCAGGAGGCCGACTGGTTCGGCGCTATTTATATTCGTTGGCTGGTGGTCGTTGCGGCGATCGCCTTTCTGGCCTTTCTGATTTGGGAACTCACCGCCGAACATCCCGTCGTGGATTTGCGGGCGCTGCGTAACCGCAACTTTGCCACCGGCACCGCCATTGTATTGGCTATCGGAATGGTGCTTTACGGAACCACGGCTTTGTTGCCGCTCTTTTTGCAGACTCTGCTCAATTACCCGGCTCTGCAAAGCGGCCTGGCGGTAAGCCCGCGGGGATTGGGCTCCATTGTCGCCATCTTAATCATTGGAAGAATTGTGAATTTGTTCGATACCCGAATCTTTGTCATCGCCGGTTTAGCCCTGTTGTCGTGGACAAGTTTCGCCCTGGGAAAGGTAAATCTGGACATTGGCATGATCAGTGTCACCTGGCCCATCATCGTCAATGGGTTTGCCGTGAGCATGCTTTTTATTCCCCTCAGCGTTACCACCATGAGCACGCTGCGCAACGACCAGATCGGCAATGCCGCCGGCATCTATAACCTCATGCGCAACATTGGCGGAGCCATCGGCATTTCCATTACCACCACTCTTTTGGCACGGCATTCCCAATGGGTGCAAAATATGCTGGTCAGCAAAGTTTCCACCACCCATGCTAATTTTCATCCTACCGTTAAAGCCATCACCGCCGTCTTACCACGCCAAAGCTCGCCTGCCGCCGCCACTCACCTCGCCTATGGCATCATCTACCAGCAGTTGCAACAGCAGGCCCAGGCCATGGCCTACGTGCATGACTTTCGGCTGCTGGGCTTCATGTGCTTGGCCTGCATTCCGCTGGTGTTGCTGCTCCGCAGTCCCAAAGCGATGCGCAAGATGGCGGTCCATTAAGCTCAACTTTGACCATTTTTTGCAAACAGAATTGGTACAGTTTGACAGGCCGTTTTGTCCGTTCTCCGGGGTAGGTGTCCGACGACACAAGTATCCGCCGTGGAAACGGTTTCGACCATTCGTAACAGGAATATAAAAATCACGGTACGGGCACAGCCAAACCTGTCCGTGAAGCGGGCTGTTACTTTTTCATCGGTGGGGTTGGCTGGGGTCCGGGCACAGAGGTCACTTTCAAAACCTGTTTGGCAGGAAGATTCATCTTCATGCCCATGGATACAATGTGGTATACGCCTGCATGCAGCACGCACACGGTGGCTTTCAACTTGCCGCCGCTGGCCAGCAATAGAATGAATTTCACCCGAGGCTCCATGGTCTGTTTTTTCCCAGATTTCGAGACCGGCTGCGGGACTCTGAAGGAAAGCAGACGCACACGGACAGCCAGCGTCACGTAGGAGCGTTTGGTGCTGATGTCTCGAACGCCGGTGACTATCGCGTAAACGTCGCGCCGGTCTCCTACGTTCCAAGACAGTACCCCCTGCCGGTCCGTGTGGAACTTGACGATGTTGGCTGGGATCGCAGCCCGCCATCCGGCAACCTCATTGGCAATCTCGGTGGCAGCAGAATCGCCAGCAGCCTTGGCCCATCTGCCGCATCAATCGCTGTACACGTTTTGCCCCCACCGCCAAGCCTTGCCGACGCAGCCATGCCGTCATACGCAGCGCGCCCAGTTTTGTGGGAGTATTACAGTTTGTTCCCCCGCACCCCCACCCGGCCTTGCAACTCTCCTCCCTCTGGCCGGGATGCAGGTTCCCGGAGACGATTCGTTACGCCTGGTATGGTGACTTAATTGTCATAGAATATGAGATGTAGGAATGTTAATGTGCTCGAAACCTATACGCACAAGTGGAGTCATAAATGGGGGCTGGACAGCGGCATTACCAGCGACTGAATCCGCAGCCGAGCTGCGGTGGCATCGCGGGTGCGGACCGGCCAAAAGCTCAAAGCTCTGGATAGCGGGTGTGCGGATTGATTGTTGTACCGAAGTAGAATTGTCACCCCTTAGCCGAAATAGAAGTGTCACCTTCGAGTCTGGGGTATACCAGACAGAATG